>CANQWO010000007.1 GCA_947627565.1 uncultured Clostridia bacterium
GCATCCGCTATAAGGGCGAGCATGTCGAGCACAAGGAAGGCAAGACTTCGGGCAAGGGCAAGAAGTAAAGGAGCGTGAATCATGATTACAAGAATTGATAAGAACGCGGTCAGACAGCGCCGTCACCTGCGCGTGCGGAAGAAGATCTCCGGAACGCCCGAGTGCCCCCGTCTCTCCGTTTACAGAAGCTCGAAGAATATCTATGTCCAGTTCATCGACGACGTCAACGGTTGCACGCTTGCGTCCGCCTCCACCCTCGAGAAGTCGGTGAAGAGCGAAGTCGCGGGCAAGACCAAGACGGAAGCCGCAAAGGTCGTCGGCAAGATCGCCGCGGAGCGCGCCAAGGAGAAAGGGATCGCAACCGTCGTGTTCGACAGAGGCGGTTATAACTACACGGGTCGCGTTCAGGCGATCGCAGACGGCGCGCGTGAAGCCGGGCTGGAATTCTGAAGGAGGGCGTTATGGCAAGAGAAAACAGACCCCAGAGAAGGCAGGAAGAAAACGACGGGCTCATCAAGAAGCTCATCGAGATCAACCGCGTCAGCAAGACGGTCAAGGGCGGCAAGAACATGCGGTTTGCGGCGCTCGTTGTCGTCGGCGACGGCGCGGGCCATGTAGGTTACGGCACGGGCAAGTCGAAGGAAGTGCCCGAGGCCATCGAGAAGGCGACGCAGGCGGCCAAGAAGAACATGATCAAAGTCGCCATCGTCGATACGACCATTCCCCACGAAGTTCTCGGCAAGTTCGGCAAGGGCGCGGTGCTGATGCTCCCCGCCGCCGAAGGTACCGGCGTTATCGCGGGCGGCCCCGTGCGTGCGGTCATGGAGGCCGCGGGCATCAAGAACATCAGAACCAAATCTCACGGCACGCAGAACCCCGGCAATTGCATCAAGGCGACGGTCGCGGGGCTTGCGGAGCTCAAGACCGCCGAGGAAATCGCGGCTCTTCGCGGCAAGTCCGTCGAAGAGATCGTAGGCTGAGGAGGGAAGATATGGTAAAAGTAACGCTCGTAAAGAGCCCCATCGGCTCAGTGAAGGCCGTCAAGGAGACGGTCGCCTCTCTCGGGCTCACCAAACTCAATTCCTCCAAGACGTTTGAGGACAGCGCCACGCTTCGGGGCAAACTCAAGAAAGTCGCGCACCTCGTGAAAGTCGAAGAGGAATAAGGAGGAAGCAATGAGAATTGATACGATTTCTCCCGCCGAGGGAGCAAGAACATCGGAGAAGCGTCTTGGGAGGGGCATCGGATCGGGTCTCGGCAAGACGAGCGGCAAGGGCCACAAGGGCCAGTGGGCGCGTTCGGGCGGCGGCGTAAGGCCGGGCTTCGAGGGCGGCCAGATGCCGCTTGCGCGCAGGATCCCCAAGCGCGGTTTTCATAACAAGTGGCGCAAGGAATATGTGATCGTGAACATTTCCGCGCTCAACGATTTCCCTGCGGGGACGGTGGTCGACTACGATCTCGTGTTGGATTGCGGTCTCGCGAAGGAAGTCAAGAACAATGTGGGCCTCAAGGTGCTCGGGAGCGGCGAACTCAAAGTCGCCCTCACCGTGAAAGCGGCGAAGTTCTCCGAGGCAGCCAAGTCCGCGATCGAGGCCGCGGGCGGTACGGCGGAAGTCATCGAGTGACTCCCGTCATTCCCGCTTTCCGGCTATCCAAAGGAGCGAAAACATGATTGAAACACTCAAAAACGCCTTTCGGAACAAGGACATCCGGAAAAAGCTCCTGATGACTCTGTTGATCCTGCTCGTTTTCCGTTTGGGATGCTATATCCCCGTGCCGGGCCTCATCAGAGATTCCTTTTCGAGTGCGATCACGGGGAACGATTTCCTCACGCTCATGAGCGGCATCACCGGCAACGCGCTTGCCAACGGTACGCTCTTCGCTCTCGGGATCGGCCCGTACATCAATGCGTCGATCATCATCGAGCTTCTCACGGTCGGGATCCCCTACCTTGAGAATTTGTCCAAGCAAGGGGAAGAGGGGAGAAAGCGCCTGATGTTCTACACGCGCATCCTCACCATCATCCTTGCCATCATCCAATCCATCGGCATTATCGTCAACTTCGCGCTCAACGCAGCGCCTCCCGCAAATACCAGCATTACCGACTACACGGGTGCGATCCGTACCGGTCTCTTCGGCAACGTTTGGGTCGCGGGGATCTACATGACCATCGTCTACACGGCGGGCTCGCTGCTCGTCATGTGGCTGGGCGAGCGCATCACCGACTACGGGATCGGAAACGGCATCTCGCTCATCATCTTCGTCGGCATCATTTCCACGGGCGGCATTTCCATTTGGGAAGAGATCAAGGCGGTGTTTACCGACAGCCCCATGCATCTTCTCAACCTCGGCCTCTTCTTTGTCCTCGCAGTATTGATCTTCTTCGTGATCGTCTACGTGGATTTGGCCGAACGGAAGATCCCCGTGCAGTATGCGAAACAGGTACGCGGCACCAAGATGTACGGCGGCCAAAGTTCCGTGATCCCCATGAAGATCACGGGCAGCGGCGTCATGCCTCTCATCTTTGCGTTCGCCATCATCTCTTTCCCCTCGATGATCATCAGCCTCTTTGTGCGCAACGAGAGCGTGCAGAACAGCCTGACCGAGTGGTTCTCCGGATCGGGGGCATGGTATGGCCAGATCTTCTATTCCCTCGCGCTCTGCATCCTCATCTTCATCTTCGCGTTCTTCTATGCGCAGATCCAGTTCAATCCCGACGATGTGGCGAAGCAGATCCAGAGCAACGGCGGCTTCATCCAGGGCATCCGTCCCGGGAAGCCCACGGCGGCATATTTGCGCAAGATCAACAAACGCATCACGCTCTTCGGCGCGATCTTCCTGACGCTCGTCGCATTCGTGCCCTCGGTCATGTTCAGTTGGGCGGGTCAAAATCTCGTCAACGTGTTCTCCACAACGGGACTTTTGATCGTCGTCTCGGTCGCGCTGGAATTTGATAAGCAATTGCAGTCGCAGATCATGATGAAGAACTACAAGGGATTCCTGAAATAAGGTTACGCGAAGACTTCCCCCATTTATGGGGGGAGTTCCGCCGAAGGCGGGGAGGGGAGATCCCCCCGTTCGGCCCTACGGGCCACTTTCCCCCTTCGGGGGGACAGCAAGGGTAGGCGTTCGCATGGCGTCCCCCGTTATGGGTCTTCCACCGAAGGCGTGAAGTGGGTTCCGCGGCTCGCCAATCTCTACCATTCCCTAATTCCCTGAAAAAACAAAAACCACGCTTTTTGTTTTTTCCCTCAATTTGCGCTTCGCGCTTTAAGCCGGGCGACGCCTTGGCGGCAGGGACCGCCTGCGGCCCCTTCGCGGAGGCCACCGCTCATGTCGCGCCGCCGCTCACAGCCCACCGGGCTGCTGAGCGAGAATTGCGGCGCTCCACCCCTCACGGAAATTTTTCGTCAAGAAAAATTTCGTGAACTCTGTTAAATTAAGGAGTTTCTATGAATCTGATCCTACTCGGCGCACCCGGCGCAGGCAAGGGTACGCAGGCAACCAAGATCGCCGAACGGTATGGCCTCGTTCACATTTCGACGGGGGACATCTTCCGGGCGAATATCAAGAACGGCACGGAGATCGGTCTTCTCGCGAAGTCCTATACGGATAAGGGCGAGCTCGTTCCCGATGAGGTGACCGTTGCCATCGTCAAGGACCGCCTCACTTGGCCGGATTGCGAAAAGGGCTATCTGCTCGACGGCTTCCCCCGCAATCTCTATCAGGCGGAGGCGTTGGACACGTTCGCGAAGATCGACGGGGTGGTCAACATCAATATCGACCATAAGCTCCTTATGGACCGCTTGTGCGGCAGACGGGTCTGCAGAGATTGCGGCGAAAGCTACCATGTCTCGACCCTGAACGGCGCGACGAAGTGCGCCCGCTGCGGCGGAGAGCTCTATCAGCGCAAAGACGACAATCCCGAGACGGTGGGGGCACGGCTCGCCGTATACAACGAACAGACGGCGCCCCTCATCGATTACTACACCCAAAAAGGGATCATCCATAACTTCACGGGAACCGAGGCGCCCGCCGAGGTCCTGTTCGAAGAAGTCAAGCGCGTGCTCGACGGTCTCTTGAACACGCTATGATCGAAGTCAAGAGCGAAGCAGAAATAGCTCTCATGCGCGAGCCTACGGCCATCGTCCGCGACTGTCTCAGTTTCGTGGGGGAGAAGATCGGGGCCGGCATGACGACCAAAGACGTGGACCGTCTCGTCTATGATTTCATCAAGGCGAGCGGCGCGGAGCCGAGCTGTCTCGGCTACTGCGGATATCCCGCGTCGGCATGTATCTCCGTCAACGAAGTCGTCGTCCACGGCATCCCCGACGATCGGGTGATCGAAGAGGGCGACATCGTGAGCGTCGATCTCTGCGCCTATAAAAACGGATTTCACGGCGACGGCGCCAGGACGTTCCGCATCGGAACGGTCTCGCCCGAAAAGGACAAACTTGTGCGCGTCACCGAGGAGTGCTTTTTTCAGGGCATCGAGGGGCTCAAAGCCGGCACACCGCTCTACGATATCGGCTACCGTGTGCAAAAACACGCCGAATCCAACGGATTTTCCGTCATTCGCGCGTATACGGGACACGGGATCGGCAGAGAGATGCACGAGGACCCGGCGGTCCCCAACGTCGGAAGACGCGGCACGGGCGTCCGTCTCGAGGCGGGCACGGTGATCTGCATCGAGCCCATGATCGCGGCGGGAACGTTTCGGGTAAAGGTGCTTCCGGACGGCTGGACGGCCGTCACGCTCGACGGCAAGCCCGCAGCACACTATGAGAACACAGTCGTCATTCGTGAGGACGGCGTGGAAATCCTGACGCTTTAATCGGAGGAACTATGTCAAAGGACGATGTCATCGAAGCAGAGGGCAGGGTCATCGAAGCGCTCCCCAATGCGACATTCAAAGTGCGGCTTTCCAACGGGCATGTGATCACGGCCTATATTTCGGGAAAACTCCGCATGAACTATATCCGCATCATCGAAGGCGACGCGGTCAAGTTGGAGATGAGTCCCTACGATCTGACGAAGGGCCGCATCACCTGGAGAAGCAAGAACTGATCCCAAGGATCGCGCGGGCCTTCCGGCTCCCGCATGACGCGGGGCGCGCGGTCATCCCAAAAAATCAACTTTGAGGTAATTACTATGAAAGTCAGACCTTCCGTAAAACCCATGTGCGATAAGTGCAAGGTGATCAAGAGAAACGGCAAAGTGATGGTCATTTGCTCGAAAAATAAGAGCCACAAGCAAAGACAGGGCTAAAAACAGTTGACACAAAAATTTCGGCGTGTTATAATACAAGATGCGGTTTGCGAAAAAAACCGCAGGCAATATGCAATTTAAGCTGAATTTCCGCAGAAAAGACGTGCGGGAAGTCGGCTTACTTTGCGCTTAAAGCGCCGAAGTCCTCTCTGCCTTCGGGCGGAGACGCATCACGGAGCTTGGGAAAAGTTTCGTGAAACCGAAAATAACCGGCCTTTCGGGGGAGCATTTTCCACTGCGGCCCCGCAGGGCAAGGCGGACATAGATAAATTATTTTTACCGAAAAAACGGAGGTTACAAGTTACATGGCACGTATTGCCGGTGTGGATTTACCGAGAGAGAAGCGGGTCGAGGTCGGCCTCACCTACATCTACGGGATCGGGCTTACGACGTCGAAAAAGATCTTGGCGGAGACGGGGATCGATCCCGATACGCGCGTCAAGGATCTCGATGAAAACGACGTATCCAAACTGAGAGAATATATCGACCACCACCTCACCGTGGAGGGCGAACTCAGAGGACAAGTTTCTTTGAACATCAAGCGTCTGATGGAGATCGGATGCTATCGCGGCGTGCGCCACAGAAAGGGGCTGCCCGTCCGCGGCCAGAGCACCAAGCGCAACGCAAGAACCCGCAAGGGTCCCCGCCGGACGGTTGCAAACAAGAAGAAGTAAGGAGGGCGGATCATGGCAGGTCAGAAAAAAACTGTTTCGCGTAAGCGCAGAGAACTCAAAAAGGTAGATAAAGGACAGGTGCATATCCAGTCCACGTTCAACAATACCCTCGTTACGATCACGGATATGAGCGGCAACGCGATCTCGTGGTCGAGCGCCGGCGCGCTTGGCTATCGCGGTTCGAGAAAGGGGACCCCGTTTGCAGCGCAGATGGCGGCCGAGACGGCGGCCAAGGCGGCGAAAGAGCATGGGCTTCGTTCCGTCGAAGTGTATGTGAAGGGGCCCGGTGCCGGCAGAGAGTCGGCCATCCGCGCGCTTGCCAACTGCGAGCTCGAGGTCACGCTCATCTCCGACGTTTCCCCGATTGCGCACAACGGATGCCGTCCGCCCAAGCGCAGAAGAGTTTAAGGAGGGTAAGACATCATGGCAGTTTACAGAGAAGCAAAATGCAAACTTTGCAGAAGAGAGGGCGCGAAGCTCTTTTTGAAAGGCGATAAGTGCTATATGGAGAAGTGCCCGTTCAATAAGCGGCCGCTTCCTCCGGGGCAGCACGGCGCGGGCAGGAAGAAGGTCTCGGAATACGGCCAGCAGCTTCGTGAGAAGCAGAAGACCAAGCGCATCTACGGCGTGCAGGAGGGCCAATTCCGCCATTACTACGAGATCGCAGAGCGCATGAAGGGCATCACCGGTGAAAACATGCTGTCTCTTCTCGAGAGAAGGCTCGATAACGTCGTCTTCCGCATGGGGATCGGCGCTTCGCGCACCCAGGCCCGTCAGCTCGTCAATCACGCGCATCTCGCCGTCAACGGCAAGACGGTCACCGTTCCGTCCTATATCGTGCGCGCGGGCGACGTCATCACCGTCAAGGAAAACAGAAAAGGAAATAAATTCTTCGAGCAGGTCAAATCCATGAAGGTATCGAACATGCCCAAGTGGCTGGAATTTGATCCCGAAAAGCTCGAAGGGAAAGTTTTGGCGCTCCCGACAAGAGAGGACGTCGACAGTCAGATCGCAGAGCATATGATCGTCGAGTTGTACTCCAAGTAATCAAATCAAATAAGGAGGGTACTATATGATCGAAATGGATATGCCCAAGATCGAGGTTACGGAGAGCGAAGACAGAAGCTACGCCAAAGTCGTCGTTGAGCCGCTCGAAAAGGGATTCGGTCTTACGATAGGCAACTGTCTGAGAAGAATTCTGCTGTCGGCGCTTCCCGGCGCTGCCGCGCAAGGGATCAAATTTATGGACGGGACCGTAAAACACGAGTTCTCCTCCATTCCGGGAGTCAAAGAAGACGTTACCGAAATCATCTTAAACCTCAAACTGCTCGCCATCAAGACGAGGATCACCGATAAAGATTACACCAAAGTTCTGCGGCTCACGAAAGAGGGTCCCGCGGTCATTACGGCGGCGGACATTTCGCAGGACGCGGAAGTGGAGATCATCAATTCCGACCAGTATATCTGCACGATCGACGAGGGCGGCAAGATCGACATGGAGATCACGATCGGCCGCGGCAGAGGATATCATCCCGCAAAGGATAACAAACAGCCGCAGATCGATTATATTCCCATCGACTCCATCTATACGCCCGTCAAGAAAGTGAATTACAACGTCGAGCCCGCCCGTGTGGGACAAAACATCGATTACGACCGTCTCACCATCGAGGTCTGGACGAACGGCACGTTCTCGGGCAAGGAGATCGTCTCGCTTGCGGCGAAGATCATGCAGGATCACATCAATCTGTTCGTCAACCTCTCGGATACCATCAAAGACATGGATATCCTCGTCAAGACGGACGACGACAAGCAGCAACAAATTCTCTCGATGAAGATCGAGGATATGGACTTCTCGGTCCGCTCCTACAACTGTCTGAAGAGAGCCAACATTCACACCGTGGAGGACCTGATTCGCCGCACGGAAGAGGACATGCTCAAGGTGAGAAATCTTGGCAAGAAATCTCTCGACGAAGTCATTCAGAAGCTCGAAGCGTACGGTCTTTCGCTCGAAAAAAAGGAGGATTAAACCATGCCGGGGAAATTGGGCAGAACAACGGAGCAGAGGCTCGCAATTTTGAGAGGCCAGGCCTCGCAGCTCCTTTGGTACGGAAAACTTGAAACAACGGCGGCTCGTGCGAAGGAACTCCAGCCTTACGTCGAGAAGCTGATCACCAAGGCGATCAATACCTATGAAGACGTCGTCGAGATCGAGGTCATCGCCAAGGACAAGAAGGGCAAGGAGATCAAGACGACCGCGTATAAAGACGGTCCGAAGAAATTGGCGGCACGCCGCGCCATCATGGCGAAGACGTATGACCTCCAGGAGATCAAACCGTTTGCCGAGAGCAAGAAAGATTTCAAAAAACGGACGGGGAAGATCCAGCATCCGCTCATGGAAAAGCTCTTCAATGAGATCGCGCCGAAATATGCGCAGAGAAAGGAAGAGCTCGGGCAGGGCGGCGGGTATACCCGCATCTATCTGCTCGGCCAGCGCCGCGGTGACGCTGCGGAAGAGGCCATCATCGAGCTTGTCTGAGCAATCATTCGAAAGCATCCCTTGCGGGGTGCTTTTTTCTTGGCGCAAAACCGCGCATGGCGTGACAGTTCCTCCCCTCAGAGGCGCTCTTTCCACCCCCTCCCGGGGGAGGGGGAATCAAAGGGGGTGGGGCGCATAGAAAAAGGCGAGGACAAACAGCCCTCGCCTTTTTCTATTCCGCGGAATTGAACTTACCGCTTTTTCATTTTCGGCATTGGCAGGTCGTCATACATTGCCTCAAATAGTCCTGTCAAAAAAACCTTATCGTCCACATTGTCCACATTGAGCATTTCCTTTGCGCCCTCATACGGCAAGGAATACTCCGAGTTCGGCAAATAATCGATCGCAGATTTCACGGGTTTTACGAGCAATCTGTCGTCGTAGATCCCGCCGACAAGTTTGCCGCGATAGTAAATCAAAAATTCACCCATCATGGGCCTGTAGGCGATGTCTTTTAAGTCGGATAGCTGCTCCAAAATGAAATTCAAATATTCCTTGCTTGACGGCATAATTCCTCCGCGAAATTCCTATTGATCGCTCCCATTATATCACAACCGCACGGAGAAATCAAGCGGTCAAAATTCAATTTGGTATTCCGGCGTGAGCTTGACGAAAATGAACGCGCCGCCACGCCGCGCGATGAGGGGGAGATCGCGGACATGCCCCCTTCGTTTTGCATCCTTTTTTCGGCGTCCCCCGTTTATTGGGGAAGCTCCGCCGAAGGCGGTGGAGGGAGGAAGGGGCCCCACCTCAGTCACTTCGTGACAGCTCCTCCCCAAGGAGGCGCTCTTCCCACCCCTTCCCTCGGGAGGGGGAATCAAAGGGGGTGGGCGCTTCGCAAAGGAATGATCGCAGGGAAATGAGGTCAAAGATTTCCTATTTCGTTGAAAAAACAAAAACCACGCTTTTTGTTTTTTCCCTCAATTTGCGCTTCGCGCTTGTTGTCTTTGAAGGCAGACATGGGTGTGGGCGAATCGTTCTGAGATGCACTTTCTTAAATCCTCACGGAAATTCTTTGCCCATGATGCTTCCCGCAGGGAGCTTCTATAAAAAGAATTTCGTGAACCTTCTCTTTTTGGTCGCGCGGCGAATTTCAACCCGATTATGACTTGAAATCGGAACGCATATGCGTATTTTTACAGATGCATTTGAGTACATGGGCGGCATATGCAGTGCGGCGCATGGGACCGCGATTTCCGCGAACGTGCGTCGACGCCCATATGCGGCGCATGCGCGCGGCGTCACATGAAGGGGCGAAATATTTTTTGCGGATTTTTCAAGAAGTATTGTATTTTTCGGCCAATCGTGGTAAAATTTTAGGAAAGGAGGAAGGAAGTTATGGCAAGGATAATACTCAACGAAACAAGTTATCACGGCGCGGGCTGTGTGAACGAACTCGCGGGCGAGATCAAGGGCAGGGGTCTACTTAAAGCCCTCGTCTGTTCCGATCCCGGGCTCATTGGCTGTGGCGTGACGAAGAAAGTATTGGCGGTTCTGGAGGGCGCCGGCATCTCGTATGAACTCTACTCCGAGATCAAGCCCAATCCCACGATCGAAAACGTGCAGGCGGGCGTAGAAGCCTATCGTGCGAGCGGAGCGGACTGCCTTGTCGCGGTCGGTGGCGGCTCGTCCATCGACACGGCCAAGGCCATCGGCATCATTGCGGCCAATCCCGAATTTGCAGACGTGCGTTCCCTCGAGGGCATCGCCCCCACCAAGCGTCCGTCGGCGCCCATTTTCGCCGTCCCGACGACGGCGGGCACCGCGGCCGAGGTGACCATCAACTACGTCATCACCGATGTCCAAAAGAAGCGCAAATTCGTATGCGTCGACGTGCACGATATTCCCGTCGCGGCGTTTGTCGACAGTGAACTCATGAGCACGATGCCCCCTTCGCTCACAGCGGCCACGGGCATGGATGCCCTCACGCATGCCATTGAAGGCTATATCACCAAGGCGGCGTGGGAAATGACCGATATGTTCCACTTGAAGGCCATCGAGATCATTGCGCGGTCGCTGCGCGGCGCCGTAAAGGGCGAGAAGGAAGGGCGCGAGGGCATGGCGCTCGGCCAATATATCGCGGGCATGGGGTTCTCCAATGTCGGCCTCGGCATCGTTCACTCCATGGCGCATGCGCTCGGGGCCGTCTACGATACACCTCACGGTGTGGCCAATGCCATTCTGCTCCCCACGGTGATGGAATACAACGCCGAAGCGACGGGCGAGAAATATCGGGACATCGCAAAGGCGATGGGCGTCGAGGGGACCGAGCACATGTCGCAGGCCGAATATCGCAAGGCCGCTTGCGACGCCGTGCGCAAGCTCTCCGAAGACGTCGGGATCCCGCGCGACCTCAAGAAGATCGTCAAAGATGAGGACGTTCTGTTCCTCGCCGAGAGCGCCATGGCGGACGCCTGCCGCCCCGGCAATCCCAAGGATCCGACCCTCGAAGACATCGTCGCGCTCTATCGAAAACTGATGTAAACGCGCACGGATCGGCGCATTCATCCCTCCCCGCCCGGGAGGGATTTTTTCATGTTGAAAACAGGTCAGACAAAAAACGAGGCACCCATGTCTGCGAATATGCGTCACTGTTGAGGTGTCGATATGCAAATATGCCGAAAGGCGCATGTGCGCAGACCGTCAAACACGCGGAGATTCCGCGTCGCAAGCCGCGTAAAATCCTTGCATTTCCGTTTGAAGCGTGGTATAATTGAAAAAAATAAAAAAAGAGGTCAAGAGATGAGCGAAAAAAGCAAGGGGCAGCTCCTTCAGGAGGAGCTCGCCTATAAGAAAAAGAACTATTTCGAAGCGGCGGGCAAGGATGAGCGCGACGCGATGTTTATCTATGCCGAGGGCTATAAACAGTTCCTCGACGAAGCCAAGACGGAGCGCGAGGCCTGTGCGGCCGCGGTCGCCCGCGCGGAAAAATGCGGCTTCACCGAATATCATTTCGGCGATCGGTTGCAAACGGGCGACAAAAAATATTTCGTCAACCGCGGCAAGTCCGTCGTCGTCTTCCGCGTCGGGAGCAAAAATCTCGAGCAGGACGGCTTCCGCCTCATCGCTTCCCACATCGACGCGCCCCGCATCGACATTAAGCAGAATCCGCTCTATGAGGACAGCGGCATGGCGTTCCTCAAGACGCATTACTACGGCGGCATCAAGAAGTATCAGTGGACGGCCATTCCGCTTGCCCTGCACGGCGTGGTCGTCTTGAAGGACGGCTCCAAGGTCACGCTCCGGGTGGGCGAGGACGCGGGCGATCCCGTCTTCTACATCAACGATCTCCTGCCGCACCTCGGCGGGGAGCAGATGAACGGGAAGGCGGCCAACCTCATCGAGGGCGAACAGCTCAACGTGCTCGTCGGCGGGCTTCCCTATGCCGATCAGGAGGCGGGCGAGAAGATCAAGCTCAACGTCCTCAGCATTCTCCATGAGAAATACGGCGTCACCGAGGAGGATTTCCTCTCCGCGGAGCTCTCCGCCGTTCCCGCCTACGGTGCGCGCGACGTCGGGTTCGACCGCGCCCTCATCGGCGCCTATGGCCACGACGACCGCGTCTGCGCCTATCCCGCGCTCACGGCGGTTTTGGAGAGCGCGTCCGAGCATACCGTGCTCGCGATGCTCGTCGACAAAGAGGAGATCGGCAGCGAGGGGACGACGGGCATTCAGTCCAAAGTTTACGAGGACCTCATGGAGGAAATTTGCATCGCGCGCGGGGCCAATTTCCGCAAGGTGCGCGCAAATTCGAAGTGCCTCTCGTCCGACGTCACGGCGGCCTACGACCCCAATTTCCCGGGCGTCTATGAGAAGATGAACGCCGCGATGCTCTCCTGCGGGACGGCGATGTGCAAGTTTACGGGCGCACGCGGAAAGAGCGGCTCGAACGACGCCAATGCCGAATTTGTGGGCGAAGTGCGCAAGATGTTTGCGGATGGGGGCGTCTTCTGGCAGACGGCCGAACTCGGCAAGGTGGATGTCGGCGGGGGCGGCACGGTCGCAAAATTTGTCGCCAACCTGAACATCGACACGGTGGACCTCGGCGTTCCCGTCATCTCGATGCATGCGCCGTGGGAGGTCATTTCCAAGGCCGACCTCTATAGCAACTATAAGGCGTTCCTCGCATTTATGAAGTAAAAGGGTTACAAAAAAACGGCGCCGTTGATCGGCGCCGTTTTTTCGCGTCTTTTCGGCGTCCCCCCCGAGGGGGGGGGAGCTGCCGAGCCTTGCGAGGCTGAAGGGGGTCTATGGCGCCCCCGAGGGGGAGCTTGCCATTTCCCATCACTTTTTCTCTTACCCCCTCCCTTGGGAGGGGGTAGGGGGTGGGGCATCCCCTTTTTGGCGCCCCCCGAGGGGGAGCTTGCCACTTCCCATCACTTTTTCTCTTACCCCCTCCCAAGGGAGGGGGTAGGGGGGTGGGGCATCCCAATTTCGGCGTCCCCCCGAAGGGGGAAGCTGCCGAGCCTTGCGAGGCTGAAGGGGGTTTTCTCTCTGACAACCAAAATGAAATACCACCCGCATATCGGGTGGATTCATGCTCTCAGAGCAAAAACGGGCATACCATGTCCGAAAGAGACCGTCACAAAAGCACATTCGCCGCGGCTTGGTCAATCGTTGAGTTTGGAATTGGAGAGCGCTTGCAGTTCTTGCAGGGCATACTCCTTTGCCTGCGGTTTGAGCTTGCGGAAGGTCTGAATGAGTTCCCGCTCCGGCTTGCTGAGCGCATA
This sequence comes from uncultured Clostridia bacterium, assembly GCA_947627565.1. Taxonomy (GTDB): domain Bacteria; phylum Bacillota; class Clostridia; order Christensenellales; family Borkfalkiaceae; genus Gallimonas. The sequence continues at coordinate 13,209 of CANQWO010000007.1, forward strand.
GGGAAGCGGGGCCTGCTCTCTGCCCGCGAGATAGTCGAGCGTGCACTCGAAGAAATCCGCATACTTGATCAGACAGTAGATATTCGGGTCGTGCGATTTTTCGTAACCGGATACGGTGGTTTGTCCGATCTTCAATTTCTCGGCGAGTTCGGATTGCGTCAAGCCGTTTTCTGTACGAAGAAGTTTTAATCGTTCATTGATTGTCAAGGAATCCATATCCTCATTTTAACGCAATCGTGCTAAAATTTATTGACAAAGCATGAACGAGCTGATATAATCATATTATTCAGCTTGATTGTGCTGAAACGGGAGGAAAATTATGAAAATTGACGAATTGATAGCGCTTTTGGCGGCAGAACTCGCGGACGACGTCGTTGGGACGGTCTCGCAAGAGGGGAATACGCTCACGGTCACGTTCGGCGACGGGACGACGAGAAAAATCACCGTGGAGTGATTTAAGTTCACGAATTTCTATCGTTCACGAAATTCTTTTTATAGGAGCTCCCTGCGGGAGGCATATTGTGGGCAAAGAATTTCCGTGGGTGGAGGGCCGCAATTTTCGCTCAGCAGCCCGGTGGGCTGTGAGCGGCGGCGCGACATGAGCGGTGGCCTCCGCGAAGGGGCCGCAGGCGGTCCCTGCCGCCAAGGCGTCGTCCGGTTTACAGACAATAAGCGTGCGGTGGCGTGGCAAATTGGGACGCGCATCGCATAGGGCTCCCGCAAAAAGACGTAGTATTTTTGTGGGATAAAAATGCGTGGTTTTGCTCGCGCACACTATTAGAAATAGACGGGAACGCCCACCTTGCTGTCCCCCCGAAGGGGGAAAGTGGCCGAATTTATGAGGCCGAAAGGGGGGGGGAGGGCCGCAATCCTCGCTCAGCAGCCCGGTGGGCTGTGAGCGGCGGCGCGACATGAGCGGTGGCCTCCGCGAAGGGGCCGCAGGCGGTCCCTGCCGCCAAGGCGTCGCCCTGCTCAAAGCGCGAAGCGCAAATTGAGGGAAAAAACAAAAAGCGTGGTTTTTGTTTTTTCAGAAGATCAGAGATCTTTGACCTTATTTCCCATACCCATGTCCGCGATTGACCCTTTGAGAAGCGCCCCACCCCCTTTGATTCCCCCTCCCGAGGGAGGGGGTGGAAAGAGCACCTCCTTGGGGAGGAGCTGTCACGAAGTGACTGAGGTGGGGCTCCTTCCCCCCTTCACCGCCTTTGGCGGAGGCCCATAGATGGGGGGCGCCAAGGCCCCCTTCATCCGGAGGGCCCAAGGGGGACGTCGGAGAGGGGGTGGCATTCAAAAAACAAAAACCGTCGGCAGGGCCGGCGGTTTTTCGTACCAAAAAGCATAAAAAAACTGTGAGGGCTTTTTTTGTTATGACCCACCGAAGCGGGAACGCAGCAGACAGCTCCCGCAAAGCTCCCTCATGGCACACGCCCGGCACCTCTTAGTGCTGCTGTATCCCTACCCTGACACGGTTCGCGGGCGGACGTTGCATGAGACCTTGCGATCATCACCTCTTACTGCGTGCAGCCTCCCATGGATCACACCGAGAAAAGCGTTCGGCTCTGCTATAGCGGATTGCAGATACAGGGCACCGCTAACTCCCCACCTATCACAGCAAGGATAGTATACCCCAAATCCCGCATTTTTGCAAGCGTTTTTGCATGGTTTTTTCGGCGGACATCGCGTGCGTCGCGGGGAAGGGCACCCATATGGCAGGGGGAGACCACCGTGTGGCGGGGGGAAGGTCATAGAAGGGTTGAGCCGAAAAAATTTTCGGAATGGGGCTGCAATGATTTGTATTCCGTAAGAAAACGTGATACAATATAGGGAGTTTTGAGGAAAGATCCATGCATGTGTTCCGTTTCGGCCTGAAGTATTGGAAGAAATACATCCCGCTTTCGCTACTTTCCAAGCTCTTCAGCCTCATTGCGATCCTGTGTGATATCGCCATTCCGCTTCTGGACGCCGCGATCATCGACTATATTCTTGCGTATGATCCCGCGAATCCGCCCACGGGCGGGCTCTCGGCGTTCGTCGCGCGGCTTCCCGGGGATCCCGGGTCGTGGCAGCTCTTCGGCGGCCTTGCCATTGCGTTCTGCTGTATCTTCGTGACCCGCATCGTGTTCCTGTATCTGAAGAACGTCACGTTCCAATGGTGCGGGCTTCGGATGGAGTGTACGCTCCGCGAACAGACCTACGCCAAACTTTTGGAGCTCGACGGCGAGACGATCGCGCGCTACAACATGGGCGAACTGCTTACGACGATGAACCGCGATACCATCATCTTCAAGGAGATGTATTCGCGCATCTTCATGAACCTCTTCGATTCGCTGGTCATGATCGGCGTTTCCGTCACGGTGCTTGCCTCGATGAACGTCTATCTGCTCATCATTCCGCTCGCCATCGCGCCCGTCTTTGTCGTCACGCTCGTCTTCTATCTCTCCAAATCGCGCAAGCTCTTCCGCGCCATCCGCGACGGCTATTCCGCCATCAATCTCGACGTGCAGGAAAACATCGACGCCGTGCGCATCGTGCGCTCGTTTTCCGCGGAGGGGAAGGAGATGGAGAAGTTCGACGGCTGCAACGATCGGGTCTACGATCTCTCCGTCAAGGAAGTGCGCCTCACCGCCAAATACAATTCCCTGTTCATGGGATTTCAGCAGGTGGGGTACGTCGGCACCGTCATCATCTCGGTGCTGCTCGTGCTCTCGGGCAATCTTCTCATCGGTTCCTTGACTGCGGCCGCGACCTACGTCACCAAGATCATCTCGCACATCACGCAGATTTCGCGGTCGTGCTTCATGATGCAGAACCAGCTCGTCTCGGGCGGGCGGCTCAAAAAATTCCTCACCGAGGAGAGCGCCATTCCGGATTGTCCCTCCGCGTTCACGGCGAGCCCCGCGCCGCACATCCGGCTCGAGAATGTCAGCCTCACGCTGGGGGAGAAATCCGTCTTGAAACACATCGACCTCGACGTGCCCTACGGCAAAAAAGTGGGCATCATGGGGGGAACGGGCAGCGGCAAATCGGCGCTTTTGAAGTGTCTCTCCCGCATCTTCGACGTGACGGACGGGGCTGTCACCATCGACGGAAAGCCGCTTGCGGACTACCCGCTCGAGGCGGTCCGCGCCGAATACGGCTATGTCTTCCAGGACGTCTTCCTCTTTTCCAATACCGTTGACGCCAACATCGCCTTTGCTCGGCCCGAGGATTGTTCGGAGGAGGAAGTCTTTGAGGCGGCGCGGATCGCGCAGGCGGACCGCTTCATCGAAAAACTCGAAGACGGCTATAGCACCATCGTCGGCGAGCGCGGCATCGGGCTCTCGGGCGGCCAGAAACAGCGCATTTCCATCGCGCGCGCCGTCATCAAGGGCGCGCCCGTCCTCATTCTCGACGACGCCTCGTCCGCCCTCGATATGGCCACGGAGAAGCGCGTGCTGGCCTCGCTCAAACAGGAGTGCCCCGAAAAGACGCTCTTCATCGCGGCGCACCGCGTCTCCTCCGTCATGGACTGCGACGAGATCCTCTATCTCCGCGACGGCGAGATCATCGAACGGGGGACGGCGGAGGAGCTCATCCGCTTGGGCGGCGCGTTTGCGGCCGTCTGGAACTTGCAGACGAGCGACAACCAGCTCGACGATTCCTCTTACGGAAAGGGGGAACTGTGATGAAGCGCAATACCTATTACATGGATGAAGTCGTGACGGCGGACAAGGTGGATATCAAGTATCTCCGCCGCATTCTCTCCCGCATCCTGCCCAAGAAAAAACTCTTTCTGATCGCGCTTCTGCTGCTTGCGGCCTCCTCGGTCGTGGCCCTCCTTCCTCCCGTGCTGATCCGCACGGTGGTCAACGACGTCATACCCATGTCCGAGGGAAGGACGCAGAAACTCGTCTTACTGCTCGTCGGATTGGGCGTATGCGGCGTGCTCACGGCCGTGCTTCCCTACTTCCACCGCCTCATCATGGGCACCTTGGGCCACGGCATCATCCGCGATCTTCGCCGGGAGATCTTCGAACATCTTCAGGCGCTTCCGTTTGAATATTACGATACCCGTCCCGCCGGGAAGATCTCCATCCGCGTGACGGAATACATCAACGAACTCGCCGATTTCTTCACCGATTATCTTCTGAATTTCATCGTTGATATCCTGAAGCTGCTCGTCGCGACCGTATTCATGCTGTGCATGAGCCCGCTGCTCACGGCCATCGTCTATGCCGCGATCGTTCCGATGACGCTGTGCGTCTTCACCATCAAGCGGGCCGTCCGGGCGCTCTTCCGCAAGCACCGCGCCAAAAATTCCAACCGCAACGCCTTTATCGTCGAATCCATCATGGGCGAAAAGGTCATCAAGACGTATAACCGTTCGGCGTATAACCGCGTCATCTACCGCGATCTTCAGGAGGACAGCGCCTCGACGTGGATGCGGATCGTGCGCCGCAACGAGCTCAATGCGCCCGTTTCCGAATTTTTCTGGAACGCGGGGATCATTGCCATGTACGCCGTCGCGTTGGCGCTCTCCTTTGCGGGCGACACGGCGATCGCGGGCACGGTCATCGCGTTTTTGCTCTACGTCAACCTCTGCGCCGAACCGCTCCTCCAGCTTGCCGCCGTCATGCAGCAGTTTTCGCAGGTCTCGGCCAACCTCGAGCGCATCTATGAGACCATTGACGCGCCCGTCACCATCCACGACAAAGAGGACGCCGTGCCCCTCGCGCACATCCGCGGCGAAGTGGAGTATCGCGACGTCACGTTCGGCTACGACGAGGGCGTCAACGTCCTCGAAGGGTTTTCTCTGCACGTCTCGCCGGGGGAGAAGATCGCGCTCGTCGGCCCGACCGGCGCGGGAAAGACCACGGTCATCAATCTCCTCACCCGCTTTTACGATGTACAGCAGGGGAGCGTGACGGTGGACGGCGTGGATGTGCGCGACGCCAAGCTCCACGATCTGCGGCGGGAGATCGGCGTCCTCATGCAGGAGCCGTTCATCTTCAAGGGCACCATTCTCGACAATATCCGCTACGGCACCGAGGGCGCGAGCGACGAAGCATGCATCGCGGCGGCGGAGGCGATCTGCTGCGAACGCGTGGCGGCGCGCTTCCCCGAGGGGTACCATGCCATGCTCGGCGAGCGGGGCGAGGGGCTCTCCGCGGGCGAAAAACAGCTCATCTCCTTTGCCCGCATCGTTCTGAAAGATCCCCGCATCGTCATTCTCGACGAGGCGACGAGTTCCATCGACTCCGAGACCGAGCTGCTCATCCAACAGGCGCTCGACCGCATCCTCGCGGGGAAGACGGCCTTCATCGTGGCGCATCGGCTCTCCACCATCCGCAAGGCGGACCGGATCCTATACATCGCCGATAAGGGCATCGCTGAACAGGGCTCGCACGAGGAGCTCATGGCGGCAAGGGGCAGGTATTACGCGCTCAATCAGAGAAAATAGTGCTTTTCGCATGAAACGCGGGGACCATGTCCAAGATAACAGGAAAGAAAACGCGGCCTCGGCCGCTCAGGAGGAACTATGGCAAACTGTACGCATGACTGTTCGACCTGCGGCGAAAGCTGCGGTTCGCGCAAAAATACGTCGCTCATCAAGCCGCCGCACAGGGGCACGAAGGTGAAGCGGGTCGTCGCCGTCGCAAGCGGGAAGGGCGGCGTCGGGAAATCGTATGTGACGTCGCTGCTCGCCGTCCGCGCGCGGGCGATGGGGCTCAAAGTCGGCATTCTCGACGCCGACATCACGGGCCCCTCGATCCCCAAGGCGTTCGGCGTCACGGCGCGCGCCGAGGGCGCGGAGGACGGATTTTATCCCGTCACGTCCAAGAGCGGCATCAAACTCATCTCCATGAACGCGCTTTTGGAGCACGACGACGATCCCGTCGTCTGGCGCGGCTCCCTCATCGCGGGGGCGACGCTGCAATTCTGGACGGACGTCATCTGGGATGAACTGGATATCCTCTTCATCGACATGCCCCCAGGGACGGGCGACGTTCCGCTCACCGTCTTCCAGAGCATTCCGCTCTCGGGCGTTGTGGTCGTCACGACGCCGCAGGACCTCGTGGAGCTCATCGTCAAGAAGGCGATGGGGATGGCGAAGATGCTGGATGTGCCCGTCTTGGGGCTGGTCGAAAACATGAGCTATCTCGTCTGTCCCGACTGCGGAAAAGAGATCGAAGTCTTCGGCAAGAGCAAGGCGGAGGCGCTCAAGACCGCGTATCATCTCCCGTGCGTAGCCCGCATTCCCATCGATCCCGCCGTTACGGAGCTCGTGAACGCGGGGCATGTCGAGGAAGCGGATACCGACGCGCTCGCGGAAGTCTTCGCCGAGATCATGCGCGCCCGCACCATCCGGTTCTGATCTGCCGCGCCCGTATTCCATAGGGTCTCACAAAAATTTCATTGCAGAGAAAAAGAACTGCTGCCGCAGGCGAAGTTATTCGCTTGCGGCAGCAGTTTCCGTTTGAATTTGTGATATGGCAATCGTTGGCTTATTCTTTTGCTTTTATGACGTTTGTCGGCTTGATAAATCTCAGCCGGAACATGGGCACAAGGAAGGACGCGATCATGATGATGCATGCCAATACGCAGTTTTGCCAAATGTATTTCCACTTGACGAAGAGGAATGATAAATCCATCACCATTGTATTCTTTGCAAGCTCGTTGAGGGACAGCACAAGAACTTTGTTGGCAAGCCCGATGAACACAAACGAGCCTATGATATATAGCACAACCATGGCAAGCCCCGCAACAAGTACCTGAAAACCGAAAATGACGATGAGGTCGATATCCCTTGCCCCCAGCGCCTTCATGATACCGATATCGCGCATCTTGTCGCGAATGTTTTTCAGTTCGAACTGCACCATAAGGAGCAGGAGCGCCGCGCACAGCACTACAAAGATGATTACGAAGAAATCGCTGAACACCTTTACCGCCTTGGCCATGGTCGTAATGGAACTTGCGATCGACGAATTGGGGATGAAGCCGAGTTCGTTTGCCGTATTGAAGAGAAGTTCTTCCTGCGCAGTATTCTCGAAGTAGTAGCCGAAGGTGAACATCTCTATTTTACGAAAAGATTCGAAAACGTTGTCGGCAACATTGAATTTGCAGTATTGATTGGTCAGCGCAACGATTTTGAGCGTCGTTTCATATTTTTTCTGCGATCTGTTTTGGTCGCATGCCAAATAATAAGTTAATTTCACTTCATGCGGAACGAATTCTTTCATGTTTTGCGAAGTATAATTGCTGCCGAATATCTCATTGTAGACGTCATAGTTTATAAGTATTTCATTGTCATTAAGTGTAGTGGTATTTTGTAAATCTGCCGATGAAAACCATGAGTTGTTGTATTCATGTTTTATGCCGTCTTTTTCAAACAAACTGATGCCCGAGCTTACAAATTGCCTGACCTTTGAATTTACTGCTGAATACGCAAAATCGGGGTTGAATGAGTATGCAACATTCAGAAATTGGTTAATACCGTCATAAAATGCAAGACACTTGTCCGTTTGAGCAAGTTTTTCAAGTTCCTCTTTTGATATATTCGGATCGATAAGTTTATCGAAAATTTCCTTATATTGCTCCTTATATCCTGTCTTGATAATACCGTTGATATATCCGTAGCAATATCCCGTATATTGGTTGGTTCTTCCGAGAAAATATTCATAGCTTGTATTGACATCCGGATGATTTGCCATACAAGCGTCGGCAAAGAAATCCGTTATGTATATGCCGTAATCTTTGGGTTCATCGGATAAAGCGACATATTCCAGCTTACCGAATCGTTCCTCGATAAAACTTTCTTCGGTTACAAGCACTCCGACGCTTTCCTTGACATCATACGGATTTATTTGCGTCAATAAGCGTTGTTGGCTTACACAGACATTACTCCCCAAATTAAATAGCGCATAGTTAATGAGCGGATAAACTTTTCCCTCGTAGCCCGCGTCGTAAAATTTTTGAAGATCGTTTGCCTCCACGTCCACGAGACGGGTGGTATCCACGCTGTCGTAGGTATCGTTGTCGTCCTTCATGAAAGAGTCGCAGGAGAGGTTGCGCTTTGCCATTTCGCTTACGACGACTTCGCCGCCGTTGAAGTTCATAATGAGCTGAGAGAGCCCCAAAACGACCAACACTGCGGCAAAGATCGCAGAATAGATGCACGTCCGAATCAAACTGTGCCGCGCAAATTTTGCCGAAAGTTTTGCCGTGTGTTTGAATTTCAAGTGCTTTTTCTCAAGCGGAGCCGTTTCGGTTTTCGGGGCACGCTCTTTCGTATTTTCATACGGTAAAAATCTGTCGCTGTCTTGTCTTACGGATCTTATGGCAACGTTCGGCAGCTCGGAATTGACGCTGCTCAAATTTTCATCGGTCAATTTTTCGCCATACGGAATGATCAGCGCATCCTTTTCCACGCGGAGGCGTTCGTCGAAATTCTCGTTTCTCTTCAAATGCCGCAGGATCTTGCCGTCGGATAATTCCAAGATCTCGTCTGCATAATGCTCCGCGTCCGAGAGATTGTGCGACACGATGACCACAAGTTTTTCCTTTGATAGCTCTTTGAGAAGGCCGAGGATCTGCGCCGTCGTCTTGCTGTCGAGGTTGCCTGTCGGCTCGTCTGCGAGAATGATGGAGGGCTGCTTTACAAGCGCGCGGGCGATCGCCACACGCTGTTTTTGTCCGCCCGAAAGCTCCTTTGGATAGCGATTTTCGTAGTCGGCAAGGTCGGTGTCGGAAAGCGCTTTTTTGACTTTTTCCCCGTCGTTTTCGCCTTGAAGCTCCAATGCGAACTTGATATTCTCGTAATATGGTGAGGTCGTCTATCAAATGAAAGTCCTGAAAGATAAAGCCGATCGTCGAGTTGCGGTAATAGACCTGCTCCTTGAGCTTGAATTTGTCGATATGTCTGCCGTTTTCGATGATCTCGCCCGAGGTTATCGTGTCCAGTCCGCCGAGGAGGGACAAGAGCGTCGTCTTGCCGCTACCGCTCTTACCGATAACAAAAACAAAGCCCTTGTCGGGCAAAGTAAAACTTATGTGATCGAGGGCTGTGCAATTTCCGCTTTTGCGGCTTTTGTATATCTTCGTCAGTTCTTTTACTTCTATCATGCTTTGTGCTCCCCGGATGCTCTTTGGCATATTTGTTTCGTCGAAAATGTCCTGTTTCCTCTCAAAGCTAAAATCTGCTCACTTGTGCGACACATAAAAGCGGTTTGACAAACCGCCAAACCGCTTATGTTATAAAATCTCTATGGATACCAACCGATTCGCCGCTCTTTGCATGAAACGAATTATTCTTCGTCGGGAGCTTCTTCGATGACCGTCGTCTGCGCCCAACGCTTGATGGAATCGGCTGCGCTGGAGCAAGCGGACTTGGTCTTGTAGTCGGCGCTCGTCGCGAGCAGACCGCCGCGCGCATTCAGGACCTGCACAAAGAACGTGCCGTTCTTCGTCTCGTTGATCTCGAGGCGACCGGCCGCGATGTTGTCCTGATAGGTCTTGATCCCGGACTTTGCGCTGGCCAGGGTGGCATAGGGCGTGCCGCTCTCGAGCATCATTTCGCCGTTGGAAGCAAAGAGCTCGAAGCCATAGCGGCCGCGGTTGTCCTTGGTGATGACCCACTTGCCGTTGGCGCCCGATTTTGCGGGAGCAACGGGTTCGGCGGGCTTTTCTTCCGCTTTGGCGGGCTTGAAAACGTAGGGCGAACGGGTCTTCGGCGCGTTTTGATTTTCGTTTTTCATATTTTTTTCCTCCTGATCTTCTTCCTCAAGTGCAAAATCGTCCTCCGGATCCTCTTCGGAAGCGGCGGGAAGCGGTGCGGGCGTCGCCGGTTCTGCGGGCGCCTTTGCCGCGGGTGCGGGAGCGGGAAGAGGTTCCTCTGCGGGCTCCTCTGCGGGCGCTTCCTCGGCGGGAGCGGGCGCGGGGAGGGGCTCCTCTGCGGGTTCCTCTGCGGGCGCTTCTTCAGCGGGAGCGGGCGTGGGAAGGGGTTCCTCTTCGGAGACGGGCTCCGTCTCAGAGACTTCGACGGGCGCGGCCGTTTCGGGTTCCTCGGCAAATTCTTCGGCGGGCTCCGCTTCGGCGGCCTGCTGTGCCTTTTGTGCCTTGAGGATCTTCTTCGCCTTGACCTGCAATACGATCATGACGATGAGAAGGGCAATGATGAGCAGGGCGATGACGCCGAGAACGATCACGAGGTAGAGATTCTCTTCAATGAGACTCTTGAAGTCGATAAGAAGATTAGACAACATAGTGAATTTCATCTCCGTTTTTTCATAGTATAACACAAAAAAACGCGCCTGTCAATCCATTGACAAATTTTTTTGATTGCGATAAGATAAAAATATGCAAAAAATTTCTGTTATCGGCGGGGGCGCCGCGGGCCTTGCCGCCTCGGTGATCCTTGCGCGCGCGGGCTGCGGCGTGACCGTGCTCGAGCGCGGCGAACGGCTCGGCCGCAAACTTTCGGCCTCCGGGAACGGACAGGGAAACGTCACGAACATCCGTCTCGGCGCGGAGCACTATTTTTCGGACGACCTCGAAAAGGTCGGCCGCATCCTTGCGCGCTGTCCGAGCGACCGGACGATCGCCTTTCTCGAATCCATGGGCGGGATCTTTTTGCCCGACGAAGAGGGACGGGTCTATCCCGCGGGGCGCATGGCGTCCGCCGTCACCGATCTCTTCCGCAGGGAGCTCGAAAGACTGGGCGTTAGGGTCGTATACAACGCCTTCGTCACGTCGCTTTCTTACAAAAATCATTTCGAGTTGACATGGAACGGGGGAAGCATGTCCGCGGACAGGGTATTGCTGTGCGCGGGAGGACGGGCTTCGGAGCACTTCGGCACCGACGGCGCGGCCTATCGCCTTGCAGGCGGATTCGGCCACAGCGTCACGCCGCTTTCGCCCGCGCTCGTCCGCCTCAGAACCGATCCCGCGCGCGTCAAGGGGCTGAAAGGCATCCGCACGGACGTCCGTCTCGCCGTGTTGCGGGGGGCAGAGCGCGTCTATGAAACGCGGGGCGATCTCCTCTTCGTCGACGGCGGCGTTTCGGGGGACGCCGTATTCCGCGCCTCGTCGTATGCCCGCGCGGGCGACGAACTCTGCGTCGATTTTCTGCCCGACGTCGGCGAGGACCGCATCAAGGCCGCCCTTGCCCACGGCACGGGGGCGGACAAGCTCCTCGGCGTCGTTCCCAACGGGCTCGGGCGCTATTTATATAGGGAAAAGGATATTCTCTTCGCGCTCAAGGACTTTCGTCTGCCCGTAACGGGGGACTTCGGGTTTGCCAATGCGCAGGTCACGAAGGGCGGGATCCCGCTCTCGGAGACCGATGAAAATTTGCAGAGCACACTGCGGCAGGGGCTCTTTTTCGCCGGGGAGATCCTCAATGTGGACGGCGAATGCGGGGGATACAATCTGCAATGGGCCTTCGCGTCGGCCGCCGCGGCGGCGGAGGGCATGCAATGATGAAACTCACGCTCACACTGCGTCCCTACGAAAAACAGGCCGCGCTCCGCAAGCTGTGCGAGAAGCGGCTGCACGCGCCCGTAAGATATTTCCGCATCCTCAAAAAGTCCCTCGACGCCCGCGATAAATCGGATATCAAATGGGTCTACAGCGTCGAGTGTTCGTCGCGCAACGAAGAGATCCCCAAGCCCGTCTATACGCAAATTGTGGCACCCATGCCCAAGGTATACATCGCGGGAGCGGGTCCGGCGGGGCTGTTTTGCGCGTTGCGGCTGCTCTTTCACGGGATCCGTCCCATCGTCGTGGAACGGGGCCGTCCGGTGGAGCGGCGCGCCGAAGACGTCGCCGCATTCCAAAGGACGGGCGTGCTCGATCCGTCGTCCAACGTCCAGTTCGGCGAAGGGGGCGCGGGCGCGTTTTCCGACGGCAAGCTGAACACCCAGACCAACAGCCCGCTGAACCGGGAGATCCTCGACCTCTTTGTGCGCTTCGGCGCGCCGGAGGAGGTCGGCTACCTGGGGAAGCCGCACGTCGGGAGCAGCAATCTCAGAAAGGTCGTCGCCAATATCCGCGCCTATATTTTGGAGCAGGGCGGCGAGGTGCGCTTCGGGACCGCGCTCACCGATTATGAAGTCAAGAACGGGAAATTGACGGCCGTATTTCTCAACGGCGTGCGGGAGGAGGCCGACGCGCTGGTGCTCGCCGTCGGCCATAGCGCCCGCGATACGTTCGAAGTCCTGCTCGGAAAGGGTATGCGCATGGAACAGAAGGAATTTGCGGCGGGCGTGCGGATCGAGCATTTGCAGGCGGCCATCGGAAAGGCGCAGTACGGCGCGGGGTACGCGGCTCTCCCGCCTGCGGACTACAAGCTCGTCTCCCACGCGGCGGAGCGGTCGGTCTTCTCCTTCTGCATGTGCCCGGGCGGCGTCGTGATCCCCTCGGCTTCGGAGGAGGGCGGCGTCGTCACCAACGGGATGAGCGAATTTGCGCGGGACGGCGTCAATGCCAACGCCGCGTTGGTCGTGCAGGTGAAGCGGGAGGACTTCGGGAGCGACCATCCGCTCGCGGGCGTCGCATTCCAGCGGAAGATGGAGCGCGCGGCGTTTGCGGCGGCGGGCGGGGGATACCGTGCGCCCGTCCAGCTCGTCGGGGACTTTCTCGTCGGGAAGGAGAGCTACTATTTCGGGGAGGTGCGCCCCACCTATGCCCGCGGGACGGCATTTGCGCCCGTCGAGGCCTATCTTCCGCCTGCACTCACGGAGAGCCTTCGGACGGGCATTCTCGATATGAACGGCAAACTCGAGGGCTTTGCGGCGTATGACGCCGTGCTCACGGGTGTGGAATCGCGCACGAGTTCTCCCGTCCGCATCCTGCGCGGCGACGATCTGCAGGCGGCGGGGATCGCGGGCGTCTATCCCTGCGGAGAGGGATGCGGCTACGCGGGCGGGATCATGTCGGCGGCGGCCGACGGCATCCGCGTCGCCTATGCCATCGCGCAGAAGTATTTTTGAGGATTTTTTCCGCGCGGCGATGTTTTATGGGATTTTAATCTTGCGTTCACAGAACTATCACGATGGTTCGGTAAGATAGAGCCATCAACAGCAAACGCGATTACTCTCCAGATTTTTTCATATTCTCTCAGGAAAGCGCCGCCCCGCAAGGGACGGCGTTTTCCGTGCGGTAAATTTTTCGAAAAATCTTTGCAAGCTCTTGCAATGTCCGCGAAAATATGTTAAGATATAACAAATTCAAGGAGGAAAGCTATGAATAGGGGAAAGACATTTGTTGCACTCGCGATGGGGGCGCTTCTCACCGTGTCCTCGCTCGCGACGTTTGCCGCCTGCTCGAAGGACGAAACGACGGATATGACGGAGATCGTCGGCGCGCGCATCTGCTACGACAATCTTCCCGATGACAACATCGCCATCGCGGAAGCCGATACCAAGTATGCGCTCAAGGACGCTTCGTCGCGCGTCGAATACGACGCCTCGGGCGCGGAAGTCGCAAACGGCACCGTGGTGGACTATGCGGACGGCGTCGTGACGGCCAAGAGCACGGGGAAGGCCGTCTTTACCGTCGGCAAGAAGACGTTCACCGTCGAAGTGGTGCCCGCTTACGTCACCAATCCCAAGCATCAATACAGCAATAAGGGCAAGGGCGACTATACGCAGGCGAGCAAATATCTCGGCGCCACGCACGATCCGTCCATTCTCGAGACGGTCGAAGACGGCAAGACGGTCTACTACATCTGCTCGACGGGCTGGAATTTCGGCAACGAGATCCACCGCTCCACAGACCTCATCCATTGGGACTACGTGGGCAAGACCATGTCGCAGAAGACCTCGATGCGCGCCATCGCCGCATGGGAAGAGGAGGACAACAGCTCCATCCAGTGGTGGGCGCCCGACATCGTGCCCGCCTACGGCGGCGGCTATTGGCTGTATACCTGCGCCGTCTCCAATCAACGTCACAACGATTATTCCAAGGCCTGCATCGTGCTCTTCTATTCGGATACGATGCAAGCGGAATCCTTCCGCTACAAGGGCGTACTCATGCAGTCGGCCATTCCCAGCGGTAGCGCGGGCACGATCGACGTCAACTCCATCGACCCGCAGATCATCTACTCGGCCGACGGCAAGATGTATATGGCCTACGGCTCCTTCGGAACGGGCAACTGGATGCTCGAACTCAATCCCAAGACGGGGCTGCGCAAGGACGGGTTCTATAAGAACGCCAACAGCTTCCTCACCGTGGAACAGGTGCGCGATTATGAGGCCGAGGCCGAGAGCGAATACATGGGCTTTTTGCGCGGCGACGTCGTCAAGAGCAAGTTCTACGGCACGCTCATCTCTCTGCGCAACATGGAGGCGCCCGTCATCGCCCGCCACGACAACGTCGTCATCACGGACGAAAACGAGACCGTGCTCGCCGACGCCAAGACGTATTACTACTCCATGCACTCCTTCAATCCGCTTGCCGACGCCTATCAGATGTGGGGCGGCAGGTCGGAGAGCGTTTGGGGCGTCTACCGTCCCGTGAACGGCACGGCAGAATCGGACGGCATCGTATACAACGCGGGCGTTGGCTCTTCCGATAACAGCGGCAACAAATATACGGGCCGCTTCGGCTGGACGGATACCGTCGATTCCAATTACGACGTCATTTGCCCCGGCCACAACGATCTCTTCACGTCCTCGACGGGGCTGGATATCGCGGCGTACATCACCCGTTCCACCGATTTCCCGACCACCGATTACTTCATTTCGCAGACCCACCAATACTATCTCAACTCGATGGGCGACATCGTCATCAATCCCAACCGTTACGGCGGGGAGATCGACCGCACCGTCACGAAGCAGGAGCTGCTCGCCTATACCGACGGCGGCCGCTTCAAGCTCGTTGCGCTCGCCAACGACGACGCGATGAAGAAGTCCGTCGAAGTCGTGCTCACGGAGGACGGCAAGATCAAATTCGGCGAGACCGAGATCGGCAACTGGAAGATGTACGGCGCGGGCTACATCGTCATCAATTTCACCAAGTTGGGCGAGGTGCCCATGCTCTCCGCGGCGGGCCAGAGCAAGTATTACGGCGTCGTCCGTCCCACATGGCTCGACGATCAGAACAAGTCGGGATTCACGATCACCTGCATGGGACACGACAGCGATTCCGGCAACATCAGCACGGCCATGTTCATGAACGGCATCTCGACCATGTCCGGCACGGAGTTCGTCGGCTGATGCCGTAAAAACGCCGAAACACCGTAAAAAAGCATAATAACCGTAAAAACACCGTAAAAAACTCGGGGGCGCTCTGCGCGTCCCCGAGTTTTTATCTTCGTTTTGCTTCGTGCGGTTTGTCCGCGTGCGTGCGTGCCTGCGGCGGACATGGGTCACAGAAAGAGCGTCTCGTATTCGGGAGTGCGGACGCCGCGCAAGACGTCGGAGAGTTCCTTTGCGGCGAGGTCGCGTTCGAAGCAGGCGAGCGCCTCCTTTTTGAGCGCGAACGAATCGCTCTTGCGGACGACGGGATTGGCCTCCGCGAGCGCGGAGAGCAGGTCGTCGGCGCCCTCCTTTTTGACCGCCAGCGTGCGGCAGTAGAGGGGAACTTCGAGATAGCTCCTGACGTCCTTCAGGGAGAGCCCCAAAAAATTCTGCGCGAAGATGCGCTTGACGCGCGCGCGGGTATACCGCTTGGAGACGACCTTTTCGACGGCCTCGTCGTATGTGGGGTTGGCGCGCGCCATGATCTTCAAACGGTTTTCCAGCCCCTCCGCGCAGTCGGGGCACCGCGCGATCTGTTCCGAGGGCGCCGAAAGCAGGGCGCAGAGCGCGGCCTCTTTGTATGCCGTGGGCGAATACGAACGCACATCCTCGTACACGGTAGGGGGCAAATTGGTCTTGAGTGCGCGGCGCGTCTTAAACGAACTGTCGCCGAGCGCGCTTCGGAGCGCCGTCGCGGAGGAGAAATTTCCCCGCAGCGTCCCGTCGAGATATCCCGCGCCGACGCGGGGGATGGGCAGCGGCGCGATCGCCGATTTTTCCGCGAGGAGCGCACAGCAATACTCCGTCCCGAGCAGGTTGTTGGGGGAGAGGAAGAGGCTCTCGTCGATGTCGCGGTTGAGGGCGAGGAGGGCGTCGGTGCGGGCCTTGACGTAGGAGGTGCCGTCCTTCATGTTTTCCTTGAGGGCGGTCTTGAACGCCTTGTCCTCGCGGAGCGAGGCGTTCGCCGCGGCGAGGAAGTCCTCTGCGGTGCCGCTCTCGCAGCCGAACGCGAGCACGGAGACGCTCGGAATGGCGGAGAGGATGTGCACGGCGCCGCGCGCGAAGAGTTGGGCGGGCGCGACGGCGAAGGCCGTCGGCAGTTCGATGACGGCGTCGGCGCCGTTTTCGACGGCATGCCGTGCCCGCGTATACTTGTCGAAGACGGCCATGTCGCCGCGCTGGGTGAAGTTGCCGCTCATGATGCAGAGCAGTTTCTCGCATCCGCTCAGGGCGCGCATCTGCGCGAGTTGGTAGGCGTGGCCGTTATGGAAAGGGTTATATTCTGTGATGACTGCGCAAATTTTCATGGTTTTTTCTCCGCCTTGACTTTACAACCGCCGAAAGTTGGTGTATAATAAATGGGAAAGATTTCCAACGTATCTCCATTATACACGATTGCGTCGGAAAAATAAAGGGAAACGGAGTGAAAAAATGGATATCAAGCAAACATTCAAGGGATTGGGAAGAAAACTCAACGAGATGGGCACGGTCGTCGAGACGATCAAGAAAAAGGCCGCGGCCAAGCAGAAGAAGATCGTGCTCTGCGAAGGGGAGGATCCGCGCGTCGTCGAGGCGGCCGCCGCATGCGTCGAGGAGGGGATCGCGCAGATCGTACTGCTCGGCAATGCCGAAGAGATCCATGCCAAAAACCCCGGCGTCGACCTCACGGGCATCGAGATCATCGAACCCGCGGCGTCGCCCAAGCTCGAAGAGTACGCCAACCTGCTCTATGAACTCAGAAAGGCCAAGGGCATGACCGAGGAACAGGCCAAGGAACAGGCCAAGGACGCGACGTTCTTCGGTGCGCTCATGCTCAAAGCGGGCGACGTCGACGGGCTTGTCTCGGGCGCCTGCCACTCCACGGCGAACACGCTCCGCCCCGGGCTTCAGATCATCAAGACGGCGCCCGGCGTTGCGGCGGTCTCCAGCTTCAATCTCATGGTCGCGCCCAAGTCGGGCAACCAATATTGCGAAGACAAGATGCTCATCTTTGCCGACTGCGGGCTCAATCCCACCTATACGGCCGAAGGCCTTGCCGACTGCGCCATCGCGACGGCCAAGAGCGCCAAAGAGATCGCGGGCCTCGAGCCCCGTATCGCCATGCTCTCGTTTTCCACGAAGGGCAGCGCGAAGCACGATCTCGTGACCAACGTGCAGGAAGCGACGCGGATCGCCAAGGAAAAGGCGCCCGACCTCCTGCTCGACGGCGAGCTGCAGTTCGACGCCGCGCTCGTTCCCGAAGTGGCCGCGCTCAAGGCGCCCGGCTCCAAAGTCGCGGGACACGCCAACGTGCTCATCTTCCCCGATCTGCAGTCGGGCAACATCGGCTATAAGATCGCCGAACGTCTCGGCGGATTCCAGGCCATCGGCCCCATCTGCCAGGGCTTTGCGAAGCCGCTCAACGATCTTTCCCGCGGCTGCAAGGCGGCGGATATCGTCTGCGCGGTCGCCATCACGGCGTTGCAGGCCGAGTAAGGCGTTGCAGAGAACATGCATTCGAGGTAAACCATGAAAATTCTTGTCATCAATGCGGGGAGTTCCTCGCTCAAATACCAACTCATCGACATGGAGACGGAGGAAGTGCTCGCCAAGGGCGGGTGCGAACGCATCGGCATTCCCGGCGGCAAGCTCACCCACAAGGCGCACGGGAAGACGTTCGAGATCGAGCACGAGCTTCCCAATCACACCGACGCCATCTCCCTCGTCCTCAAGGAACTCGTCGATAAAGAGGCGGGCGTCATCGCTTCGATGGATGAGATCGACGCCGTCGGCCACCGCGTCGTCGCCTCCGGCGAGGCGTTCAAGAAGACGACCCTCGTCGACGATCAAGTCATGCAGACGATGGAGGAGATCGCCGAGCTCGCGCCGCTCCACAACCCCGCGGCCATTTTGGGCGTGAACGCCTGCCGCGCCGTCATGCCGGGAAAGAAGATGGCGCTCGTCTTCGACACCTCGTTCCACGCCACCATGCCCGACTACGCCTATATGTACGCCATCGACTATGACGATTACAAGGCATACCATGTCCGCAGATACGGCGCACACGGCACCTCGCATAAGTATGTTTCGAGCGAGGCGGCGAAATACCTCGGGAAGGACATCCGCGATCTCAAAATCGTCACCTGCCACCTCGGCAACGGCTCCTCGATTTCCGCGGTGAAGGGCGGCAAGTGCATCGATACGTCGATGGGCTTCACGCCGCTTGCCGGCGTGCCCATGGGGACGCGTAGCGGCGACATCGACTATGCGGCCGCCGAGTTCATCTTCCGCAAGAAGGGGATGGACCTCTCGGAGGGCCTCACCTATCTCAATAAAAAGAGCGGCGTTTTGGGCATTTCGGGCGTCTCGTCCGACTTCCGCGATCTCGCTGCCGCCAAGGCGGCGGGCAACGACAGGGCCCGTCTCGCGCTCGATATGTTCGCCTACGGCTGCAAGAAGTATTTGGGCGCTTACATGGCCGCGCTCGGCGGGCTGGACTGCATCGTCTTCACGGCGGGCATCGGCGAAAATACGCCCGACGTCCGCGCCGCCGTCGTCGAGGGGCTGGAGGCGTTCGGCATTCAGCTCGACGAGAAGAAGAACAACTTCAAAAACGACGGCGCCATCCACGATGTTTCGGCGGCCGGATCCCGCGTGAAGATCCTCGTCATTCCGACCAACGAAGAGCTCGTGATCGCCCGTGAAACGGCCGCGCTCCTTTGATTTTTCGCAAATTGTGAAAAACGGCGCGAAAATCGGTTGACAATCGCGCATAAATATCCTATAATCGTAAAGTCAATGATTCCCGTAATCGACGTCAGAAGCCTTTTGGCGAAAAAAACATACGAGGGGGCGCTGGATTTTTCCTATGAGCCCGACGGCGCGCTGTTGGACATCCCCTTTGTATCGTTTTCGTCCCCCGTCCATGCGGAGCTCCGTTTCCGCATCTTCGAAGACGATGCGGTGGAGGTTTCGGGGAAATTGACGTTTGCCCTAAAGGGCGCATGTTCGCGGTGTTTGGCGCCTGCGGAACAGGTGATCGAGGGAGATGTCTTCGGCCTGTTCGAGGTCGGCGAGGGCGACGGCGAGACGTATGGCTATCAACATACGGTCGAGCTTTCCGAGCTCCTCCGCGACGCGCTCCTGTTTGCGCTTCCTTCGCGGCTCCTCTGCGGGACCTGCGGCGGACCGGACGGCGAAATTTGATCAAAAATTCGAGAGAGAGGTGGTAATATGGCGGTCCCTAAGAGAAAACAGTCGAAGAGCAGAACGGCAAAGCGCTTCGCGAACTACAAGGCTACGGCGCCGACGCTGGTCGAGTGCCCGCATTGCCATGAGTTGAAAGTCGCGCACAGAGTCTGCAAGAATTGCGGCTATTACGACGGGAAAGAAGTCGTCGCTCAGGAAACGGAAAAGAAGTAACAAAATACGATACAAAGGCGGACATCAGTCCGCCTTTTTCGTAATCGGATATGCAGATTGGGAGGATCACAATGAACGAAACCGCACTTTTCAAACTCTCCTACGGCGTCTATATCTGCACGACTTGGGACGAAGGCCGCCCCGTCGGCTGCGTTGCAAACAGCACGATGCAGATCACGTCGTCGCCCGCGACGGTCGCCGTCAGCGTGAACAAGAAAAATCACACGCACCAATGCATCGAAGATACGGGGTATTTTGCGATATGCGTGCTCGCGGAGGATTCCGATCCCAAACTCATCGGCCGCTTCGGGTTCATGTCGTCGCGCGATACCGATAAGTTCGCGGGCGTGGACTATGCCGTCCGCGGAAAACTGCCCGTCTTGAACGACGCGATCGCATTTATGTCCTGCAAAGTTTTGGAAAAGTGGGAGACGTCGACGCACACCGTGTTTTTGGGTGAGGTGTTTGACTGCGACACGCTTCGCAAGGGCAAGCCCATGACCTACGCCTATTATCACGAGGTCTTGAAGGGGAAGACGAGCGCCAACGCGCCGACTTACAGTGCAAAGGCCTCGGAGGAGGAAGAGGCCCCGAAGTATGTCTGCCAAATCTGCAACTACGAATACGACGGCGACGTCCCGTTTGAGGAACTGCCCGACGATTGGGTCTGCCCCATTTGCGGCGTGGGCAAGGAGATGTTCGTGCAGAAGGGCGGGGCGAAGGCCAAGAAGAGCGGCTGGGTCTGCGACGTCTGCGGCCATGAATACGACGGCGAAATTCCCTTTGAGGAACTGCCCGACGACTGGGTCTGCCCCATTTGCAACATGGGCAAGGAACACTTTCATAAAAACTGAACGAAAGCTCCAAGGGCCTCCGAGCGGGGGCCCTTTTTCATGCGCCGCGCAATCTCCGTCCTCCGCAATTATTTCGATAAAAATCGAAATAACGAAAGAAATTCGGCGAAAAAGGCTGAGATTTTCGAAATTTTGCCGAGATTTTCCATATTTCGACGAATTTCGAAATAATTCGGCGGTTGTTGTCCGCCGTTGTAGATGATCTTTTGGGATTCGAGACGGTTGAGCAGGAATCTCCGCGGCGCCGCCGGCGATTTGAAAAATTTCCAAAATTTTTTTGCCCAAACGCTTGACAAACACATACCCAAGTGGGTATACTATAAATACCCCAATGGGTATTGGAGGACAGTATGGAATGTCAATGTAAACAGAAGGCGACGCCGCGCAGCGCGGAGGAGAAGCATGCGCTCGCGTCGCGGCTCAACCGCATCATCGGCCAACTGAACGGCATCAAGAAGATGGTGGAGGAGGACCGGTATTGCGACGACGTGCTCACGCAGCTTGCCGCCGTCGACAAGGCGGTCAAGAGCGTGGCGGGCGCGGTGCTGGAGGGACACATGCACAGTTGTCTTGTCGAGAACGTCCGCGCGGGCAACCTCGACGTGATCGACGAGGTCGTCGAACTGTTCCGGAAGTTCCAATAGAGGCGCGGCAATGGTGAAGAAAAAATATGCAGTGCGCGGGATGAGCTGCGCCGCATGCGCGGCGGGCATCGAGCGCACGGTCAAACGGCTCGACGGCGTCGAAGCCTGCGCGGTCTCCCTCATGGGGGAGTGCATGGACGTGGAATACGACGAGGCGCGCGTTTCGGACGAGGCGATCAAGGCGTCCGTCGCGGCGCTCGGCTACGGGGCGTTCGATTACGGAAAGACGCCCGAGACGGCCAAGAAGCGGCTCACGCTCTTCGTCCGATTCCTGATCTCCGCCGTCTTGCTCCTTCCCGAGATGTATCTCGCGATGGGGCACATGGTCGGCCTGCCCGTTCCGCACGGTTGGCTCAATCATGGACTCCAGATGGGGATCACGCTTGCGATCCTCGCGGTCAACTATGCGTTTTTCGTGAGCGGGATCCGCGCCGCTTGGAAGCGCGTCCCGAACATGGATACGCTCGTCACGCTCGGCGCCGCCGTCTCCTACGGGTACAGCACGGTGATCGCAATTGTCGACCCCATGTCGCATTCCCTGTTCTTTGAATCTGCGGCGATGATCGTCACGCTCGTCTGCCTCGGCAAGTGGCTGGAGGACAGGAGCAAGAAGAAGACCGGGCGGGAGATCGAAAAACTCAAGGCGCTTGCGCCGGCGACCGTGACGGTGGAGCGCGGCGGAAACGTATTTTCCGTGCCGCTCTCCGAAGTGGAAGTCGGCGATCTCGTGATCGTAAAACAGGGCGAGAGCATCGCGGTCGACGGGCCCATCGAGGCGGGGCATGCCTTCGTCGACGCCTCCGCCGTGACGGGCGAGAGCCTTCCGGTGGAGCGCACTGCGGGCGAAAGGGTGACGAGCGCCTCCATCGTCTCGAGCGGATATCTCAAAGTCCGCGCGGAGAACGTGGGGGAGGACACCATGCTCGCGGGCATCATTCGCATGGTGCGGGAGGCCGGGGCGTCCAAGGCGCCCATCCAGAAACTTGCGGATAAGATCTCGGCCGTGTTCGTCCCCGCCGTGCTCGCCGTCGCCGTCCTCACCTTCGTCATTTGGATCTGTTGCACGCGCGACGCCGCCCGTGCCTTCAATTTCGCGGTGAGCGTCATCGTCATCTCCTGTCCCTGCGCGCTGGGGCTCGCGACGCCCGTTGCCATCATGGCGGCGACGGGCCGCGGCGCTTCCCTCGGCATCCTCTATAAGAACGCGGAGGCCCTGCAGAAGATGGCCACGGTGAGGGAAGCTTTCCTCGACAAGACGGCGACGATCACGGAGGGCAGGCCCGAGGTCGTGTACTTCGAGGGGGACGAAGCGGCGAAGAAAATCGCATATGGGGTGGAAAAAAAGCTCAATCATCCGCTCGCGCAGTGCATCGTGGACTACTGCGGAGAGGGATATGAAGCGGAAGATGTCGCCTACATTCCGCGGCAGGGCGCCGTGGGGACGGTGGACGGAAAACCCTATTTTCTCGGCAACGAAACCCTCATGCAGACCAAGGGCGTGAAGTTCGAGGCACAGCTCGAGCGGTTTCTTGCGCTGACTTCGGAGGGCAAGACGGTGCTCTTTCTCGCGGATGAAAAAAAGGTGCTCGCCATGTTCGGCCTCGCCGACACCCTCAAGACGGGGAGCCGCGCGGCGGTGAAGGAGCTCCTTTCCCTCGGATGTGTCCCCGTCATGCTCACGGGGGACAACGCCGCCGTGGCACGGGTCATCGCGCGCGAGGCGGGCTTCCCCGATTGGGACGCCTGCGTGTGCGCCGAGCTCCTTCCCGAGGAAAAGCTCGAATATGTGCGCCGTGCGCGCGAGCAAGGCGAACGGGCGAAGCGGGAACTCCACACGGCCAAGCGGGCAAATCCCTACGTCGCCATGGTGGGGGACGGCATCAACGACGCCCCCGCCTTGAAGGAGGCGGACGTCGGCATCGCCATGGGCAACGGCACGGACGTCGCGATCGAGAGCGCCGACGCGGTACTCGTGAATGGGGACCTCGGCGTGCTGCCGCGCGCCCTCAGACTTGCGAGAAAGACGATGCGCATCATCAAACAGAACCTCTTCTGGGCATTTTTCTACAACTGCATCGGGATCCCGCTCGCGGCGGGCGCGTTCGCGTGGGCGGGGCTTACCTTAAATCCCATGATCGCGGCGGCCGCGATGAGCCTTTCCTCTCTGTTCGTGGTGACCAACGCGCTCCGTCTGACGCGGTTCGAGACGAAAAATGGGCATACCATGTCCGCGGTACAGGTACCTGAAATACAAGAAATTGAAGGCGTCGGCGCAGAGCGCGCGGAGGTCGGAAAAGACGAAGAAAACAAAATGAAAGAAGAAAACAAAATAGAAGGAGATATTGCAATGAAGACAACTTTGAAAGTCACGGGAATGATGTGCGCGCATTGCGTGCGACACGTCACGGAGGCCCTTCAAAAGCAGGAGGGTGTGGAAAAAGCCGAGGTCAGCCTTGAAAAGGGCACGGCCGAAGTCTGGGGAACGGCGTCGCCGCAGGCGCTCGTCGCCGCGGTGCAAGAGGCGGGCTACGAGGCCGAACTGCTCTTGTAACTCGTAGCTCTTAACATGGAGTGCGGGCCCCATGTCCGAGGCGGGGGTCGGCGGATCGAGACATGGTAGCGTCGGATCGGCTTTCGCGGAGAATCGACACGGAGCGCCAACACTTGCGCGTATGCGCGTGACACCATATGCTATACTTTCCCAAAAGGAGGAAGCTATGGAAACGTTACTTTTGGATCGCCGCACGCAGGGATTGATCGAGGGCTATGTCCCGGACGGAGAACTGCTCGATTCGCTCGTCCGATTTTTCTCCATCTTTGCGGACCATACGCGGCTTCGCATCCTCTCCGCGCTCGCGATCTCCGAGATGTGCGTCACCGATATTTCACGGGTGTTGGGGATCAACCAGACGACCGTCTCGCACCAGCTCCGCTTCCTGAAGGATGCGGGCATGGTACGCACCGACCGCCACGGAAAGATCATTTTCTACTCCCTTTTCGATGAGATCGTCAACGATGTTCTGCTCAAGGGCGTGGAATTTTTGGGATATTGACGCGGCTGCATGCGGGCGCCGCCGAACGCTTTGCGTTCGGCGGCGCCTTTGTCTTCCCGCCACACCGTTTCGTCATACTGTTTCCGTCATACTATCCTCGCGGGAAGCGCGGGGCTTTTTTCGGAAACGCGGCGCCGCGCGGGAAAAATTCTATGAATTTCCCTTGAAAAATATGGAAATTTGTGTATAATAGAGATATGAATGAGGTCGTGCGGGAAAAACTCAAACTGCTGCCCGATTCTCCCGGCGTCTACATCATGCTCGACGCGGATGGGACGGTCATCTATGTGGGCAAGGCGCGCGTCCTCAAAAACCGCGTGCGGCAGTATTTCCATGCCTCCGAGAAGCCCTATAAGGTGCAGGCCATGGTGGAGTGCATCGCCGATTTTTCCTACATCGTCGTGCCCACCGAAGTGGACGCCCTCGCCCTCGAAAATACCCTCATCAAGAAGTATAAACCCAAATACAACATCCTCTTAAAGGACGACAAGACGTATCCCTACATCAAGGTGCACACGCGCGAGGAGTTTCCCCGCATTTCCGTCACCCGAAAGGTCAAAAGGGACGGCAAATACTTCGGGCCGTTCATGGGCGGGATCAGTTGCAAGGAGATCGTCGACGTCGCGGCCAAGGTGTATCACATCCGCACCTGCAATACCCGCATCACGGAGAAGGCGGCGCGGCCCTGTCTCAACCACCATCTCGGGCGGTGCTTCGCGCCCTGCGCGCACCTCATCACAAGGGAAGAATACGCCGCCCGCGTCGAGAAAGTGCTCGCCTTTTTGGGCGGGGACTACGAGGAGGCCGAACGTCTGCTCGAAGAGAAGATGGCGGCCTTCGCGGAGAACGAGGAATTTGAACTTGCGCTCGACTACCGCGAAAAGATCAAGATGCTCCAAAAGCTCGGCGAGCGGCGGATCACGTCGATGCCGAAGGACGTCGACGCCGACATCTGGGCGTATGCCTCCAACGGCCTGTATGCGGTCGTCTCGTTGCTGGTGACGCGGCGCGGGGTCATGCAGGGCTCTCTGAACTTCTCCCTCGACGAAGGCGCGGGGGAACGGGCGGAGTCCTTCACGAGTTTTCTGACGCAATACTACGAGGGCAAGCCCATTCCGCACGAGCTCATCTTAGAGGAGCCGTTCGACGACGATCTCTTTGTCGCGTACTGCAAACAGAAGGAGGGCCGCGGGGTGGAGATCACGCGCCCGAAATTGGGCGTGAAGCGGGAGCTTTTGGACATGGGTACCCGCAATGCGGCCGAATACCTCGAAAAGTCCATCTCTGCGATCGCCCATAAAGACGACATGACGACGCACGCGTGCGCCCGTCTCAAGGAACTTTTGGCCCTCGCCCGCTATCCCAAGCGCATGGAGTGCTACGATATTTCCAACATCTCGGGCGTGGATAAAGTGGGGAGCATGGTCGTCTTCACCGACGGAGAAGCGGACAAATATCAATACCGCCGCTTCCGCATCAAGACGGTGGAGGGGGCCAACGACTTCGCCTCGCTCGCCGAGGTGTTGAAGCGCAGGCTCTCCAAACTCGGCACCGATGATGAGGAACGCTTCCCGCGGCCGCAGCTCATCGTACTCGACGGCGGCAGGGGGCAGCTCACGGCCGTTGCGGCCATCTTCCGCGAACTCGGCGTCGAAGATATCGACCTCATCGCCCTCGCAAAGCAGGAGGAGGAGATCTATACCCTGCATGCCGATGTGCCCGTCCGCCTCGACCGGCGCGACTATGCGCTCAAAATGTTGCAGCGCATCCGCGACGAGGCGCACCGCTTTGCCATCACCTACTTTCGCAATCTGCATTCCAAGCGCAATCTTGCCTCCGTTCTCGATGAGATCGAGGGGGTGGGAAAGCAGAAGAAGGCGGCGCTCATGGAGAAGTTCGGCACCATCGACAAGATCATGCGCGCGCGCGAAGACGAACTCGCGGCGACGCCCGGCATCGGCAGGGAGCTCGCGGGCCGCATCCTCCGCCATTTCGAACAGCTATGAACTTGAATTATCGTCTATTCGTCTCCGATTTCGACGGCACGCTCGTCCGTTCCGACGGCACCGTCTCGCAGAAAAACAGAGACGCCATCGAAAAATATCGGGCCGCGGGCGGCATTTTTGCCGTCTGCACGGGCCGCATGCTCACTTCCATTCTGCCGCGGCTCGAAGACTTGGGCCTCAGAGACGGCTACGTCGTCGCCTTTCAAGGGGCGCAGATCGCCGACATCGCGTCGGGCAAACTGCTCCGCGATTGCGCGTTCGAGACGTCCGAGGCGCTCGAAGTCATCCGCTTCATGGAAGAGAAAAATTTGCACATTCACATCTATGTCGAAGGCAAGCTCTTCGCCAACAAAGATGACGCGCTTCTCGCCGCATATGAGCGCGTTTGCGGCGTAAAGGGGACCGTTCCGAACGGCCTTCTTTCGGACATGGTGGCCTCCGATCACCTGCGAGTGGTCAAAGTGCTGGCGATGCAGACGCCGGAAGAGCGGGCGGATGTCCTCGCGCTCCTCACGGAAAAATTCGGCGAAAAATACGCCGTGGCCTGTTCTTCGGAGTGGCTCGTCGAGGTCATGCCGAAGGGGCAGACGAAGGCCGCGGCCATCGCGTTTCTTGCGGAGGCCTACGGGATCCCGCGGCAAGCGATTGCGGCCATCGGCGATCAGGAGAACGACATTCCCATGGTCATGGCGGCGGGCGGGAAGTTTGCCGTCGAAAACGCGGTTCCCGCGCTCAAAGCGATCGCGACCGTTGTGCCTTCGTTCGAGGAGGACGGCGTCGCCTATGCCATCGAGAAATACGCAATGGGGGAGAAAGTATGAACGAGATCATTCTGCCGCACGAGTCGGTCATGCTCGACAAATTCGCGTCCGACCTCGGGCTCGAGCTCATCTATGCGGGGCGGGGCATTCTCACGCTGACGAGCGTCAGCGTCGATCGGCCCGGCCTTCGCCTTGCGGGCTTTTTCACGGCCTACGATACGCAGCGTATCATGCTGGTCGGCCTCACCGAACACGAGTATTTGCGTTCCTTCGAGCCCGAAGAGCGCACCGCGCGCATCGCCAAGCTCTTTTCCTACGGCGACGTGCCCTGCGTCATCTTTACCCGCGACCTGCCCATTCTTCCCGAATTTTTAGAGTGTGCGCGCGCCTCGGGTACGCCCATCTTTCGGACCGGCAAGGTCACGACGCAGGTCATGGCCGATCTGTGCGCCTATCTCTCCCGCCTTTTGGCGCCCAAGACGACGGTGCACGGCGTACTCATGGACGTCTTCGGCGCGGGCATCCTGCTCACGGGGAGCTCGGGCGTCGGCAAGAGCGAGACGGCCATGGAGCTCATCAAGCGCGGGCACAGGCTCGTGGCGGACGACTCCGTGCTCATCCGCAAGGTGGAGAGTGAACTCGTCGGCACCGCGCCCGAGCGCATCCGCTATTTCATGGAGCTCAGGGGCATCGGCATCATCAACGTCAAGAACATGTACGGCTCGGGATCCATCTTGACGGAGAAGGAAGTGGAGCTCGTCATGGAGCTCGAGCACTGGAAACAGGGGAAGGAATACGACCGCATCGGCGGCGAGGGCGGATTCGAAGACATCTTGGGCATCCGGGTCCCCAAGCTCACCGTCCCCGTGAGCCCGGGCAGAAATCTTGCCATTTTGATCGAGGTCGCGGCGCGCAATCACCGCCTCAAACTCATGGGGTACGACGCGGCACAGGAACTCATCCAACGCACGATAGGAAGATAAGTGGACATCGAACTTCTTGCCCCCGCCGGGGGGGAACAATCGGCAGTCGCCGCGCTCACCGCGGGCGCGGACGCCGTCTATTTGGGGCTCAAGAGTTTCTCCGCGAGGAGCGAGGCCGAAAATTTCGACGAGGATGCCCTCGTCCGGACCGTGCGGCTTGCGCACCTTCTCGGCGCGAAGGTCTACGTCGCCCTGAATACGCTCGTCAAGGACAGGGAACTTGACGATTTTTTCACGTCCGCGCGGCGCGTCTGGAACGCGGGCGCCGACGCCCTGCTCATCCAGGATATTTTTCTCGGGCGAGAGCTCAAGGCTTGCTATCCTGAGATGACGCTGCATCTCTCCACGCAGGCGGGATGCTGCAATGTATTCGGCGCTTCGCTCGCCAAGGATTTTGGATTTTCCCGCGTGGTCCTCGCCCGAGAGACCCCGATCGCAGACATGGGTGCCATCTCGAAGGTCATCGAGACGGAGGCGTTCGTGCAAGGCGCGCTCTGCACCGCGTTTTCCGGGCAGTGCTACCTTTCGTCTTTCGCGGGGAACAACAGCGGCAACCGCGGCCGGTGTAAGCAGCCCTGCCGCAAGCGCTATTCCATCGACCGGGCGGGGTATGAACCGCTCGCCTATGCGCTCTCGACCTCCGACCTCTGCGTGGGGCCGGAGATCGGAAAACTTGCGGACGCGGGCGTCACCTCGCTCAAAATCGAGGGACGTATGCGGCGGCCCGAGTATGTGGCGGCGGCCGTCAAATACTACCGCGCGCTTTTAGACGGCAAGCCGAGCGACGCGGCGTTCGAAATGCTGCGGCGCGCCTATAACCGCGGCGACTACACGCGGGGCCTTGGCTTCGGGCAGAAAAAGGACTTCCTCTCCCGCGGCGTGCAGGGGCACATCGGCGAGAGGATCGGAGCGGTCACTTTCAGACATGGGGTGCCCGTTTGCCGTACAAACTATCAAGCGGACGGCGGCGACGGCCTCAAGATCTTGCGCAGCGGACGGGAAGTCGGCGGGGCCGTGTTCGGCGAAAAGACGGCAGACGGCTATGCCGTACTGTCGCGGGAAACTCTTGCGGAGGGGGACGAAGTGCGGCTGACGACCTCGGTCGCCTCCAATGCCGCCGCGCTTGTGCCCGTAAAATTCCGCAAACTCTCGCTGAAGTTGACTTTTCTGGCGGGGGAGCCGCCCGTCGCGCAATGCGCGGAGCTCCGTTTTCGGGGCGACGTTCCGCTCGCCCGCGCTCAAACCGCGCCGCTTGCGGCGGACGATCTCGCCGCCTGCTTCCAAAAGACGGACGGGCTGCCGCTCGAAGTCTGTTGCGAGGTCGTGACGGACGGCGTCTTTCTCCCCAAGTCGGCGCTCAACGCCTTCCGGAGGGATTTTTACGCGGCGCTCCTCCGCACGCTCTGTCCCGCGCGTCCGCCGCTCGCCGAAGTCAAGCGCGAAATCGGCGCTCCGAATCCCGTCAAGGGTCGCATGACCGCCGTCATTTCCGACGAGCCGCAGCGGGCGGATCTCTTCATCTATAAGCCGCGCGACTATCAAAATTTCAAGCGTCCCTCGGACATGGTACCCGCGGGCGAAGTCTATCTCTATCTCCCGCCCTTCCTCACCGCGGCGGACGAGGCGGCTCTGCGGGATCGCATCCGGGAGTTCGACGGCGTCTATACCGACGGCTACTACGGCATTGCGCTTGCGAAGAAATACGGCGTCCGCCTCTTCGCGGGCACCGGATTCCATCTCACCAACCGCATTTCGGTGGGTGCGATTCCGGAATTTGCGCAGTATTTTGCGCTCTCCGACGAGATCTCCACGGCCGAGCAAGACGCGCTTGCCGTGTCCGGCGCGTTTGCGCTCACGGACGGCGACATCCGCGTCATGGACCTCATTTACTGTCCGTTCGAAAGGACGTGCGCGTCCTGCGACAGGCGGAAATTCTATCGCATGACCGATGAGGACGGGCGCGTTTTCCCCCTTCTCAGATACCGCATCTCAGACATGGGGTGCCGATTTGAGGTCTACAACTGCGCAACGCTTCGGACGGACGGGGGGCTGTGTTCCCGCCTTACGGACCAAAGCGCCGCGCCCGTGCGGTCCCAAAATACGACCAAGGGGCATGCGGGGAGGAGTATGCTATGAAACGCAGCGAACAACAACTCGAACTCGATAAAATTCTCGCGGCGGCCGCGTCATACGCCGTGCTCGACGAGAGCAAAGCCCGCCTTGCGGCCTTTGCGCCGACGCATGTGCCCGCGGAAGTCCAGCGGCTCCTCTCCATGACGGAGGAGGCCACGAGGCTGCTCTTTACGCTCGGGGTCGGACGGGTGGAATATTTTCCGCCCCGCGGCGACATGCTCGAGCGCGCCGAAAAGGGTGCGACGCTCTCCTGCGCCGAACTTTTGGACTGCGCCCGCATCCTCCGCTCCGCCCGCGTGCTCTATGACGGCGTCAACGCGCTCGCCGACGACGGCATCTCGCTCTTCAGGGAGCTGACCGCCCGCCTCGTCTTCGACCGCCGCCTCGAGCAGGAGATCGGCGACAAGATCGTCTCGGAGGACGCCATCGCCGACGACGCCAGCGACCGTCTCTTCGAGCTGCGGCGGGAGATCCGCGCGCTCGGGGAACGCATCCGCGTCCGCCTCGCGCAATACCTCACGGGCGACGAAAAAAAATACTTGCAGGAGGGTATCGTCACCGTCCGCAGCGACCGCTATGTCATTCCCGTCAAGGCGGAATATAAGCGCAGCATCCGCGGCTTTGTGCACGACCGTTCCCAGAGCGGAGCGACCGTCTTCATCGAACCCGAGGAAGTCCTCGAGATGAACAACGAACTCAAGGGGCTCACGCTCGACGAAAAGGAGGAAGAGGAGCGCATCCTCAAGGACCTTTCGCGCAGGATCGGGAAGTTGCGCGCCGCACTCGAACTTTCTTCGGAGCTCGTGACGGAGGCCGATATGTTCTTCGCGCG
Organism: uncultured Clostridia bacterium; assembly: GCA_947627565.1. Lineage (GTDB taxonomy): Bacteria > Bacillota > Clostridia > Christensenellales > Borkfalkiaceae > Gallimonas. The sequence goes on from CANQWO010000007.1 coordinate 44,094, forward strand.
CGCCGAATACGGCTACCATGTGAAGGGCGTGCGGCCTGCCGTCAACTTCCGCGGCGAAATCGATATCATCCGGGGCCGCCATCCCCTGCTGGAGCGGGGAAAAGCGGTGCCCGTCTCCGTGGCGGTGGGCAAGGACTGCCGCTTTCTCGTGATCAGCGGCGCCAACACGGGCGGCAAGACGGTCACGCTCAAAATGTGCGGGCTCTTCTGCCTCATGGCCGACTGCGGCCTGTTCGTTCCGGCGGCCGAGGGGACGCGCGTCGCCGCGGGCGAGGTCTTTTGCGATTTGGGCGACAGCCAGTCCATCGAGGAAAACCTCTCGACGTTCTCATCGCACATCGTCAACCTCAAACACATTCTCGAAGAGGCGGGGGAGAACGACTTCGTACTCATCGACGAACCGGGCGGCGGCACCGATCCCGAGGAGGGGCAGGCCATCGCGCGGGCCATTCTTTCGTCGCTGCTCAAAAAGGGTTGCCGCGGCATCGTGACCACCCACTATGCCTCGCTCAAGGAATACGCCTACGAGACGGCGGGGCTGGAAAACGGCAGCATGGAGTTTGACGCCGAAGATTTCCGCCCGCTCTATCGCCTCAAAATGGGCGCGCCGGGCTTCTCCAACGCCCTTGCCATCTGTACGCGGCTGGGCCTCCCCGCGGAGACCGTCGAGGAAGCGCGGAGCCACCTTTCGGACGGCGCGCGGGCATTTGAAAAGACGCTTCGGGCCGCCGAGGAGAGCCGCGTGAAGACCGAACGCGTCCTCGAGGAGACGGAATCGCTCAAAAAACAGTGGGAGACCCGTTTGGCGTCGCTCTCCGAGGACGAGGAAAAATTCCGGAAAGAGCGGGAGAAATTTTTGCTTACGGCGAAGGCCGAGGCGCGCCGCATCGTATCGGAGCGCACGGCGGAGGCCGAAGAATTGCTCGAAGAGATCGAGAAGATCTTCCGACAGGAGGTCGTCTCCGAGAGCGATCTCATTCGCGCCCGAACCTTGAAGAACGCGATAAACAAGGTACCCATGTCCGAGGAAGAGGCTCCGATACGCGCTCAACCCGTCGATCCCGACCGCCTCAAAGCGGGGGACGGCGTGCGCGTCGGGAGCATGAATGCGGAGGGCGTCGTGCTTTCCGTCAACAAGAACAAGGGCACGGCGGAAGTGCAGACGGGCGCGCTCAAAGTGCGTGTGAAACTGGACGATCTCTACGCGGCCTCGGGCGGCGCAAAGAAGAAGGAAACGGTTACCGTCTCCCGCGACGTCGCCTCCCGCGCCGACTTCCGCCCCGAGATCAACGTCATCGGGCTGACGGTCTCCGAGATGGAGCCCGAGCTCGAAAAATTTCTCGACGCGGCCGTGCTCGCAAACTGCCCCGAAGTGCGCGTCGTCCACGGCATGGGTACGGGCAAACTGCGCGCCGCCGTCCATGCGCTGCTCAAAAAGCATGCACGGGTCGAGGGATTCCGCCTCGGAAAATACGGCGAGGGCGAGAGCGGCGTGACCATCGTCACCCTGAAATAGCGGCGGGGAGGCATATTTCTCGGACTCAAACAATACAATGGGGTGATAATTCCCGTTTGTTTGAGGTAAACTGTTGAAAAAGCTCTCTTCTCGCGCCATCGCCATTCTGACCAACTGCGCCCTTTCGCTCATTCTCGTCGTCGTCGCCGCCGTTTGCTTTCTGCCGTCCGCGGGCCCCGCGGCGGGGCTGGAAGACAGGGTCTGCCGCCGCGGCAATTCTTCCGACGGCGTCTCGCTGATGATCAACGTCTATTGGGGGACCGAGGAGGTCGAGCGCATGCTCGGGATCTTAGAGGAGTACGGCGCCGTCGCGACCTTTTTTCTCGGCGGATGCTGGGCGGACGACAACGTGGCCTGTGTGCGCAAGATCGCGGAAAAGGGGCACGAGATCGGGTCGCACGGCTATTTTCACCGCGCCCACGACGCGCTCGATCTCGACGGCAATCTCAAGGAGATCGGGGCGAGCGTGGAGTTTCTCAATTTGGTTTTGGGCAAGCCGGTCACGCTCTTCGCGCCGCCCTCGGGGGCCTATAACGACGCCGCGGTCGAGGCGGCCGAGCGCCTGTCGCTCAGAACGATTCTTTGGAGCAAGGATACCGTCGATTGGCGGGATAAGGACGCAGACCTCTGTTTCCGCCGTGCTACGGAGGATGTGGGCGGCGGCGACTTCGTGTTGATGCACCCCATGGCGCATACCGTCGAGGCGCTTCCGCGCATTCTCAAATCGTATCGGGAACGGGGGCTTCGCACCGTGACGGTGAGCGAAAATCTCGGATAAACTACATAAAAGAGGAAGGATATGATCAAGACAAGAACATTATCAAACGGCACGCGCGTCATCGTAAAACAGATGGAGGGGTTGCTTTCCGTCACGATGGGCATCCTCGTGGGCGTCGGCGCGGCCTATGAGACCGACGCCGAAGACGGCATCTCGCACTTCATCGAACACATGCAGTTCAAGGGGACGCCTTCGCGCACGGCCTTTGAGATCTCCGACGCGTTCGACGCGCTCGGCGCGCAGGTCAACGCCTTTACGGGCAAGGATATGACGTGCTTCTATGCCAAGGCGACGACCGACCACACGGCCGAAGCGTTTGCCCTCCTCGCCGATCTCTTCCTGAACGCCGATTTCCCGGAGGAGGAGATGAAGCGGGAGAAGGGGGTCGTGCTGGAGGAGATCAATATGGACGAGGATTCTCCCGAGGACCTCTGCATCGATCTGCTCTCGCAGGCGGCGTTTGGGAAAAAGAATTACGGCAGAAACATCCTCGGCCCGGCGGAGAACGTTGCCCGCTTCACGCGGGAGGACCTCTTCGCCTATAAGCGCGCGTGGTATTGCCCGGGCAACATCGTCATCTCGTTTGCAGGGAATATCGCCGTGGAGGAGGCCATGGCCCTTGCCGAACGCTACTTCGGCGGGTTGGCCTGCGTGCCCTTTGCGCCCCGTCCGAAGGACGTGACGTGGTCGGAGGGCAACGTCTTCAAATTCAAGCCCATCGAGCAGGCGCACTTCGCGTTTGCCTTCCCGTCCCTCTGCCGCGAAGACAAGATGCTCCCCGCGGTGCAGGTCATGAACGCGATTTTGGGCGGCGGGCTCAGTTCGCGCCTCTTTAAGCGGGTGCGCGAGGAGCTCGGCCTCGCCTATTCCGTCTATTCCTATACCTCGCACTACGCCGAGACGGGGCTCGTCACGGTGTATGCCGCCGTCAATCCCAAGAAGACGGAAGACGCGGCGGCGGCCGTCATCGAGGTCCTCGACGCGTTCAAGCGCGAGGGCGTCACGGAGGACGAATTTGCGCGCGGCCGCGAGCAGCTCAAATCGAGCAGCATTTTCTCGCAGGAAAACACCTCCTCGCAGATGCTCCTCTACGGCAGGACGCTCCTCTATCAGAACGAGGTCTACGATTTCGAAAAACGCATGGAGGAGATCTCCTCGCTTCGGCGCGCCGACGTGCTCGACGCCATTGCCGCGGGGTTGGATTTCGGACGGGCGGCGACGGCCTCCGTGGGCAATCTCAAAAAGCCCGTCACCCTTCATGACTGAGCGGTATGCGGGGTTTGCGCCCGTCTTCGATGAGAACAGCCGCGTGCTGATCTTGGGCAGTTTCCCCTCGGTGAAGAGCCGTGCGGAGGGGTTTTACTACGGAAATCCGCAAAACAGGTTTTGGCGCATGCTCTCCGCGTTTTTCGGAGAGGAACTTCCCGCCACGATCGAGGGAAAACGCAGCCTCCTTCTCGGACATGGTGTGGCCCTTTGGGATATGATCGACTCTTGCGAGATCGTCGGCTCGGCCGATGACAAAATCAAGGGGGAGCATGTCGTTGACCTCGCTATGGTTCTCGGACATGCCCCCATCGAACGCGTTCTCTGCAACGGGAGCAAAGCGTATGCGCTGCTTGCCGAACGGGCGCCCGAGGCGCTTCCCATGACGAAAAAAATGCCCTCGACATCTCCCGCCAATCCAAGGTATCGCGCGGAAGTTTGGCATACGGCGCTGGGGGAGATCTTCGGCGGCCGATGAACCGCGCGGCCCCGGCTGTGTTTTTTCATAAAAGTATTGACAACTTTGGGAAAATGCGGTAAAATGGAAGAAAGCAAGGCGCCTCGTATGAATGCGCCCCGGAGGTTAATATGTTTGAAAAAGTATGTAAGATGCTCGCGGAGCAACTCAACGTGCCCGTAGATTCCATCAAACCGGAATCGGAGGTCGTCAAAGACCTCGGCGCCGATTCCCTCGACGTCGTGGAGCTCATCATGGCGCTCGAGGACGAATACGGCATCACGCTTCCCGAAGGCGAAGTGGAGACCCTTAAGACGGTACAGGATATCGTCGATATGATGAACCGGATTACAAAGTGATCGGAGTGCGCGGCGCGCATTTCCGAGCGGATCCAAGAAAAAAATCGGGCGGCCGAGAGATACGGCCGTCCGATTTTGCTTTTTCGTACTCTTTACAGTGATTGTGTGCCCCCGTCCGGTTCGGTTTCTTCTGCGGATCTCTCGTCGGACGCGGTGCCCTCGGCGGGCTTGGCGTCTTCGTTTGGTACGATTTTTTCTGCGGGCTTGGCGTTGGCGGTATCGACGGGCTCGGGCTTCGGCCGCACCATGCGCAGCGCGGGGATGATGAGTCCACCGACGGAGTTCCCGAGAAGGATCATGACGAGATACAAAAAGGCGTCGCCCGCGACGATGCCGGCCGTGGCGAAATAGAAGATGTCGGCGATGGAGTGTTCATAGCCGCTGAGGATGAAGGCGGGGATGCAGAACACGATGCCGATGACCGAATGGCCGTGGTTTTGGTAGACGTCGACCGACAGATAGACGAGCATGCCGCAGAAGATCGCCCGAAGGAAGCCGAATCCGTAGCCCTGCGCGAGCTTGGCGGTGCACAGCGTATTTGCCGTTTCGCGGAGCGCGGGCATCATCCAACCGATCACGGCCCCGCAGACGACGGTCCCCGCGGCATTGCCCAAGAGGCAGAGCAGCAGGAGGGAGACGTCGTCCTTTTTATGGCGATCGAAGAGGAGGCCGATCTTGCCGGTATAGAGCGCATAGCCGCGGATGCAGATGCAGATGAGGGCGAGGGAAAAGAGAAAGGCGCCGATATAGCGGGAATAGGGCGTCTCGGGCTGGACGCAGGCGAGAAAAACCGCGCCTCCGAGCGAAATGAGGATCCCCGCGAGGATGCCTTCGGATATGTCGCCTGCCGCCTTTCGGATGGGGGTGATCTTGGACATGGTACCTCCGTTTTTCGTATTGTGGAATGACGATTGTAAAATTTTCAGCGCTTCTTTTTCTCTTTCAGCGCGAAGAGCAGGATGACGGCGACGCCCGCGAGAAAGAGCGCGATCGCCCAGAATTGCGAGGGGGAAAGCGCGCCGATAAACGCGCCGCGGTCATCTCCGCGCCAAAATTCGAGGATGAAGCGGAATACGCCGTATACGGAGAGATAGACGCCGAGGCAACTGATCTTCGTCTTAAAGAGCAGAACGGTGAGCGCGATGAACAGCAGAAAGAGGAAGACGGCCTCGATGAGCTGCGTGGGAACGACCTTTGCCCCCACGGCGGGCTGATATATCGCAAAGGGGCCGTCGGATGGGACGCCGTAACAGCAGCCGACCATGAGACAGCCGACCCTGCCGATCGCGTGCGCAATGGCGACGGAACAGGCCGCAAAGCCCGTCACCTCGCGGACATGGGTAAGGGGAAGGCTCCCGAGGAGCTTTTTCCCGACGAGGAGATATCCGATCAAAAAGACGGCCGCGCCGCCGAGGAGCCCGCCGTAGAACGTCGCGCCCGTGTTTTTTCCCAAGACAAAGCTCCCCGTTTCCACGAAGTCGTAGACGGCCTGAAAGAGCACGGCGCTCCCATAGCCGAGAAAGATGGCGAAGAACGCCACGATGAAGACGAGGTTCTGGAGTTTTACGGGGACTTGCAAGCGGTCGGCATAGATCCGCGCGACGACGAACGCCGCGACAATTCCGAGAAGCAGACACCAGTAGTAGAGATCCAGCCCGAGAAAATAGACGTCGGGAAACATATTTGCCTCCGTATTTCATTGTAGCAGACGGCGGCCGAAAAGTCAAGGGATCGCGGCTTCAATCGCGGCCCGCCGCTTTACTTTTTCGGCGGCGTGCGGTATAATGAAATCATGCAATTGCGTTTTTTGCGAAAACGGCCCATGGAGACGGCCTTCATCACCCTCCTCTTCGTCATCGGCTTGGCGGGGCTCCCCTGCGTTCCGCTCGGCGCGCTCTTCGGCGCGGGGACGCGGGCCGAGCTCATGGGCATGACGCTCTCCCGGACGGTGTATGCGGGATGCTTCTTGATCGCGGCTGTGCACCTCGGTTTGAGCGAAAGCCTGTCGTTGCGCGGCGGAAAACGCCTCGTCTTGCCCTGTCTTGCGGGCATGCTGGTCGCCGTCAACAATCTCCCCGTCTTGGCGCTGCTTTGGGGGACGGCGGGCGTCGATTGGCTGCGGGAGGAAATTTTGCTGCTTGCGCTCGAATGCCTCGCCGTAGCGGCGTTTGAAGAGACGGCCTTCCGCGGGATCGTCTTCCCGCTGCTTCTGCAACATTTCGGCGCGGGGAAGCGGGGGAGGTTTGAGGCCGTCTTGCTCGCTGCGTGCCTCTTCGGGCTCGCCCACTTCCTCAATATTTTTACCGACGGTCTCGCCGCGATCGCACAGGTGGGGTATTCCTTTTTGATCGGCGCGATGCTGTGCGTCCTGCTGTTCGAGGGGGCGAACGTCTGGCTCTGCGCGCTCATCCATGCCGTATATAACTTCTGCGGCCTGGTCGTTCCCGCATTTGGGACGGGCGATTTTTGGGACATCTGGAATCCCGCGACCATCGTCTTGACCGTATTGATCGCGGTGGGCGTCGCCGCCTATCTCGCCGTCCGCCTTTGGCGGAGCGACGCGCAGGGCGTGCGATTTGTCCGCTTTCCGCACTTTGTGCGCCGCGATTGACGTATCGTACTGGCAAAACGGCGCATACTGCGTCTATGGCATCTCGTTTTAAGGGCAGTATCAGCTTCGGCCTCGTCTATATCCCCGTTGCGCTCTATCCCGGCGTCCGCAGGCATGACGTCGGCTTTCATCTCATCGACAGGAAGACGATGAGCCGCGTGCGGTATTGGAAGACGTGCGAGGACTGCGGCGGCAAGGAGGTCAAACAGGAGGACCTCGTCAAAGGCTACGAATACGAAGACGGCAAATACGTCATTTTTGAGGACAAAGATTTTGAAAAATTGCGCTCCAAGCGCGACAAGGATATCACGATCACATCCTTTGTGGCGCTCGCGGAGGTCGATCCCATCTACTTCGAAAAGGCGTATTATGTCGTTCCGACGGGGGCGGAAAAGGCGTTTTCCGTCCTTCTTTGCGCCATGGAGGAGACGGGGCGGGCGGCCGTCGCCAAGGCCGTTCTCGGCGCCAACGAGACGCTCATCCTGATCCGCGCGCAGAAGGGCCGCATGATCCTCTCCACGCTCTATTTCGCCGACGAGATCCTGCAAAATCCCGCCAAGGAGGTGGAGATGCAGGGGAGCGACGCCGAACTTGTCATGGCCAAGACCATCATCGAGTCGATGGCGGCGCCCTTCGATCCGTCCGCCTATCATGACGAATACAGGGAGCGGATCATGGAGGCCATCGAGCAGAAGATCGCGGGCAAGGAGATCGCGGCGCCCAAGGAGCACAGCCGCGGGAACGCGAAGGACCTTATGGACGCGCTCAAAAAGAGCCTCGCACTCGTCGAAAAGCCCAAGACGAAGGCGTCCCGCCGCACCTCCGCGCGCAAAAAGGCATGAACATCTTTGAGGAGAAGGCGGTTCGTCCCATGCTGCTCTCCGAGTGTCGGGAGCCTTTCGACAGCGACGATCATCTCTTCGAGCTCAAGTGGGACGGGATCCGCGCCATCGCCTATCTCGGCGGCGAAACGGTGCTGAAGACGCGGGAACTGCACGACGTGACGGCGCGCTTTCCCGAGCTGTCCGCGATGCACCGTTGCGGACATGGGTATGCCGTAATCGATGGAGAGATTGTTTTATCGGAAAACGGGAAGCCCGATTTCGGCGCGTTGCAAAGGCGTTTTCTGCTGCGCGACGGCGCACGGATCGCGCGCGCTTCGGCGCAGAATCCCGTGCAATTTGTCGCCTTCGATCTGCTGTACGACGCGGGGCGCGATCTCACCGACGTCCCGCTGATTCGGCGGAAGGCCCTCCTCGAGCGCCGCGTCCGCGAGCGGGACGGCCTCGTCTTTTCCCGGTTCGTCGCGGGAAGGGGCAGGGCGCTGTTTGCGTTTGCGGAGCGGGAAAATTTGGAGGGAATTGTCGCAAAAGACAAAAACAGCCGATACCATGTCGCAAAGCGGACGCGCGATTGGCTGAAGATCAAGGTGTGGAAAGAGGTGCCAGTTTTCGTCTTCGGGTATCTTCCCGATGCGTGCGGGCTCCCCAAAGTTCTGATCGTGGGGACGGATCGCCCGTTCGGCAAGGTCCCCGTCTATGACGAAAACGACCGCGCGTTCCTCGCCGAAGCGCGTACAGACGAAAATTGTGCGCATAAAGAGCCCGGGGCCGTTTGGCTGCGCACGCCGCTGCGGGGCACGGTCTCCTGTTTCGGGCGGACCGCGTCGGGCGGGATGCGCGGCGCAGTATGGAAGGGTTTTCTTAAAAAATGAGAATCCGTTCCGCGTTGCCGTGCGTCAAAAACAGTTCTGCTCTCTGACGGAGTCGTCCGTAAGGGAGCTTTTATATTGGTTGTAATACTTATAGAAGGTGCTTCGTTTGATGTGAAGAATGTTGAGGACCTCCTTCAGGCTGATTTCTCCGGAGGAGTAATGGGAAAAGACGGCTTCGCGCTTGGGATCCAGGCGGACGCCCGGCCTTCCGAACTTCACGCCGCGCTCTTTGGCGAGTTTGATTCCCTCGGCCTGCCGCTCTTTGATGTTGGAGCGCTCGTTCTCCGCCACAAAGGACAAGATCTGCAACACGATGTCCGCGATGAATCTCCCGATGAGATTGTTTTCGACGCGCGTATCGAGCAGGCTCATATCGAGGACGACGACGTCGCACTTGACGGTCTTCGTGAGAAAGGTCCATTCGTCGAGGATCATGCTGTAGTTGCGGCCGAGGCGGTCGATGGATTTGATGACGACGAGGTCGCCCTCCTTCAATTTTTTCTTGAGACGCAAATAATTTTTGCGGTTGAAATCCTTGCCGCTCTCCTTGTCCTCAAAGATATTCTTCTTCTCGATCCCGAATTTTACGAGCTCCACGAGCTGTCGGTCGAGCTTTTGTCCCTTGGATGAGACACGTGCATATCCGTAATTCATAGTACCTCCGAAATTGTAAGTTTCTCTATATTTTTTCAAAAATTGCCAAAAAAGTAAACTTGTAGCGCAAAACTTCCGGGAAAAACCTGCGTTCAAATGAGCCAAATTCCGAAATATGCAGAAAATATTTCACCAATTTTTTGAAATCACAGGATTTCCCCCGCCGCTTCGACTATAATAACAAATGTTATATAACAGTCGTTATTTTTGGGAATTGCAATGCCGAAAGAGAGAAAAATCGAGCGGAAAGAGATTTTGGGAGCGGCGGCCGAACTGGTGCGAAGAGCGGGGGAGGGCGCGCTGTCGGTGCGGGCGATCGCAAAGGAGCTGGGCTGTTCCACGCAGCCCGTCTATTCTGCCTTCCCGCACGGGATGGAGGAATTGCGTGCCGCGCTCTTCGAAGAGGCAAAACGGCAATACCATGTCCGCATCGAGGCCTTTCTTTCCTCCGCAACGCAGAACCGCTATGAGGCGTATGGCATGGGCTTTGTGCGCTTTGCGGTCGAAGAAAAGGGGCTGTTCCGGCTGCTGTTTTTGGGGGAGCGAATGGACGCGCAGTTCGTCGATCCGTTCTTCGAAGAGATCGTGAAGGAGATGACGGCGCTCTACGGCATGGACGAAGCGCGGGCGCGGGCCTTCCACGGCGACATGACGGTCTTCTCCTACGGGCTCGCCATGCTGGTCTATCACGGCGATTTCAGCGCTTCGGAGCAGGCGATCTCCGAGGCGTTCAAGCGCGAGTTTTATGCGCTCTACGCCTATTATTTCCCCGAGCGTCCGCACTTTTGGGCGTGACGTTTCGGGCCGGATTTGTTCAGGAGGGGTCAGATGAAGATCCTCGAAGTCGAGCATCTTAAAAAATATTATCAGGACGTCAAGGCGGTGGACGACATTTCCTTTTCCGTCGAGGAGGGGGAGTTTTTCTCCTTTCTCGGCGTCAACGGCGCGGGCAAGAGCACGACCATCTCCGTGCTCTGCGGCAGGATGCCGCGAACGAGCGGGAGCGTCAGGATCGCGGGGCGGGACATCGACGGCAGTCCGGACGCGGCGAAGGCGCTGCTCGGCGTCGTGTTTCAGGAGAGCGTGCTCGACCGCTCGCTCACCGTCTGCGACAATCTCCGCTACCGTGCCGCGCTCTACGGCATCACGGGAGATGCCTTTGCGGCAAAGCTCAGAGAGCTCTCCGCGCTCTTCGACCTCGGCGCGCTGTTAAAACGGCCCGTGGGCAAGCTCTCGGGCGGACAGCGGCGGCGCGTCGACGTGGCGCGGGCGCTCATTCACGACCCCAAACTGCTCATCCTCGACGAGCCCACGACGGGCCTCGACCCCAAGACGCGCAAGATGATCTGGGAGACGGTCTCCGCCCTCCGCGCCGTGCGGCGCATGACCGTATTTTTGACCACGCACTACATGGAGGAGGCGGCGGAGAGCGATCGCGTGGTCATTTTGGACGGCGGCAGGATCTTGGCGGACGATACGCCGCTCGGCCTCAAAGAACGCTATACCAAAGACAGAATTACCCTATACCATGTCCGAGAGGAGGAGGTCAAAACGCTGCAAATGCCCTATCGCGCGGCGGGGGACGGATTCCTCATCGAGGTGACGGACTGCGCCGAGGCGACGGCGCTCATCGCGGCGCACCCGGCGGTTTTTCGCGACTACGAGATCGTCAAAGGCAAGATGGACGACGTCTTTCTCGCCGTCACGGGCAAGGAACCGGGGAAAGGAGAGACGGCATGAAATTTCGGCAACTTCGCGCCCTCGTCGCGCGGAACTGTAAGATTTTCTTTCGGGATAAAGGCGTGTTTTTCCCCTCGCTCCTTGCGCCGCTCATCCTGCTCTTTCTCTTCATCGCCTTTTTGGGCAACGTTTACCGCGACTCGATCCGGAGCGTCGTCGCAGGGTTTCCCATTCCAAACGGCCTCGTGGAGAGCATTGCGGGCGGGTGGCTGGTCTCGTCGCTCATCGCCGTCAGCGCGGTCGCCATCGCTTTCACCGCGGCGACGGTCATGGTGCAGGACCGCGCGCTCGGGCGGGCCGACGATTTTGCCGTCGCCCCCGTGTCCCCGGGGATCCTCGCGCTCGCCTACTTTCTCTCCACGTTTTTGGTGACGGCGCTCATCTGTTTCGTGGCGCTCGCGGCGGGCTTTGTCTATCTCGCCGTCGTGGGCTGGCACCTCTCCGTGTGGGACGTCGCTGCCTCGCTCCTCGATACGCTCCTCCTCGTGCTGTTTGGGACGGCGCTCGCCTCTCTGGTCTGCAATTTTGTGCACTCTCAGGGCGGCGTGACGGCAATCGAGGCCACCGTGTCCGCGGCCTACGGCTTCCTTTGCGGCGCGTACATGCCCTTCGGCAATCTCGCGCCGTGGCTAAGGGACGTGCTCATGTTGCTCCCGGGTTCGTATGGAACGGGCCTTCTGCACCTCCATTTGATGGGCGGCGCCATCGACGCCGTGACGGGGGAGGGCGTCCCCGAGGCGCTTGCCGCCGCGCTGAAGAAGGGCTTCGACTGTACGCTCGAATGTTTCGGCGCGGAGGTCCCTATAGGCGTGTGCTATCTCGTTCTCATCCTTGCGATTGCCCTGCTTCTCGCGGTCTACATCGGGATACAGGTTTTCCGCGGAAGAAGGAAGCGGCGCGAAATGCGCAGAAACGCCGGAAATCTGTGACAAGGATAAAAAATCCTGTTGATTTCTCCAAAGAAACGTGATATAATGGACTTATCTCATTTTGGAGGAGTCTATGAAGCGATTGGCAATCGTTGCGGCATCCGCGCTTCTTTGCGCACTTTTTGCGATCCAAACGCCGCTTGCCGTATCTGCTGCGGAGGGAACACGCTACGATTATTCTCGCGAGGGCGATCTCGGATACATCGAGCTTTCTGCGCCCGATGTCCTCGCGCGGTATCTCGGAGACCCGCTTGACCAAGTCGAGCGGGACTTTCTATTGTCTCACGAACCGCTCTCCGTCCGCGTGAGCGGGGTGCGCTCCTCTTCCGTGAGAACGGAGTATCATGAGGAGAACGGCGCGGGCGAGCTCGTCGCACGGCTCGACCCCGATTCCTATACGGCGGTCAACGGCGGCACCGTCGAGTGGAGGCCCGTTTCCGTCGACGGCGAGGCGTTCGATCCCGCCGGCGCGGAGGGCGTCTATCGGAGAGGACAGATCGCCGCAGACGCCGACGACCGCATCTCCGTGCGCTACGAGACGAAGGTCTCCGTCGCACAAGAAGACATGAACCGCCTGCTTACGGAGGCCTATGACGCGGGCATGGGTGCCTCGGAGAAGCTCAAAAGGGAACAGACGGCCTATGACGAGGCCAGCCGGCAGTATCTTGCGCAGGAGGCCGCGCTCGAAAAATACGACGACGATCTCGCCGCGTATAACGCCTATCTCAAAGAGCAGAGCGCATGGAAGCGCAAGTCGGACGCCTATGCGGAATATCAACGGAAAGACGACGACTATCAAAAGGCGCTCGAAGCATATGAGCAATACGACTACGAAGCGGCGCGCGACGCATACTATGCCGCGGTCGCCGCGCGGGAACAGTATGAAGTCGACTATGCGGAATATCAACGGAAACTCGCGGCCTATCGGGAGGCGACTTCTTCCCCCGATATGCAGACCATCCTCTATCAGCTCACCGTTGTCAAATATTTGACGAAGGGGATGACGTCGCGCAATCGCGCGCTCGCGACTTCGATCTTGGGCAACGGCGTCACGCGCGTGCTCGAAAATGTGGAGGACGGGCTCGAACTCTATCCGCAGTACGAAAAGCCCGTTCGCATCGCCGAGAGTGTGACCAAAATTTTGCGCGAGCTCATCAAAGACTATCTCTCCCGCACGACGGACGCCGATCGCTATGCCTTTTATATCAGTTGCCACGACGAACTCACGAAAAATTTGAGCGATTTGCTGCGCACGCTCGACTATCTCTATCGGCAGGCCGCCATCAATTCGGCGGTCGCGGCCTTGAACAGCACCGAGCCGTTCGATGTCTTCCTCGCGCAACTCTACTATATCTGCCGCGCGCTCGACGATCAGCCCGTTGCCAATTATTACAGCGTCTATATGTTCAACAGCAAGCAGGCGGGCTATTTCGACGAGAATTGGCGCATCGCCAGCGGCGGCCGCACGCGCACGCCCGCCGAGATTTTGGGAGCGGAAAACGCCCTGGAAGACAGGAACACGGCGGCGCCCCTTGCAAGCGGCTATCCGCCGCTGCTCGACGAGCCTACGGAGCCCGACCCCGTGCCGCCCGCGGGAGAGATGCCTGTGCCCATGAAGAAGCCGCAGGCGCCCGCGCCCGTCGTCGAGCCCCCCGGCCCCGCACCCGAAGTCGTGGCCGACCCCGGCGAACGCCCTTCCGCCACGCTGAAGCCGCCCGTCGCCTATCGGCCCACGGCGGAGGAGTCCGCGCTGGCCGCAGCCTTCGAGGGGGGCGTCTTGCAAAAGCGCTCCGCCGTCACCGAAGATTGCTTCATCCGTTTGGAAACGACGGTCAGGAAGTACTACCGCAATGCCGTTTACGTCACGGTGCGCTTCTATGCGCACCAAGACGACGAGAGCCCCGCTTACGTCGCGGAGGACGTCGAAGTGGGGACGGAAGCCGCATACCCGCTCGCCGAGCCCTCCAAACAGCGGACGGGCTACACCTGCGTGTTCGACGGCTGGATGGACGCGGACGGCAACCTCGTGGACCTCAACGCGCTGTCCGCGACCAAGGATCTGGATCTCTATCCGCATTTCCGCGAGACGCCCAACCAATACCGCGTCGTCTGGACGGTCGGAAATCATAAATTCGAAGATACCTGCGCCTACGATGCGCGTCCCGTCTACGATCCCGAAAAGTTCGGCCCCCTGCAACTGTCGGCCTCCGGCGTGCGGCAATACCGCTTTACGGGCTGGCAGGGCGCGGAAGGGGAGTACGGACCCGACGAGGCCCTTCCCGTCATGACGGAGCGGGAGGCCGCTTACCGCGCCGTCTTCGAGGCGAGTTTCGTCGTCACATGGTCGGTCGCGGGGAGCGATCCCGTATCCGTGTCCGTCTGGCGGGGGGAGACGCCCGATTACGGCGGCACGCCCGCCCGCGCGCCCACCAATGCCATCCGCTATACGTTCACGGGCTGGGATAAGTCCATTGTGCCCGCCGAAGCCGATGCCGTCTACACGGCGCAGTTCGAGGCGGACTATCTCGTCTCATACGGCAACAAATATGCCATCGTCGATTTCGCGGACGGCGTCTATACGGCGCGGTGCGTCTCGGCCTATGCGACGACCTTCGTCGCGGGCCCGCTGTTTGCGCTCGCCGCGGAGGAGGAAGCCGACGTGCGCCTTTCCATCATGGGCGCGACGCTCGACTTTGCCGCAGAGGACGTCGCCGAGGCGGCGAGCCGCGGCTTCGAGGCCGTGGAATTTGTCGCCGCGCAATTGGGCACGTTCTCCTATTCGTTTGTTTTGAAGGCCGTTCTTTCGGACATGGTACGCGCCGATGCGCTCCCGCTCAAGGCGACCGTGACCTTCGACGGCACATTCGATCCCGAGCATTCCGACTTCGTCTCCCAAGACGGAGAGGGAAATTCCACCGAGGAATACGTCGAATTTCTCGAAAGCAAGGTGCGGTTTATCTTGCGCGCGGGCCTTTCTTATCGGCTGTTGCCGCGCTACGACGTGGGGGTCATCCCCTCGGAACTCGTCGGGCTCTCCGTCGACGCCCCCCGTGCAACGCCCGGCCAGCGCGTCGAAGTGACGCTGGGCACGTTCGCCGCGGGGACCTATCTCGGCGCGCTCTATGTCCGCACGGCCGACAATACGCAAGTGGAGGTCGTGGATAACAGTTGGTTTATCATGCCGGAGGGGCCCGTCAGCGTCGGCGCGGTCGTCGCCTATTATGAATACACCGTCACATTCAAAGCGGACGGCAAGGTGCTCGTCGTACTCGGCGGGTTCCGCTACGGCGACGCGATCTCCGAAGACAAGATCCCCACGCCCTACAAGGCGCCGGAGGGCGAATATCGCTATGTATTCGGCGGTTGGGACCGCGCGTTCGAGCCCGTTACGGGGGACGCGGAGTATAACGCCGTCTTTACGCCCGAACTCATCCCCGTGGGGCCGCAGGAGACGACGATCGTGGCGCGCATCCTCACGATCGCCAAGATCGTACTTCCCATCTTCGTGGTCTGCATGGTCCTGCTCATCGCGCTGATCGTATTTCTGAAGGTGCGCAAGAAGCGCAGAAAGCGCGCGGCGAACGCACAGGCCGCCTCCGCGCCGAAGGCCGCTCCCGCCCCCAAATCGACGCCCAGGCCCGCGGCCGAAAAGCCCAAGAAGCCCGAAAAGGCGAAAAAGGTCAAAAAGGCCCGAAAGCCCGTCGAACAGCCCGCCCCCGCACCCATGCCCGTGCAGGAAGAGCCCGCCATCGCACAGCCCGCAGACATGCCCGCGCCCGAAGCGCCCGCGGCGGGGGAAGTGGCAGACATGCCCATGCCCGAGACCCCCGCAGAGGTGCCTGCGGCCGCTTCCGAGATACCCATGCCCGCGGCGGAGGACGCGTTCGGCTCGGCGTTCGAAGCGGAAATATTGCCCGCGGAGCATGCGGAGAGGCGGAAATTCCGCTTGAATGTCCGCGCGCAAGGGGCTCTGAAGCCGGCCGAACACGGTCCCGCCCCCGAATTTTCCGTGCGCCGCGGCCGTTTCGGCGAGTATTCCAAGCCTCGCTATGGGAACGACGGCGATTTCTCCGCGCCCGTGCAGTCGGATGCGGAGCCCGATCCCGCCGTCAGGGCCGCGTTCGGCGATTTCGAAGCGGAGCCCGAGGCCTTCGAAGCGGCATCCGAGCCGTTCGAGGCCAAAGCCGGGGCCGAAAAAAGTACCACCCATACCGAAATAAACGCGGATATCCCTGCCCAATTTGGGCAAGATCCCCAAAAACGTTAAGTATTGTGAATTTTCCCCGTCGCACGCGGAAAAAAAACGGGATATCCTGCGTTTTTTTGTCGAAGAACTATTGACAAGGCGGAAAAAATACATTATTATATTGTCTGTGAAAATATGATATTAGCGTTTGATGCGGAAAAAAGAGGCGTATATGCGAAATGATTTCGGATATCCGCCGCGTTTTCCGTTTGAGAATAGAAAAATAATGCAGGGAGATCGATTATGAAACAGATTGGCAAGAAGCTGACTCTCGTCATGCTCGTGTTGCTCTCCGTGATCTTCATGTTCCTCGGTGTGTTTTCCATCGGGAAGATGACGGGTCTCGCGGATACGGGCACCGGCGAAACCGGAACGGGCACT
>CANQWO010000008.1 GCA_947627565.1 uncultured Clostridia bacterium
CGAAAATGTATACTTTTACGGACTTTTTTTGAAACTTATTAAATTCCTCCCAAAAACGTTAATTTTTATGAAATTTCACACGAAAAAGGCCCGCCGCTTCCTCCGAAGCGGCGGGCCCTCTCCCTAATTTTTTGTAGAATCGCTTGTTCACCTTGGCGCGAAAAAATCTTTCCGGCATAAAGCTATTTCGGCGACAGACAAACGCCCATTCTTGATGATACGGGCCTTTTTTTATTCGGGATCCTTCGTCCACGGCGCGGGGGCGGAGGTCTCGGGATTGTAGTACCACCAATCCGCATGGCTCGCCCATTCTTCGGCCGTCGGCGCGTCCTCGGTGAAGAAGAAAATCCGTGCGAAGAAGAGGTCGTCGTTCCCGTTATCTTCGATGGCGATCTTCGCCCAATCCTGCGCGGAACCCCGATAGTATACGGCATTCAGCCCGCAACCCGCGAACGCCCCCGCACCGACGGAAGTCACACTGACGGGGATCACGATGCTTTCAAGCCTGACGCAAAAATCAAATGCGTCTTCTTTGACCGAAGTTACGCCGTCCGGGATCGTCATGCCCGTGAGCTCCGTGCAACCTTCGAACATACTCACGCCGATCTCCTTCAACCCGCTCCCGAGCTTGGCGCTCGTGAGCTCCTTGCAATGGGCAAACGCCCAGCCGCCGACGGAACTCACGCTGTCGGGGATCACAATGTCCGTAAGGCCCGTGCAGGATTCAAACGCACTGTTTCCGATCGACGTCACGCCGTCCGGGATCTCGACCGCCGAGGCTTCGCAACCATAGAATGCAAACTTCCCGATCGCGGTCACGCGCTTTCCCTCGTAGCTGTCCGGAATGGCGATCGCAATCTCTTCGGCGCCGTCTGCCACCGTTCCGATCCCCGCCACGGCGTAGGTATCCGTTTCCTTGTCATACTCGTAGGAAAAGCCCTCCGTGACCCTCGTGGTCTCTCCCCCGCCGGTACCTCCGCACGCCGCAAGGCCGCACACCAAACAGAGCCCCGCCGCGGCCGAGAGCACGGCCAACAAAATTTTGTGTTTCATAGGTTCCTCCCCTCTTTGAAAATAAGGCACCCCAATTAAGGAGTGCCTGCAAAGAGTATCCCCTTAATTGGTTTGCCTCACAATTATTTTCACATATGGAAAAAAGGATACACCAATGCCGTAGGTATCGCCATATGTGAATCATGTAAAATTGTGAGGCAGTAACATTATAGTAGAGAGATGGAAAAATTGCAAGAAAAAAATCAAACCTTTTTTCCGTCCCAATAAAAAAGACCTCCCCGCGGGGAAGTCTTCTTTCTGTGGACAAAATCAGGAGCAGCCCGAACACTCCGAGCATTTTCCGTTGCATTTTTTGGGCGGCTTGCCCGTCGCCGAATACATCTCGCCCGACCATTTCCGCTCGGCCGTAGCGCCGCACCTCGGACATGGTATGGCCTGATCGTGTCTCTTGACCAATTCTTCAAATTCAAATCCGCACTGCTTGCACCGATACGACAATATGGGCATCCGCGTTTCCTCCCGGAATCTTCCGCATCATTATACCGCATGCGGCCGCATTTTGCAAGGGTTTTCGAAGGATCGGCGGGCCCGCGCGAAAATTTTTGCGCGCGGACGATTTACTTCGCGGAACGCCTGCGGCCCTCCGCCCTCACCACGCCAATTGGATCCCGTTTTGCACGAGCAGTTCCCGATACGCCTTCAACAGCGTGCGGTCTTCGGCGACTTCCCGCGGCGGGACGTTGCGAGAGAGCGCAAACGCCGCCAGAAGCCCCGCCGATTCGCCCACGTTCCACTCCACGGGATGAAGCCGATAGCACCC
This sequence comes from uncultured Clostridia bacterium, assembly GCA_947627565.1. GTDB lineage: Bacteria > Bacillota > Clostridia > Christensenellales > Borkfalkiaceae > Gallimonas. The sequence continues at coordinate 1,835 of CANQWO010000008.1, forward strand.
GTTGGTGAGGTGGGTCGTCCCGATGTTCTTCCCCGCGGGGAGCAGGTTTTTGATCCGGACGGGAATGAGCGCGCCGAGCGGGATGCAGAATCGCTCCGTCGGCTCGTAGAAGAAGGTGTGCGAGCGCGTGGTGATGTGCAGGTCGATGGGATAGCTCCCCACCCCCACCGAATCGGCATAACACACTCCGCGTTTGACCTCCTCCGCCGTCACGGTATGCAGACTGCGGATGCGCCGCGATTCGCGGATATAGGGCGCCATCGCGAGGCCGTCCTCGGTGCCGAGTTCATAGGTGTTCAGGGCGAGGAAGGGATAGCCCCTCCCGCCGTCGGCGCGCTCCGCCTCCGTCTGCAACCAATAGAGCAGACTGAGCGTGAGCTGCCTTGCGAGATACTTGTTCGTCTCCGCGTCCGCGCTGTCAATGATGTTGCCGAGAAAGAAATCGTTCTGCGGCCAATTGAGCACGGTGACGTCGTAGGGAACGCCCCGCTTGAAGTGGGCGGAATTTACAATGCGGCGATAGGGAAAGAGCCCGAAGAGCTTATTTCCCCGTTCGTCCGTCTCGCCCGGGTAGAATCCGAACCGCTTTGCCCGCCCCGTGGAGGAATCCGGGCCGTACATGCTCAGCACGGGATAGTTGTCATACGGGGTCATGAGGCGGCGGAAAAATTCGTATTCGGACGGCTTTTCGATCACATAGTCGCCCGTCTTCCGGTCCTCGACGGCGGCCGCCCAGGTGATGGGCTGCTGGTCTTCGGGATCGGCACGGAGCGGGGCGCGCGATTCGCCCGTTTCCGCCCTGCTCTCCGCACCGACGACATATTCGCAGCCCGCTTGTTTCACAAGCTCGCCCGTGTCGCTGCCGTCGAGAAAGATACGCGCCGCAACGCGCTCCTCCCGCGCGCCGCAGACGGTGAACGCGACGATCTCGTCTCCCGAAGTCTCCACGGAAGCGAGCGCACACCCGGTGTGGATCTCCAACAGCCCGCTGTCCGTATAGGGCTGCAACATCCGCAAAAGGATGGAGAGCGCCAAACGGGGCGGATGGGAAATCCTGCTCACCGACGACCCGCCGGGGCAGAAATACGCCTTCGTTTTGAGTTCGTCAATGATCTCCGGATGGGTGCGATAGTGTTCTCTGACCGCATTGCGATATCGGCGATAGCTCTCTGTGCAGCCCGTCTCCTCTATCCAGCGGTGTTCGTCCGGCGGGACCGCCTGCGAAGTGAGCTGCCCGCCGATCCAGTCCGTCGCCTCGTAAAGTGCGACCCGAAGGCCGCACTTTGCCGCGGAATAGGCGGCAAGTACGCCGCCCAGTCCGCCGCCGTAGATCGCTACGTCTTTCATGAGATGTCCTCCCTGCCGCCTGTTGCGCCCGGGCCGATGCGCTGCATGCGATCAGCCCTTCACGCTTCCCACGGTGACGCCCTTCACAAAGAATTTCGCCACGAAGGGATAGACGGCGACGATGGGAATGATGCTGACGACGATCATCGCCGCTTCGATATACGTCTTTTGCAGGAAGAGCGTTTGATCGCCGAGCACGTCGGCAGACGTATTGATATAGTTGAGAATGTACATCGCGAGCGGCCAAAACCGATCTGCGTTCGGCAAATAGATGAGCGCCGAGAAGTAGTTGTTCCAATAATTTACGGCCGTGAACAGCGCAACGCTCGCGACGGCGGGCAGCGCAACGGGCAGGAGGATATACACCATGACCTGCCAATTCCGCGCGCCGTCGATCACCGCCGACTCCTCGATCTCCTTGGGAACTCCTTCGAGGTAGTTTTTGAGCAGGATCAAATTGTATACCTGCACCACGGAGGGGAAGATGAGCGCGAAGGGCGTATTGAGCAACCCGAGCGATTTCACGATGAAGAAGTTGGGCACGATCCCGCCCGAGAAGAGCATGATGATGATGAAGAACACCATCGTCCCTCTCCTGCAGGGAAACGACGGCTTGCTGAGCGCGAACGCCGCCGAGAACATCACGGCAACGGACAGCAGCGTGCCGAAGACGGTGACCGCGATCGAGATGAAGAATGCCCGGAAATACGGCCAATTCGTGAAGACGAATTGATAGTTGTAGAGCGTCGCATCCACCGGAAGGAAGACGACGGTCTCCCCATATGTGGAGAAGGACTTCGAAACGACATTGAGGAACGGCAACAGGCAGAGCAGAATGATGAACACGAGCAACACATAGTTGACGGCGTGAAAAACTCTGTTCTCCTTGATTTTACCGGTCTTGTTTTTCATATCAGAAGACCCCCGTTCCCGTAGTTTTTTTCGCGATCTTGTTGGTGACCAGGATGAGGAGCAGCGCAACGACGCCGTTGAACAGCCCGACCGCCGTGGAAAGACCGTATTGCCCCGCATTTTCGCCGAGACTGATGCGGTATACATACGTTCCGATGATCTCGCCGGAGTTGCGGGTGACCGAGGAGATCATCGTATAGATCTGGTCGAATCCGGCGTCCATGAGATACCCGACGCGGATGATCAGCATGACGATGATGGTCGGGAGAATGGACGGGATGGTGATGCTCCAGATCTGGCGGAATTTGCCCGCGCCGTCCAGCTTCGCCGCCTCGTATAAGTTGGGGTCGATCGCCATGATCGCGGAGACATACACGATCGAACTGTATCCGATCTCTTTCCAGCCCGAAGTGAAGATGACGAGTCCGCGGAAGATGGAGTCCGTCCCGAACCAATAGACGGGATTATCGGGATTCATGAGTCCCAATTTGATGAGGAAGGAGTTCACGGGCCCGTCGATGGAAAGCACGCATTTGAAGATACCCGTGATCACGACCCATGAAAGGAAGTGCGGCAGGAAGACGGACATCTGCGTCCATTTCGAAAACAGTTTGTTGGAGACCTCGGTGATCATGATCGCCAGCACGACGGGAAGCGGGAACAGAATGACGATCTTGAGCACGCTGATGATGAGGGTATTCCCGATATATTTCAGGATCTCGGGATCGCTGAAGATCTTTCCGAAATGCTGAAACGTCCAATCGGCGTGCATGAACGCCTCGATCGGGTTCCCGTAACGAATGAAATTGATATTATCCTTAAAGGCGATCAAAAGGCCGATCATCGGCAGATAGGAGAACAGCACCGCGAAGACGATCGCCGGGACGACGAACGGAACAAGCGATTTGCTCTTCTTCCACTTTGCCTTGAAGGATTCACTACCTGTTGCCTTCATCATGACCTCCCGCCCTTATTTGGAGCGATACCACTTGTTGATCTCATTCGTTGCCACTGTGCCGCCGTCACTGCGCCACTTCGTGAGATATTCTCCGAGCTTGCCGGTCCCCTTATCCCGCGCCATCATGACGAAGAATTGGTCCTGCGAATAGAGCTCGATCGTCGAGCGCACGCGCGCATATTCGGCGAGCGGAGGCGCGAAATCGAGCACATCGTAGACGCCGACCTCGTCCGCGTTCCGCATCATCAAGCTCCATACGCGGTAGAGTTCCGCCTGCTTGCGCACACGCGCCAACCAATACTGCGTATACACCTTCTCGTTGCTCCCCGTGAGGTAGTAGCTCGCGGTATCTTTTTCGGCGAAGTGCTCGGAGAGCGGGATATATCCCTCGGAGGCGTTATACGTCCAGTGATAGCCCTCGCGCCCGATCACGATGTCGCGGAAGTTGTGCGCCTCGTCCGTATCGGTGAGTTTGGCGTTGATCCAGTCGATGACATAGCCCGCATTGCTCGCCATATAGAACGGAATGCAGGTGACGTAGGAGCAGCCGCCGAGACGGTTGGCATATTCCTTGCCGTCCTGATTTTTCAACGCGCGGAGATAGCCGAGGAGGTTTTCCTGCGTGCTGTTCGCCTGAGGCCCGGATACAAGCCCGCTCACGATGGAGCTGATGCTCCAGATGCTCGTGGAGATGGCGCCGGCCTTGCCTCCCGTGAACTTTTGGATCGCCGTAGCGGAATCCTGCGTGGGGACTTCGGTATCGATGAGCCCCTCGTCATACAGTTTTGCCATATATTGCACATAGTCGGGATAGGTGGGCGCGTCCATATAGTAGCGCACTTCCGTCTTTCCGTTGACCGTGTATTCCTGCCAATCGGCATAGATGCCGAATCCCGCGGCGATCGCCCAGACGACGGGCGTATACATATCGAAGGTGAGCACATTGACGTTCTTCGCCGTCTTGATCGCTTTGAGCGTCGTGTAGAGCTCGTCCGTCGTGGTGGGAATGCGCAGATTGAGTTCATCCAGCCAATCCTGTCTGAAAACGATGGGATATTGGATGTTGTCGCTCGAGGAACGCTCGGGAATGCCGTAGATCTTGCCGTCGATCGTGACCGTCGCCCACGATTCGGGCGAGATGACCTCCTTGAGGACGGGCCCGAACTTCTCGATCGCGGGCGTGATGTCCAAAAGCGCGTCCAGCGCGACCATGTCGGCAAATTGGGCGGACGTGAGTTTCATCGCGTCGAATTTATCGCCGTTCGTCATCAGCATGTTCAACCGCGCGGTCGCATCGACGGCGGGAAGTTGGTCGTATTTCACCTTGTAGCCCGTGACGCGCTCCACTTCCTTCGCGTTCTCATCATCGTTGATATATGCGACGTCGTACCCGGAGTTGGGCATGAGCACGGAGAGCGTGGGTTTTTGGCTGAGGTCGATCTCGAGGTTGATCTCCGTCTCCCCCTTATTCCCCCCGCAGGCGCACACGCCGACGGCGACAACGGCACAGAGACTGAAACTGAAGATCGCCTTCATCAACTTTTTCATTTATTCTTCCTCCTTTCTTCTTTTCATGATCATGACAGCCACGACCGCGGCCGCGCCGAATACGATCGCGCCGCCCGTTCCGACGACGGTGCCGCCGCAGCCCTTTTTCGCGGGAGTTTCCGGCTTCGGATCCTGCGGTGTGGGATCGGCCGGGGTCGGGTCTTCCGGTGTGGGATCGACCGGTGTGGGATCGACCGGCGCGGGGTCTTCCGCCTTTTGCTTTTCGACGACCAGCACCGCCGTACACACCTTCCGCATTACATGCTTGGGATAGCCGCCCTCCGACGAATAGTTGAGGTGCACGAGCTCGTCGTTTTGGCGGAGCAGGAAAGTCGTGGAGCCGCCCCCGTCGAGTTCGATGGCGGTCTTCATGCCGAGTTCCTTCGCGAGATTGGCCTCCTCCTGCACGGTGAGCCCTTTGGAATAGCTCGACTGTCTGCCGTCGAGCGCGCAGAGCATCATTTTGCCGTCTTCGCGGATGCCGAAGAACGTCCTGTCCGCGGGCACGCCGCCCGAATTTTCGAGGTCGGTGCGGCATTTTTCGTTGACGACGCCGTTTTCCACGAGGATGCACCAGCCGCCCGTGACATAGTCCATGCCCGCGAACGCGCCGGCGGGAACTCTGTGGACGAACGCCGTCGCGCCGTAATAGAAATTCTCATAGAGCCACTGCGCGGCCTCGCTCTCGCCCTTTGCGACGATGGCAAATTCCCCCGAACGCACCTTGACGGCGCTGTCGGAGAGGATCTGCCCTTCGACGGTGCGGCGGGATTCCCCCGTTGCGCGGCGGTCTTGCATGTTGCCTTCTACGACGGCGGCGACATATTTGCCGCTGTTTTTTACGGTGTATTGCCCCGCGTTTTCGTAGATGGCGAGCCCGCCCTCTTGCGGCTCCCGATTCCACGCGTCGACGGAAAACGTGCGCGTTTCGGCGCCGTCCGCGGTCGTGACCGTCACGGCGCTTTCGGTCTCGGTCATGCGGCCGATCGCGACGTTCCCCTTGTTATCGAACCCGAAGCAGTTCTTCCAATCGTAAGGGCCGACCGAATAGACGACGCCGCCGTTCACATAGGACTCTACGGGGGAGCCGCCCGAGAAGAAATCGCCGTTTGTGGCGGCGTATACCTTTCTCCCCGTCTTTTGTTCGTAGTCTTTGGCGGTATCCATCACGGTGCTGAGGAGAAATCCCCCGTCCGCGCTCTCCCGATGGTGAAGTACCACTTCGAGGTCGCAGTCCTCCGCGGTGGGGTCCAAGGCGGCGGTGAACAGCTTTTGCGGTCCTCCGCTTCTTTCAAATTCGTATTTCTGATAGGTGAGACCGTGCAAGGTCTCGGTCTCTGTGGGGGTGAGCGTCTCCGCCGCAGCGGCGGGAAGGGAGACGAATCCCACGGAAAGCAGGCATGCGAGCGAAATTGCCGCAGCCGAAAAAATCATTCTCTTTTTCATATCGATTCGGAAAATTCGGGATACGCCGCCCGCCGAAGCGGGCGGCGTCCCTTTGCGGCGCAATGCCGTTTCAGTTGCCTTTATGCAAGGGTGATGTTCACGAGTTCCACAGTTGCGCCGAGCGCTCCGCCGCGGGCATTGGTAAGCGCCCACGCGCGCACGACATTCTCACCGCCGACATTGGGGAATACGATGATATATCCGCCCGTCGGGGTCGCCGCAAACGCTTCGGAAATGTAACTTCCGGGAGTGCATGTTGCGTCGCCAGACGGGTGATCGGCGTCGAACAGTTTGCCGCTCGTGCCATCGTAGGAAGCGATGACCTTGTTGTCCGCGCCGACGACGATCGCAACGCCATAGCCGGCGGCGAGCAACGCGCCCGTGTAGCTCTTGGTATAGATGAGCACGCCGCCCGCGACCGCCTTCGCACTTTCATCGTTGACGGCTGCGGTTTCCACGGTGAGCGTCGCGCTGCCGATCTTGATCTGCAATTCGTCGGTGGGTTCCTCTTCTTCTTCGCTCCCTACCGCGATCTCGAAGTTGCTGAACGTGACCGTGTACTTCTTGAAATCCTGACGGATATCCAATCCGAACTGTCTGGGATTGGGCGTCAAACTCCCATTGTGAGGAAAAATCATTAAGATTTCGCCTTCTTCAAGGCTGCTGAACGCTACCTGCGCATAGGTCGCTTGCGCAAATTGATACTTCTGATCCAGTTTAGAATCAGCCATACCAATCCGATCGCCGCCCGCGGGACCGGTAGCCGCCCAGTAGTAAGTTTCATTGTAGAAATGTCCGTTCGCGCCATCGAAGATCTTAACGATCTTACCCTGCGCATTGATGACAACCGCTACGCCGGAGCCGCCGCTGACGATCTCGCCTTGATAGTCCGTTGTGTAAATCAGGAAAGGAGCTTTGATCGCTTCCGTCGCCGAACTCGGTTTTGTGTTGATGTAGACGTTTGCGCTCGACACGACCTTATCGGCTTTTCCCTCTTCGGACACGGTGATCGTGGGGAAGACCGAGAGAAGATACAGTTCGACTGTTTCTCCAAGCGTCTTCGTCGCGGATTTTCCGAAATACGCCAACGCGTCGGAACGGTATGTGCCTTCGGCACCGTTGACGGCAAGGATGACGTATTCACCCTGCGCAAGCGTGACCTGGGAAAGGACATTGGTATTGGTTCCCGCTTCTTCCTGCACTGCATTCTCTGCATTGAGGGTATACTTCTTGGTAGTGGCGGGATTAAATACTTCACGCACTTTTCCGTTCGCGTCTACGACAGTATAATAGCCCCAATTGTTGACGAACATCTCTCCCGTGAAATAAGAGGTATAGATGATCACGTCGTAAGTCTTGACGCCTGCGACCGTCTTGGGGTTGACGCCGACCTTTTCCTCTGCAAATTCAAACCACTTGCCGCCGATTGAGATCGTGGGCATGACGGGATCAACTTCTCTCACGACGATACTGCGTTCGAACTCCGTCGTCTTGGTGCCGTCGGTGATGCTCAGCTTGTAGGTATAGGTGCCGAGCGTAGCGTTGTCGTAAGCGGTGGTGGGACGGGAGACGATCTCGACTTCGAGTTCGGTCTTCACATCGTCCGCGATGTCCCATGTGCCGTTGTCGTCCACATAGGAGAGGTCTTCGAGGAGCATCGCTTCTGCGGCGGTCGTGTCGGTACCGTCGTCCTGGCGAACAATCACATTTGTCCGCCGAAAGCACGACGGGCGCCTGGTTCTCATAGACCGTGAGGAGCGTTTCGGGCGCGTCTTCGAAATAAATCTTGACCGCCGCGCCATACTGGTGGAGCACGCGTTCCGCCATCAATTTGCCGCCGTCCTGGTTATAGGTCGCGCTGGAGCTATAGAGGACGATTGCAAATCCGCCCGCGGGGATCTTCATCCACGAGGCAAAGTTGGTAGCGAGCTCGACTTCTTCCCCCTCTGCATTCGTCAATTTTGCGTTCTGAGGAGAATTTGCGCGAATGGGGTGATTTACATCGACCAACCTGCCGTTTGTGCCGTCTCTGCCTTCCACAACGACGCCTGCACTGTTGAGGATCGCCGCTTCGCCGTGGCCGCCGGCAATGGTGAGCGTGATCTCCGACGTAGAGGTGTTATGGAATACACCCGGCGTATTCGTGTCGTATGTGGTGTCCTCGGAAATTTCGTAAAATTGCTCGTTCTTCCAGGACCACTGGCCGGGATTGGCGAGGTCTGCGGAGAAGTCCGCCTTGTTCTGTACCTCAACAACGATGTTGGGAAGCGGCGCGACGACGTGATAGACACGGGTCCCGGTGCCCTCTTTCCCCTTGGAGTTCGTTGCGGAATAGGTGACGGTGTAATCGCCGATCGTATCGATGTCGAATCCGCCGTCGTCCTTTACCGTCGCTTTCAGATCCTGGTCGTATTCGTCGGTGACGGTAACGCCGAAGAGCAGGCTATACTCGTCTTCCGAGGTCCCCTTGGTGAGTTCCATCTCCGCAGGCGTTACGGTAATGACGGGCGCGCTGTATTCCTCGTCGTCTTTGCCGCCGTCGTCGGGCAATTTCTCTCCCCCGATATCGCAATAACCATCCTCGTTTGCGTCCGGATGGGAGGTGTGCTTGTCGTCGGTGTTGTCGTTCTTGCATGCCGCGAACGCGAACATGCTGCCGAACACCATCAGAACAACGAGCAACATGGTGAGCAGTCTTTTTTTCATAAATTCCTCCTTAAACGGCGTCTGCCGCTATTTCCTTTTTCTGAGAACGTATGCCGCCGCCGTCACGATCGCCGCCGCGCCGAAAACGACTGCGCTGCCCGTTCCGATCACACTGCCGCAGCCCTTCTTGGGCTTGGACGGAGTGCTCGGAGTGCTCGGGGTGCTCGGCGTATCCGAACCGCCGGGTGTACTCGGCGTGCCCGAAGTCCCCGACCCGCTGCCGGGACGTGCGGGAGTTTCCGCAGGGTCCCAAATTCCGGCGTCGATCATGAAGCGCGAAAGTTTCACGTCCATGAGCGCCACTGCCTGGTTGAGCGTTTCGGAGATGCGACGCCCCGAATAGCCCACCGCATAGCTGTTATAATCCTGCGCAAGCGCTTTGAGCGCCGCGATCGCATCCTCGATCCCCTTCTGCGTGGTCGTGTCGATGGCGAGAATTTCATCGAATTTCGCCTGAAGCGCGGTGAGATCGCTCTCCTTCATGCCGCCGCTCGGAATATAGAGCTGCCGTGCGCGCTCCGCGATCCGATCGAAATACGCGTTCAACACCTTCGCCACGGACGCGTGGGGCAGGACCGCCTCCGCGCCGTTGACGCCCGCTTTCAGAACTTCCTGCAGGTCCTCGTGCCCGATAATCTGCGTGGAGCAGAAGATCACATAGCCGTTTGCGCCCGCGAGATAGGAAGCGTCGACCTGGTTTGCGGTCTCATAGGCGGGCAATCCGCGGAACGAGGACGCGAGCCCCGCATAGTAGTAGCAATTGTTCCCCGCCATCAGGATCATGTCCTTCACATGCAGGAGCACGTCGGAAGAGGAATCGTAATACGCCATGGGCGTTGCGATGTCGATCCAACCGTTCTTGAACCACGTCTGCCAATCCTGTTTCTTGTTGGAGACGCTCTCCGTAAGGCTGGGGAAGACCGCCGTGGAGAGCACGAGCCCCTTGTGGGTCCCCTTCACTTCCTTGTTGACCCGCTCGACGAAATCGGTCACGATCTGCGTTCTGTATTCGACCCAGCGCTCGTAATTTTCGTCTGCATTGAGGTAGTAATCGGAATTGAACAACCGCTTGAATTTGCGCGCGACGGCGTCGTAGCCCGTTTCCGTAATGGGCTCTCCGATGGATTCCGCAAACCCCTTCATGGCGACCTCGGTATAGCCCGTGTCCTCCGAACGGTTGGAGACGGGATAGCGGATATAGTCGAGATTCAGCCCGTCGATGTAGGGCACCTTCCCGAGCATTTCGTTGTAGAGCGCGATGAGGAAGTTTTGCACTTCGGGATTGGCCGGGTCGATGAAGATGTATCCGCCTCCTTCGTTGCGTTGGAGAATGGTCTTATCGTCGTTATAGAGCGCCCATTCGGGATGCTGCGCGATCACGCCGCGGGTTTCGCTGATGCCTACATAGAAGTCCTCCACCCATGCGTGGACCTCGATCCCGAGTTCGTGCGCAACGGCCGCAAAGGCGGTGAGATAGTCGGAATAGCTGCCGTAATTCCCGCTCGTGAAGTCGGCGTGATAGGGAACGAGTTCGCTCTTGAACATCGCCATCCCGTGATAGAACGCCTCCACGAAGATGAGATTGATGCCGCAGTCCCGATAGGTCTGCAAGGTCGTGCGGATGTCGTTGAGCGAGAGCTCCGTGGGACGGTGCCAGACGGCGCGCCCCGCAACGGGAGCGCTCTCGATCGCCGCGCAGGTGATGGAGTTGGCGATGGCGCTGACCTCCAACTGCAGCCGGTTGAAGCTCATGAGTTCGCGCGTCCGCTGTGCGCCCTCCCACTTCGCCTCGTTTGCCTCGATATTCTCTTTGACCCGCAACAGTTCCTCCAGCCCTTCGTCCGCGCTGTCGAGCAGGCTGTTGACGAGGTCCGTATCGAGGTCGTAGAGCTGACGCATGCGGTTTTGCGCCGTTTCAATCGCCGCCTGCAGCGTCATCTCCACGTTGGTGTAAAAGCTGTTAAGGGTGGTGGTGATCGCAAACGTCTTGTTGTCTTCGTTGAGCACGACGGTCGCGCCGAGCGGCACTTCCGACCGCAGGAAATCTCTGCCCGTCCCGTGCCCGCTGAGCACAAATCCGTCCTCGGGGATCGCCGAAACGTTTACGGCGCGCTCGATGACGACGTTCTCGTCGTTGACGGCGACCTCGAAGCCGTATACGTTCGCGCCCGTTCCGGCGGCTCCGTTATAGCTCCAGCCGGAGGTATATACATTGAGTTGGTTTTCGCCGCGCAACGCGGGAAATTCGGAATTGGTCGCGACGTCCCAGCCCTTGGGATTCTCCTCGAGCGTCGGATCTTTGAAGTTATAGGAAGCGGTCACCGTATTGCCGAAGCGCACATAGTCGAAGCCGACGAGGGAGAGTTTGTCCCCCATCGAAAAGCGCGTGTTCTCCACAAGGATGCCGCGGAATCCTTCGCCGTATGCGCTCAGCGCAAAGCTGTTATCGGGAATGGTGATGCCGGAGGCGTCCCCCTCGCCGAATGCGCGGAACCGATTGACGACGAAATAGTTGCTCTCCTCGTCGTAGGTGGCGATGAGCTCGGTCCCATAGGCGTTCGTGCCCGTTTTATCGCCCGTCTGATAGTCGTAATAGACGACCATCGGCTTGCTCCGCACCGCATTGAGCGCGTCGATCGCCACGCGGTCGCCCTCGGTGCTTTCCACGGCCATCGTCGCAAGGACGATCTGCGTGCCGCCGAGCGTTACGTAGTCCCCCACATTGCCGAAGGCGGTCCCCTTCGGGACGGAGACCACAAAGCCTCCCGCGGGGATGTACATGCTGCCCGCCGGAGTCTCGCCGTCGGTGATGTGCGTGATGTGATAGCGCTCGCCGTCCGGCTCCACGGCATATTCCGTGAAGTCCCCCGTGCGTTCGCTCGTCGTGCGCCACCACGACATCGTGTAGATGACGGTCTGGTTCGCGGACACGCTGAGTTTATTCCATTTGTTTCCGACGAGCTGTCCCGAAGCGGAGGTATCCGTCGTGGAATAGGGATCGGTGATCGCCGTGAGGGTGTTGCTCCCGCAGGTCACGGTGACGCCGCTCTTCGAGTAGCTATACTCGACCGTTCCGTCCGCCTTTGCGCGCAACGAACCGGCTCCCATTGTCAGACAAACGACGAATGCCAGCGCAAGAAAAGACAGCACCCCGATTTTTGTCAAACGCCTCATGTTTCCTCCTTATCTTCTCCTCAACGGTTTCCCGTGAGAGAGCTTTCCGACATTCATTCCGGGTCCTTCCCGAGTGCGGAGACGAAGCGCTCCGTGATCAGCTTGGGCCGCGTGATGGCCGAACCGACGACGATGGCATACGGGTCCAAACGCCCGACTTCCCGCATCTGGCCGAGGTCCTGAATGCCCCCCTCGGCGACCATGCGCGTCTTCGTTCCCTCCGTGAGCGCCCGCGCCTCGCGCATGAAGGCAATATCGGGCAAAACGGCGCCGTGGGTATCTACGGTGTAGCCGCGCAGGGTGGTCGAAACATAATCGAATCCGAGCGCGATGGCGTTCTTCACGTCCTCCGCGGTGGCGACGTCCGCCATGATCTCGCGCGCGGGGTCCTCCCGGCGGATGCAGCGGACGAGGTCTTCCAAGCGCTCGCCGCCGTGGCGGAAGCGCGGCGTTGCGTCCATGGCGATGACGTCGCAATCGGTCTTCAGAAGTTCGCGCACCTCGGCCAGCGTGGACGTGATGTATACTTCGCTGTCGTCATAATCGTTCTTTGTAAGCCCGATGATGGGAACATCGACGACCGATCTGATCATCTGCACATCTTCCGAGAGCGCGCGGATGCCGACAGCGCCGCCCGCCACTGCCGCTTTCGCAAAGAGATGCATGATAGAATACCCATACAGAGGCTCTCCCTTTCCCGCCTGGCAGGAGACGATGAGTCCTCTTTTCAGTCTGTACATAGATGTCGGCCTCGCTTCAACACGAAAAAAATTTTTGTTTTTGTAGTAAGAAAAAGAAAATTTTTTTTATTTATTAACATTGTAGCATGTGAAATTCAATCTATCAATATTTTCATGAAAATTTTTTTATTATTTTTCCGGAAAATTGAGAAAAACAGAAGCGGCCTCACGCGCTGTTCTGCGCGTGAGGCCGCCGATAAGCCGCAAAATGCGGCATCTTTATTTTATTTTAATTGTTTTGATTTCAAAGGGGCGGAACGTAAGGCGCAGTTCGTCGCCCTCTCCGAGCGAGCCCGTCTCTTCCTCGAGGAGGTCGCAGGCGAAAAAGCGGTAGGCGCGGCGGAAGGAAAGCACCGCCGTCGTGTGCGCGCGCTCACATTCATAGAGCCGTAGCACGACGCCCTCGCCGCGGTCTGCGAATTTGATCGTTTCGCAGACGATCCCGCTCTGGGAGATCCCGACGAGAGGACTGCGGAGCGTATACGGCGTTCGCACGGGGCGGATGTTCATCGCCTCGGCGGGGCGCACGACGTTCTCCGCCGAAAAACTTCCCCGGTGCGGATAGAGGGCATAGCTGAACCGAAGGACGCCCTTTCCGCCCGTTTGGTCGGGGTGGGAACCGCTCTTGGCGAGGGTGAGCGAGAGCGTCCCCTCCTCGCAGGCGACTCCGTATTTGCAGTCGTTGAAGAGCGCGACGCCGAAGTTGGTCTCCGAGAGATCGGACCACTTGTGGTTGCAGGTCTCGAACATCGCCTGTTCCCGGGAGGTGTTCCGATACACGGAGCGCTCGATGTGTCCGAATTGGATCTGGCTCTTGTAGGTCGGCGCGATGAGGTCGGTCGGGAAGTAGACGCGCAGCAGGCCGTGATCTTCGCGGAAGTCCGCCTTGTTCTCAAAGCGGATCATCGGGTCGAAGGGGTTGAAGACGAGATCGCGGGTCAGAACGCTCTTGCCGAAGCGGTAGCGGCTACGGATGCGCAGTTCCAGCGCCCCTTCCGAGACGACTTCCTCCGAAAGGAATTGCACGGGCCGCTCCTTCAGCCGATAATCGGCGTCGATGTCCCAGTTGTCCCATTGATACGGGATATGCTCGCAGAATTTCATCTCGCCCAAGGGGCCGCAGGCGATCTCTCTGCCGTCGACGATCAGCGACGAGATCGCGCCCTCCCGCACGGTCGCGCGGTAGAACGCCGTCTCCACCACGCCGTCCCGATAGATGAGCTGCCCCGCGGCGGAGATCTTTTGCCCCTTCCCGAACGCGGGGAAGGAAAAGCGGGCGAGCGTGCGCTTGTTGCCGTCGAAATCGGAATAGGTCTGCGGGCCGTCGTCGCACGCGAGCGTCTCCTCGCGCCCAAAGCCGAGGGTGTTCCAATAGTCCCCCTCCCCGCCGATCAGTTCCTCCAAGCGCGCGATGGCCGCGGCGTTTTGCCGCAGCGCGACCTCGTTGACTTCGTGGATACAGGTCCCGGGAAGAATGTCGTGGAATTGATTGAGCATCAGCGTGTCGTAGCATGCGTCCGTCGTCTGCTTCCACTCCCGTTTTCCGGCCGCGACGGAGACGAACTCCGCGTCGTGCAGGGCGGTCTCTAAGCGACGGTTGCGCGCTTTGATCTCGTGATACATGCTCAGCGTGCCGCGATGCAGTTCAAGATAGAGCTCGCCGCAGTATTTGGGAAGCTGTTTTTCGGAGAGACGCCGCATAAAGGCGGCCACCGTCGTATGGGCAACGCGGGCGCGGGGATCGTGGCGGCAGGTGCGGATCGCCTCGCGCACCATGTCGTCGGAGGGACCTCCCCCGCCGTCTCCGTATCCGTATGCGAGCAGGGCGCAGTCGTTGAGATGTTTCTCCTTCCGGCCGTTCAGCCGCGCGGCGACCGCCTTCGGGTCGGCGGGCGTGTGCGTGCTGTTGAAATGGACGAGCACATTGCTCCCGTCGATGCCCTGCCAGCGGAAGGCGTCATACGGAAACTCGTTCGTGTCGTTCCAACTCAGTTTTGTCGTCAAAAAGAACTCGATCCCCGCCTGCCGCATGATCTGAGGGAGCGCCGCGCTGTACCCGAAGGTATCGGGCAGCCAGAACACGTTTGCGTCGTAGCCGAGCTCCTCCCGCAAAAACCGCTTGCCCCGCACAAATTGGCGCACGAGCGCCTCCGCGCCGATGAGATTGCAATCGCATTCCACCCACGTCGCCCCGCCGGGTTCGAAGCGCCCCTCGCGGACGAGCTCCTTGATTTCGCCGAAGAGCGCGGGGCTGTCGTGCTTGATCCAATCGAGGTAGAGCGCCGTGGAGAAGAAAAACGTATAATCGGGGTACCGTTTGAGAAGCGTGACGGCATTCGAGACGGTGCGGAGCGCCTTTCTGCGGGTCTCCTCCACCGTCCACAGCCAGGCGGTATCGAGATGACTGTGCCCGATGATCCCCACATACGGCGCCCGTTCCCGCGGCACGATGTGCGAGAAACAGGTCTCGATGCGGCCGTTGACCGCGGCGAGCACTTCCTCGTCGGGCGCCTCCTGCGCCATGGGGAGGGCGCAATACAGGTCTTCATAGAGCCGATAGAGATCCTCTTTCAGCGGATCGCCCTCCTCCGCCGTTTGGAAGAGCCCGCCCAAAAATTTGAGGTTCTCCAAAAACCGCTTGAGCTGATTGCGCATCCGCACGAGATAGATCCCGCGGAACGTTCTCTCCCCCTCGAGCGATCGCAGAGAAAATGTGTGGGCGGATTGATAGGGCATCGTGCCCGCGATGGGATGGGAAGCATAGGCCTCGACGCGCACCTCGTCGCCCTCGCAAACGTCGCCGAAGGGGACGAAGCGGTGCGGCCGAAATTCCTCTTCCTGCGCATTGCGCACCCAATCGGTCATGCCGCGGGGCACGCCGTTGACATAGATGAGATTTTCCACGCCGCCGTCGTCGCATTCGAGAAAGACGTCTTCCCCGTGCGCGGGCATGCGGAAACAAAAGACGGCATACGCAAACGGCGCGCCCCATGTATCGCCGGGGTTCATCGCGCGCGCGCCCTGCTCCGTCTCCTGCGTAACGGAAAGCGCGGTGCGGCTCTCCACGAGAAACGGGGCATAGACCCGTTCGAGCCTTGCAACTTTCGCGATCATGCGTTCGGTCTGTTTGGGATTTATCATGCGCTCCTCCTCGGATCGCCTCTTCGGCAACCGCATCCGCTCATTGGCGTTTGTTCTATAAGTCTATCTGTTTTATTTGTCGTCCGCGCCGCACTGCGGTCACGGCATCCGCTCCGTCTCCCAATAAACAGGTCTCTCTTGGAAGGTGATATCCCGCTCCCCTCTCGCCGCAAGATAGCGGAGCAAGCTCTGATCCGCCGTGCGAAGGGGAAGCGCCTCCATCGCGCGCAGAAGATCGGCGACCGGTCTCCCCGCCCGCATCGCGCGGTAGAGCGCGCACTCCGCCTCTCCCCAGCGGAACAGCGGCTCCAATTCCGCCGCAAGTTCCCGCCTGCACTGCTTGGGAAGCTCCCGCACCGTGCGCTCGTAGCGCGCATAGTAGCCGTCGAGAAACGCCCAATCCTCCGCCGCAAAGCGGGCCTCGTTGCCGGGATAGCGGCGAAGCACGGACGAACGGTTCAGATCGGCGAAAAAGCGCGCCTCGGGCGACGCGCCGAGCTGCTCCTCCACCGCCCGTTGGTAGGCGCGTTCTTCGTCGTATCGCGCGGGGTCCCACATCCACTCCGCCGCGGCCGCGAGCGCGATCTTACTGCATTCCCAGAGGGCGGAGGGGTTGACGACGCAGCCGTCGTGATAGGCGGCGATCCGCCGCGTGCGGTTGCATACGGCGTCCATATACACCCGTTTCTTGGGTTCGTAATCGTTGACGGGATAGTTGTCCCAAAGGATCAGGCGATGTCCGTAGTCCTCTTTCGCCTCGCGGCAATCCCGCTCGGGAATGGCTTCGGCGACCGTGTTGTAGCCCGTCCAGAACACGCGGATATCTTCATCGAGATCCTGCTTCACGGCGCGGCGGTAAGGGGTATCCGTGTTGCGGAAATAGTCGGTGGGGCAAAAGACGAGCGCGTCGCGATGGTCCAGACGGCGGTTGACAAAGTTCGCCGCATAGCACTGCGCCTCGCCCGCGGAGGAAAATTTCAGGCCGTCCTCCTCGGAGAGTTCCGGCGGGATGTCGTCGAACAGCAGCGCGAAGTCCTCTGCGCCGACGGCCCGGATCTGTTCGAATTTCTTCATCAGCAGGGCGTAGTCCTCTTCCTTGGAAAAACAAAAATCCTTCCCCGGACTGAGGCAGAAATAGAAGGCGATGCCAAGCGCTTTTGCCTCGGAGATCAGTTCCGAAAGCGGCTTCAAGAGCGCTTCCGGGTATGCTTCCCGCCACAGGTCGCGGTGATAGAGATCGTCCTTCGGGGCATAAAAATAGGCGTTCATGCGATGCTCCGCGAGAAACGCGAGGAGGTCCCTCCGCTGCCGCATGTCATACGGTCTGCCGTAGAATCCCTCGATCACGCCCCGAATGGCAAGGGCGGGCGCGTCTTCCGCTTCGCAGACGAGCGTCCCGCTTGCGTTTGTCAGCGATCCGAGCGCCCGTTCGGCATAGCGGCGGCCGCGCGGCGCGGAAAAAAACAGCTCCGCCGTGCCGTCCGCGCGAACGGCGAGCCGATACGCCTCCTCCCCCATCTCGCATGGCGTATACTTCGTATTTGTGACCTTGACCCGCGTATTTCGCGTCAGAAATTCTTTGAACATGGTATTCCCCGATGATCTCACACCATTTCGTCGTTAAATTTTTTTCGAATTATACCATAAAAACGGCGCCGCCGCAACATCTTTCCGAAAAATTCTCAGCGGCAGAATGCGAACGGCGATTTCGACAAGTTCTCTTCATATAAAATACACCCGCAAAGCCTCTGACTTTTGGGGTGCATTTCGCGGAAATTTTACCATTCGGCGCGTCCGTCCCGGTCAAAAATAGGTGACCGTCTGCACAAGGCGGGCCGAAGCGCCCGGCGCCAGCCGCACAACGCCCCGTTTGGCTTCAAATTCCAAGCGCTCGCCGACGGTATCGGGCAGGTTCAGCCACGGCTCGATGCAGATCATATCCGCATTCTCCGGCTTCCACAAGAGCAGATTCCCGAAGCCCGAATAGTCCGCCTCGGCAAGGGCGCCGCGGTGCGCGGAGAACAGCGTGACCTTGTGCGATTGGAGCCCCGAAAAGATGACCGTGTTCCCGCCGCGAAACAGCGTTTCGTTGAGATAGAGCTCTTTGCCCATACCCATGTCCGCGATCTCCCCCGTCAAGAGCCCGTCACCGTCATGCAGGAGCGCCCGAAAACGCTCCTCCTTTTGGAAGACAAGAAAATGCTCCCCGATGGGCTCCGTGAGCGCATAGGAGAGGTGTCCGCCGCAGGAAAACGGCAGTTCGATCTTGCCGCGGTTGGTGATCTCATAGCAAATTTCGAGCAGATTGCCGCGCAATTCGTAAGTTACGGCAAACGCAAAGGAGAACGGATAGACCTTCCGCGTCTCTTCGGAATCGAACAGGACGAGCCGCACGGCGTTTTCACGCAGTTCCTCGACCGTAAACACGCTCCCGCGCGCAAATCCGTGCTTGGCGAGGGGATAGCGTTTGCCGCCGACGACCATGCCGCAATTGCCGCATACGGGAAAAAGGACGGGGGCATGTCCGGCCCACGCGCCCGTCTCGTTCTGCCAAAGGCGCTCCCGGCCGCAATGCCGCAAGCGGATGAGTTCCGCCCCGCGCGCATCGATCTCGGCCGTAATATGATCGCTCCGAATCTCCATGTCCCCCTCCTCAGTCGGCCGCGGCCTTCGCGCGGAAGAGCGCGTGCGCCTCGATGGCATTCACGAATTGCCGCGTGATGTTCTGCGGCCGCGTGATGGCGCCGCCGATGATGATGTGGGAGACCCCGGCGTCGAGGATCTTTTGAAGTTCGCCCAACGACGTAATGCCCCCCTCGGCGACCACGGTCGCATTCCGGACCGCGCCGAGCAGCGTCGTGCAAAATTCCGCGTCGGGAATGGACACGCCCGCCGTCTCCGCCGTGTAGCTGCGCAACGTCGTCGAGACGTAATCGAATCCCAGCGCGTCGGCGGCAAGGGCGTCGTCGAGCGTCGCGATGTCGGCCATGAGCGCCTTTTCGCTGTGATCGCGGACATACGCCACGAGCTCTTCCACCGTCGTCCCGCCCGGGCGCGGCCGCAACGTCGCGTCGAGGGCAATGACGTCGCACTTCGAATCCACAAGCGCCTTGATCTCCTTGCGCGTGGGCGTGATATAGACGGGCGAATCGGCGTATTCGCGCTTGATGAGCCCGATGATGGGCAGTTCTCCGCCCAAAATGAGGTGGATGGCATTGATATCGCGCACGGTATTGGCGCGGATGCCGACCGCTCCGCCGATCATGGCGGCTTTCGCCATCTTCGGAATGGTATCTCCTCCGTAAAGCGGTTCGTTTTTGAGCGCTTGACAGGAGACAACGAGCCCCTTGGGTATGATCTGTTTCATAACACTCTCCCTGACTTCGGCTTTTTGCGCGAATCCCGCTTTGTTCGGTTACTTGTCGTAGATCTTATCCCTGCCGATGCGAAGCGTCTTATACGGCGTGAGATTTTTGTTCTTCTTGGCATAGCATTCCCGCAGATTCCACATGAGCTGGATGCTGTTGCCGAGATCGTCTGCAAATTCATACCTCCCTTCGCCGCTGACGAGGAAGGTGAGCTCCGCATAGCCGTCGAGATGATTGCCCACATCGCTGCACAGCTTGCCGCCGCGCAGATTGAGCGCAACGCAGGCGTTCTCCCGCATGAAGACGGGGAGATGGTGTTCGTCGAGCCGGATCTCATGCCAGCCGCCGCCATAGAACGCGCCCGTATAGAAGTCATACCACTTGCCGCGAGGCAGGTAGACCTTGCGCGTCGCGACATAGTCGCGGAGCACGGGGGCGACCAGGAGCGCATTGCCCACCATAAACTCGTCTTCCATGCCGTATGTAGCGTCGTCTTCGGGAAATTCGAGGGCGAGGTGCCTCAAAATGGGCACGCCCGTCTTGTTCCCCTCCCGCATGAGGTCGTAGAAATAGGGCATAAGATTGTAGTGCAGGAAGAACTGCTCGCGCAAGAGATCCAGGAGCGCCTCGTCCTTGTGATAGGCCGCGAGGTTCCAGGGGCTGCGGTCGTTGATCTTCCACGCGCCCGTGAAAT
This sequence comes from uncultured Clostridia bacterium, assembly GCA_947627565.1. Taxonomy (GTDB): domain Bacteria; phylum Bacillota; class Clostridia; order Christensenellales; family Borkfalkiaceae; genus Gallimonas. The sequence continues at coordinate 21,869 of CANQWO010000008.1, forward strand.
CGCAGCGGTTGTTGGAGACGGGGTCGCTGTGCCACTGCATGATGGGCGCGAACGCCGCCGTCTGCACCGCGCGGAGATAGAGCTCCCTGCTCGGGAGATACCCCGAAAAGCCCGCAATGTCGAATCCCCACATGCCGATGCCGGAAAAACCGGCCGACAGCCCCGCCTTGATGACGGAGCCGAACTCCTGCCAGGTGGATTCCTGGTCGCCCGCCCAGATCGCGGAGAATGCGGGGCTCTTCTGTCCGCCCGCACGCGAGAAGATGATGCCCTCGTCCCCGACGAACTTCGCAAACGCCTCGGTATAGAGCTCGGCATAGCGGTTCTGCCCCTCGAGGCCCGTCGTCCCGTCGCGGAACGTGACCGTCTGATCGTGGATAAATTCGCCGCCGTCCGTCTTGAATCCGTCTACCCCGAGGTCTTTCAGGTAGCGGAAGCGATTGAACCAATGCTCCGTGGCGACGGGATCGGTGTAGTCGGGCACCATGCTGCCCACGCACCATGTGTGCGGGATGGTATAGGGCGTGCCGTCCGCGTTCATGACGCATTCGCCGTGCTCCTTGACGTATTCGTTGTCGGAAATGCACTGCGCGACGTTGCAACGCGTCTCCATACAGGCGTCCTGCGCATAGATGGGGACGATCCAGAGCAGCACGCGGATGCCGTCGGCGTGCAGCCCGTCGATGAGGTTGCGCGGATCGGGCCACGGCTCGGAGAAATGCATCTCGGAGAGCGCGGGCGCGCGGTCCCCCTCCTTGGGCGGGATGGAGCAGCCGTTAAAGAGATAGTGGGTGGTGAGATCGCTCCACGGCTCGATGACGAGGACGTTGTGCGGGAAATTCCACTTTTTGGTCAGCTCGCGCTGTTCCTCGACTTCGGCCTGCGTATGCCAGCGGTTGGCGCTCATCCAGGCGCCCAGCGCCCATTTGGGGAAGAGCCGCGGGAGCCCGACCAAGGTGCGGAACTGCGCCAAAATTTCCTTGGGCGTGCCCTCGAAATACCAGATGCCGGCATCCTCCCCCTTGCTTCCATCACCGAACGTGATGGTCAGCTCGCCCTCCTTGCGGAAGTCGAAATCCACTTCGACATAGGTATCCACATACATTCCGAAGCCGTCGGGCGTGAGGAAGAAGGGCATGGAACAGTAGGTATATTCGCCCTGATAAAAGCATTTCTCGCGCACACGGGCGCGCACCAGCTTGCCCTTCTGGTTGACGCTATCGAACTTTTCGCCGAACCCGAAGACGGCGCGGTATTCGCGCGCCAGCGTGAGGGAATACCCCGTGTCCGTTTTTTTGATGTGACGGAAATTGATCTTTTTCATATAATCTTCGTTCTTTGGAAACGCCTCTCTTGCGGACGGAACACGCCGACCGATCGCGTTGCAGGGCCTTCCCTCGGGAAAATTTCCCAAAATCGGACACTGACAGAGGATAAAATGATACCTTTACAGTATTATTGTACTCCTGAAAAGCGATTTCGTCAATACTTTTTGAAAAAAATTTTTATCGTTCATACAGATAACTTTATGAACTATTCATAAAATTTCCTGAATTTTCTTTTGAAAAATCAATTATGAAAATTATTTTCTCTATTTTTGCGCTCCGGTGGAGAACGCCGAGGGCTTCGCCGTTTCCACTACGGAAGACATTTCTCCGACAAAGCATTGCAAAAACGAAATTTTTGTGTTATACTGTTTGCGTCACACAAATTCAGTCAAAAAAGACGTAGTGCCCAAGGCATTACGTATCTCTCCATATTCGTCTTTTTTGGCTGATATCGGATTTGTGTGACAACAAAGGAGATACTGTGCAGGTGTGCTCCTTTGCGGGCACACTTTTTTTTGGGAGGCAATAAATATGGCGGAATGGAATGAACAACAAATGCGAGAATCAATCATGAAATCGCGACATGAATGCGAAAGACAGTGGAAAGAAAACTTTGCGCAACGTTTACAGGCACTTTTTATCCAAAGAGGCATTTCCATAGAAATGGCGGCGGAGGTTGCCGAATGCAAGCCAGACCGTATCCGTACACTTTTGAAAGCGGAAGATTATCCGACCGTCGTCGAGATTTTACGATTCGATCTCCTTTGTTATGACGCCGATGAATTTTTGATGGGAGCACGGACGGCCGGATTCAGACACTTGTTTCACGGCTATTGAGCGAATTTTTGAGTTTATATGAAGCCCCACCGCAACGAGCGACGCCACCTCCTCGCTGTCCCCCACTCCTCTGTCCCCCATCTATGGGGGAAAGTGGCCGCTTGCGGCCGAAAGGGGGCGGATAAATTCACGAATTTCTATCACATAGGAACTTTTTATAATAAGGGTGTGCCCCACCTCAGTCACTACGTGACGGCTCCTCCCCCGGGAGGCGCTTTCCACCCCCCCCCTCCTTGGGGAGGGGGACACAAAGGGTGGGGGAATCTCCCCTTTCACCGCCTTCGGCGGAGCTTCCCACTTCGGAGGGCGTTGGGACTCACAGGCTTCTCAAGAGGCAGGCGACGCAAAACGACGGGGGCATGTCCGCAATCCCCCTTCACCGCCTCGTCGGAGCTTCCCCCATAAACGGGGGACGCCGGCGCGGGCCGGGACGGATCGCGCCGTTCTCATATCAATAAAACATCGGGAGGCAAGCATATGTCTCCCGATGTTGTTTGTGTCTTCGAATCATCCGTATTCCACGATATTCGTTCTGCCGTGGGCAGCCATTTTTACGCCGCTTTTTCGCGCAAGATCACATGGAGCGTCAAACCGTCCTGCGTGGTGCTGATCATGACAAAATTCGTCCCGTCAAACGTGCACTGTAGGGCGGGGGCGTTTTCGGGAAGCTCCTGCGCTTCGCCGTTCATAGTCGTGGAGACGACGGTGAGCGTCACGTCGTTCCCGCTCACGGTATACGTCACGCTCGACTCGATATTCATTCCCGCGACCGAGCTCTTCACGACCGCCGTCCCGTCGTCGTGGAAGATGCACTGCTGGGCGCTGTTCATCGTTTTATACTCTTGGAGCAACGCCGCATCCATGCCTTCGCACTCCACGTCGTAGAATACGAACGTCTTGCCCGCAAGCAAGTCACCCGTCTGACCGCCTGTCTCACCACCTGTCTCACCACCTGTCTCGCCGCCTGTCTCGCCGCTGATCTCACCACCTGTCTCGCCGCTGATCTCACCACCTGTCTCGCCGCTGATCTCACCACCTGTCTCGCCGCCGCCCGTTCCGCTCTCTCCGCAAGCGACGAGCGCAAGGCACATGACGGCGGCAAATAAAATCGCCAACAATTTCTTCATGATTTTTTCTCCTATCTTGGATTTGAAATCATTGTAGCACAATACTACCCCCCCCCTGTCAAGCATTTTTATGAGAAAATCCGCCCGAACGCCGAAAAAACCGCGCGGCGGACGCACGGGACGGTTTCAGACAAGAAAAAACACGGAGCGCATCTCCGTGTTTTTTATATGATTTTTCCATATAATTTTTTCAGATGAGTTTCCCGACCGTCGCGCGGCTGCTCTTCGCGTAATTGGCGTCGAAGCGGAGCCTGTCGGCGTTGTGCATGCCCGTACAGAGCACGTCCACCATAAAGAGCTGCATGATCTTGCCCGTCATGGCGCCGGGCTGCATGGGCGAATCCATGGGCGCGGCGGAGAGCACGAGATCGCCGTATTTGGAGAGCGGCGATTTTTCATAGCAGGTGATGACGAGCAGTTTCATCCCGATGGCACGGGCGAGCTCGGCCGCCTCCACCGTATCCTTGGAGGACCCGGAGACGGAGAAAATGATCATGAGATCCTCTTCCCCGCGCGAGGAGAGGAGCACGTTCTGGAGGTGGGTATCCCGTTCGCAGAAGGTGACGAGCCCCATCATCATCAGCCGGTTGTGCAGTTCCAGAGCGGCGAGATAGGAGTGCCCCACGCCGAAGCAGCACACCGTGCGCGCCGAGAGGATCATGTTGATGGCTTCGTTGACGCGCGCCTCGTCGAGCCCGCGGCGCACATTTTCCATGGCAAGCTCATACATGCTCTCGATCTCGCCGATGAAGCCGATCCCTTCGGCCTCGTCGTCATCGTTCTCCACGGAACCCTGCGCGAGATTGAGGCGAAATTCCTGATAGCCGTTGAAGCCGAGCGAACGGCAGAAACGCAGGACGGTCGCTTCCGCGACGCCCGTCGCCGCCGCCAAATCGGTGATCGACATGTAGATGACTTTTTTGTAATCCACGGTTTCGAAGTATTCGACGAGTTTCTGCTGGCTCTTGGTGAGCTTCCCTTCCTTGAGGCGAATGATCTTCTTCCTGATCGTGTTCGGCATATATCCGCTCCTTTCCCGTAATGTCCCGAAAGCCGATTCTTCTAAACCGCTTCCCCTGTGCGTCCGCGCACGCGCCACTATGCATCTATTTTATAGGCTTTTTTAATTTTTGTCAATACATTCCTTAAGATTTGGCAACAATTTTTTTCGATTTTCGGCACAATTCGCCCGTTTACGGCCGACTTTTGAGTACGCCGCGGCCCGCTCCGAGCTTCCCGCCAGATAGAATATGCCGCTTGACGGCGCGCTGCAGAGAGGTGCCTTCGGGAAATTCCGCGGGGGCGAGATCGCTCCGTTTCCCGATGAAAAACTTATAATCCTCCGACGGCCATGTCGAAACGACATCGAAGCGCGCCTGAAAGGCCAAAATGCGCGACGAGGCCGAAAGAAGCGACCGCAGCACGGGGTCCATCATCCACGACGAACAGGTGTAGGGCACGCCGTCGTATGCGGAAAAATATCTTGCGAAAAACGCGCGGGCCTCCGCGAGCGACGCGTCGACGGCCTCCGCGGAGAGATCGGCATGCGAGGGAATGTGCATGCTCACTTCCCGCCCCGCCTCCTCGCACATCTCGTATTCGAGGGCGCCGAGGCGGAAGAGCTTCAGCGACGTCTGCCGCCCCGTCCACCACCAGCGGTCGAACACGCAGTCCCCGTAGCCCTCGAAGCGCTCCTCGACGAACCGCGCAAAACACGCCATCGTATCGAAGTAAATTTTCGGCGAAATTCCCCGTGCCGCATACTCCTTCGCAGACATGGTAGCCGCCTCGAGCATGGCGGAAAGGATCTTTGCGCCGTCTTCGTCGGGTCCAAAGCGTTCGCGGAGCGCATTTGTGCCCGCTTCGAACGTATCGGGCCGCAAAAGCATGCGAAGTTCGGCGTCAACACCCGTCACGGGCGCAAGTTTTTCCGCCATTTCCGCGCGCATGCCGATCACCTCGACCAATTCCGAGGCACCCATGTCCGAAAGTGACCGCATCTTATTCCGCAACGGCGCCGTATACGCCCGAGAGCCCGCCCAGACGGGCAAACGCGATGTCGTCGCTGCGACAGATAAGTTCGCGGAAGACGCTCTGCGATTTCGCAACGCCGCCGCCCAAAATGATGACCTCGGGCGCAAGGGCGGTGCGGATGTTCTCCAACAGGATGTTGAGATAGCCGCCGAAGCGCGCGAGCACCTCCCGCGCCTCCCGCTCGCCCGCGAGATAGCGATCGAAGATTTGTTTGCAGTCCGCAAGGCCGAGGATCTTCTTCTGCCCCGCCTTGAAGAGCGCGGTCGCCGAGAGATAGCGCTCCGCACAGCCCCGTTTGCCGCAATTGCATTTGAGGCCGTCGGGCACCAGAATGACGTGTCCCCAACGCGCGCCGTCGAAATTTTTTCCGCGGACGATCTCGCCGTTTACGAGGCTCGCGCCGCCCAGTCCCGTTCCGAACGTGAGCATGGTGACGTCCCGCGCGCCGGGATAGAACCGGAGCTCGCCCTTGAGCGCGCAGACCGCGTCGTTATCCACCTGAACGCGGACATGGTACCGCCGTTCGAGCTCTCCTTTGATGTCTGCGCCTGTCCAATCGAAGAGGTTCGCGGTCGCGTAGACGCACTTCCCGGAGACGGGATCGATGTTGCCGGCGGAGGAGATCCCGAGGAAGGCGAGGTCGTCGCGCAACAGCGCGTCGACGGCGGAAAAGACAGCCGAAAAGATGACGCACCTGCCTGCGCGGGCGGGCGTCGGGACTGCCGTCTCCTCCAAGAGCTCTCCCGTCTCGGAAAAGCGCGCGGCCTTGATCGTCGTGCCGCCGATGTCGATGCCGATCTTCGTCATGCCTTCACCTTGAGACGCACGTCCGTCTCGAACATTCTCTCCCACGGCATCTCGATCTCCACTTCCTCCACTTCCCGGGCGAGCGAGGGAAATTCCGCCCGCATGTAGGCCTCGATGCCCTCTTTGACGAGCTGCGCGACCTTCCCCGCCTTGCCGTCGGCGTGGAAATAATCGAGCCCCAAAGCGGGAAGTTTGCGGTCGGTCACGTCCTTCCTTACAAACGCCATATAGCCGGCGTCCTCATAGTAGCGGTGCAGAAGGAAGCTCTTCCTGCCCACGTCATCGCGGCCGAAGAAATAGAGGACCGCCTCGCAGACCGACGTGCCGATCGTGTTGGAAGAGGTATTCCAGCCCGCATAGCCGTGCAGTTTGAGCAGCAGCCCCGCGCTGTCGAGCACATGCAGGAGCTCGAGATCGCTGCCGTTGCTGGCCGCGACGTCGCCGACCGTCACGATCTTGCCCGCGTCAAGGGCATACTGCGTATGGGTGACGAGTTCGGCGAGATTGCGCTCGAGGTCGTAGGCCGTCACATAGCCCGATTGCCCCGCATACCACATGCCCGAGCCCATATTGATCTCGAGCACGATATCGGCCTCGGGGAGCGAATCGACCTGAATACCGCCCGCCGCGAGAATGTGATATTTGACCGTTTCGCCGAGCGGCCTGTCTTCAAACCACGGGATGCACGCTTCGGCCTTGGTGGAGGCATAGTGGACATAGATCTTGGGGCGGACGCCGCGCAGTTCGGAGACGGCGCGCGCGAGCAGCGTCAGACCCGTGTCGTCGGCCGAGGGATACATCGCCGTCTTGAGGTGCAACGCGTTGCTCTTTAAGAAACCGCGCACGGTGATCTGGTCCATGGAAGTAAATCCGTAGACGGCGGCGTCGTCCTGCGGGACGATGAAGTAGTCGGCCGTGCCGTCTTGGATCATCTCGAGATCGTGGAGCAGTACGTCGATGTTCTTCTTCCTGCGGCCGAGGAAATCCGCCAAGACGTCGGACGGAATGCAATTTTTGACCCGCTCGAAGTCGGCCCGCTCCTCTTCGGTGAGGATGCCGAGCTTCTCCTTGTGCGTATAGCGGCCGTAGAGATGCAGTTCCTTGCCGCAGAGGTCGTAGTAATCGGGCTCCTCGTCGGAGAGCGAATAGTCGGGACACCGCATGATGAGCTGGAAGAGATAGAGCTTCATCCGGGGGTTGCGCCGCCGAAGTTCCCGCACGACGTCCGCCCGGGCAAAGAGCGTCTCCTCGTCCGTCTCGTGCAGACGGGAGGGCACGATGCCGCCGTAGACGAGGGTATCGAGAGAAAGGATGCAGGCGTCGGCGTCGGCGCCGTTTTCGAGCACCCACGCGGCAAGTTTCGCCGTGTCGGCGGGTCGTTTTTTCTGCCCCATGTAGCTTTTCGGCGGCAAGACGAGCGTGTCGCCCGTCTTGGGCATCATTGCGGGATAGGCAAAGTTGCAAGGCCGCTCATCGAGCGGCACCATCAGAATTTTCATGATCGCCCCTTGTGGTCCTTTTTTCACTCTGCATTGTAAAGCCAAATCGGCATTTTGTCAATGCATTTTGAAAAAAATTTTCTCGCAAATGCAAAAAAATCTTTCCCTTATGGGAAAGATCGGGTGGTTTTTGTTGATTTTGCAAATTATTTTCAATTCTTTCGGGCGCCGCGATACGACTCCATGAGGGCGCGGAAGGCGGGCAGGCTCCGCTCGATGACGGACCGCGCCACGCAGTAGGAGATGCGCACATACCCGCCCACGCCGAACGAATCGGACGGCACGAGCAAAAGTTCGAACGCCTTGGCCCGCTCGCAAAAGGCGCGCGCGTCGGGTTCCAGCGCCTGCATGAAGAGGTAAAATGCGCCCTCCGGGACGGAACACGTGTACCCCATGTCCGAAAGAGAGGCGTAGAGAAGGTCCCGATTGGCGCGATAGACCTCCACGGGCGCGGGCGCGCCGAGGCAGTGTTTTACCGTCTTCTGGAAGAGCGCGGGCGCGCACACAAAGCCGAGCGCCCGCCCCGCGCCGCAGACCGCGGAGAAGAGTTCGTCCGCCCCCTCGCACCGGGGGGAGACGGCCACATAGCCGATGCGTTCGCCCGCGAGCGTCATCGACTTGGAGAAGGAGTAGCAGACCACGGTGTTCTCATAGACGGACATCGGATAGACGGGCGCCTCGCCGTAGGTGAGTTCGCGGTAGGGCTCGTCGGCCACGAGGAAGATGGGTGAACGACGCTCCGCACTCGCCTTGCGCAGGAGCTGCCCGAGCGCGGCAAGTTCCTCCTTCGCGTAGACGGCGCCCGTCGGATTGTTGGGCGAATTGAGGAGCACGACGCGCGTCTTGGGCGTGATGGCGCGCGCAATGGCCGCGAGATCGAGGTGAAAACGGGCGTCCGTCGGCACGGGGACGAGCACGCCGCCCGCCTGCGCGACAAACACGGAGTATTCGGGGAAAAACGGCGCGGGAACGAGCACTTCCTCGCCCTCCCCCTCCGAGAGGATCGCCTGAAACGTACACATGAGCGAAGCGGACGCCCCGCACGTCATGTAGACGAGCGTCGCGGACATGGGTACCCCGAATTGCGTCCGGATGTAGTTTGCGACGGCCTCGCGGACGTCGTATGCACCGGGCGCGGAGGTGTAACCGTGCAGAAGTTCGGGCGGCACTTCGTCGATGAGACGGCGAAGCGTCTCCGTCAGGCACGCGGGGGGCGGCGCGGAGGGATTGCCGATAGAGAAATCGAAGACATTCTCCTCTCCGACGATTTTTTTGCGCGCGAGACCGTATTCATACAGCTCGCGGATGGCCGATCTTTCCTCTCCGAGACGGAGCATTTTGCGATTGAACATAGGCTTCTCCGAATAATTTTCCAATGCGTTTTTTTGTTACGACAGAGCCGATCGCGGACATGCCCCCGTCGTTTTATGTCATCTTGTCCGCGGGCAGAACTTTCTTCAAAAATTGACCGGTATATGACGCTTCGAACGCGGCCACCTCTTCGGGCGTGCCCGTCGTCACCACCTGTCCGCCGCCGTCGCCGCCCTCCGGGCCGAGGTCGATGATGTGGTCGGCAACCTTGACGACGTCGAGATTGTGCTCGATGACGACCACCGTGTTGCCCCCCTCGCGGAGCCGCAGCAGAATTTTGACGAGTTTTTCGACGTCGTAGCTCGAGAGCCCCGTTGTCGGCTCGTCGAGGATGTAGAACGTCTTGCCCGTCGAGCGCTTCGAGAGCTCGGTCGCCAGCTTGACGCGCTGCGCCTCGCCGCCCGAGAGCGTCGTCGAGGACTGCCCGAGTTTGATGTAGCCCAGCCCCACCTCGTCGAGCGTCTTGATCTTGTTGTAGATGGACGGCTGGCTCTTAAAGAAGTCGCAGGCCTCCTCCACCGTCATGTCGAGGACGTCGGCGATGGACTTGCCCTTGTATTTTACTTCGAGCGTCTCGCGGTTATACCGCTTTCCCCCGCACACTTCGCAGGGCACGAAGACGTCGGGCAGGAAGTGCATCTCGATCTTCATGATGCCGTCGCCCTGGCAGTTTTCGCACCTGCCGCCCGCGATGTTGAAGGAAAACCGCCCCGACTTGAAGCCCATCGTCTTGGCGTCCGTCGTCGCGGCGAAGAGGTCGCGGATGTTGGTGAAGACGCCCGTGTACGTCGCGGGATTGGAGCGCGGCGTTCTGCCGATGGGAGACTGGTCGATGGCGATCACCTTGTCGAAATTTTCCAGCCCCTCGAACCCGTCGCAGGCGCCCAGGGGGAGGCGCGCGCCGTTCAGATTGTTTGATAAAATGGGGAGCATGATCTCGTTGACGAGCGAGCTCTTGCCCGAGCCGCTCACGCCCGTTACGACGGTGAGAAGCCCCGCGGGAACGGCAACGTCGACGCCCTTCAGATTGTTTTGGCGGCACCCATGTACGCGGAACGCCCTTCCGTCCGCCCGTTTTCTTACGGCGGGGACTTCGATCTTCCGCCGCCCCGCAAGGTAGTCGCCCGTGATGGAGCGGGGCTCGTTCATGATGTCTTCGACCGTCCCCGTCGCCACGACTTCGCCGCCGTGGATGCCCGCCTTGGGGCCGATGTCCACGATGTAATCGGCCGCCCGCATGGTGTCCTCGTCGTGTTCGACGACGATCAACGTATTGCCGATGTCCCGCAGGCCCTTGAGCGATTGGAGAAGCCGCTCGTTGTCCCGCTGATGAAGGCCGATGGAGGGCTCGTCGAGGATGTAGAGCACGCCAGAGAGTGCGCTGCCGATCTGCGTGGCGAGGCGGATGCGCTGGCTCTCTCCGCCCGAGAGCGTCGCCGCGCTGCGGGAGAGCGTGAGGTAGTCGAGCCCGACGCCGACGAGGAAGTTGATGCGGGCGCGGATCTCCTTGATGATGAGGTCGGCGACGGCATGCCCCGCGGGCGTGAGTTCGATGCCGTCCAAAAATGCCCCCATCCTGCGCACGGGCAAGTCGCACACTTCGGCGATGTTCAGTCCGCCCACCGTGACGGCAAGGGCCTCCTTTTTGAGACGGCGGCCGTGGCAGACGGGGCAGTCCGAGGTGCGCATGTAGCGCTCGATGTCCCACTTGACGCCCTGCGAGGAGGTCTGTTCATAGCGGCGCTGGAGATTGTTGACAAATCCCTCCCACGCCGCCTGATAGGTGGAGCGGAAGGTCTTGGTGTTGTATTCGAGGTCGATCTTTTCGCCGCCGTTCCCATACATCAACAGCTCGAAGACGCTCTCGGGGAGCTCGCGGACGGGCGTATCCATGGAGAAATGATAGTGGCGGGAGAGCGCGCCGAGATAGGCCTGCGTGACGGAGGAGGAATCGAGATTCCAGCCGCTGATGCGGATGGCGCCCTCCCGCAACGTCTTGGTGCGGTCGGGACAGATGAGGTCGGGGTCCACCTTCTGCGTGAAGCCGAGGCCCGAACAGCTCGGACATGCCCCCCACACCGTGTTGAACGAGAAGAGCCGCGGCTCGATCTCCTCGATGGAAATGCCGCAGTCGGGGCAGGCATAGCGGGAGGAGAAGAGCGTCTCGCTGTCGTCGCAGTCGATGATGACGAGCCCGTCCGAAAGTTTCAGGGCGGTCTCGAGCGACTCGGTAAGCCGCTTCAAAACGCCCTCCTTGACGACGAGACGGTCGACGATGACGGTGATGTTGTGCTTGATGTTCTTCTCGAGGGCGATGTCCTCCTGCAGATCATAGATGATGCCGTCGATCTTGACGCGGGCAAATCCGCTCTTGCGGTAGCCGGCGAGTTCCTTTTTATACTCCCCCTTTTTGCCGCGGATGACGGGCGCGCCGACGAGGATCTTGCTGCCGGCGGGGTATTCCATCACCCTGTCCGCGATCTCGTCGACCGTCTGCCGCTTGATCTCCCTGCCGCACTTGGGGCAGTGGGGCGTCCCCGCGCGCGCAAAGAGAAGACGGAGATAGTCGTAGATCTCCGTCACGGTGCCCACCGTCGAACGAGGGTTGTGGGACGTTGTTTTCTGGTCGATGGAGATGGCGGGAGAGAGCCCGTCGATGGATTCGACGTCCGGCTTCTCCATCATGCCGAGGAACTGGCGGGCGTAGGAAGAGAGGCTCTCCATGTAGCGCCGCTGGCCCTCCGCAAAGATGGTGTCGAACGCGAGCGTCGATTTCCCGCTCCCGGAGAGACCGGTGAAGACGGTGAGGCTGTCCCGCGGGATCTTGACGTCGATATTTTTTAAGTTGTTCTCTTTCGCGCCTTTGACGTAAATATATTCTTTCATGGTGTTTTTGAACCGTATGTTTCGGACATGGTATGGAGATTTAATCTATGAATGCCAAAATGTGCCTGACCGCGGCGTCGATCTGCTTCCAGTTTGCCCCGCCGTAGCGGACCTCTTTGGCCCTGTGGATGTTGTGCTTGCCCACCGCAAGGACGGCCCGCACGCCGAGCGCCTGCGCCGCAAGACAGGCGTCGGGCTCATCGTCCACCAGAATGGGGATGCCGTGCTCCTTGCAATACTTCCCCTTTTCGGGATAGGGAATCTCCGCGACGATCTCATCGTATGGGATGTGCCGCTTTTCCAGCCAATCCCGCGCCACTTTTTCGGGGTTGACAAACCAATTTTCCTGCCGGGAGGTCAAAATGACGACTTCATGCCCCTCTTCGCGCCATTTGGTCAGCGCCTCTTTGGCGCCCTTGCGGGCGGGCGCGTCGGTAAACGCAACGATCCCGCCGTCATGGATAAATTCGAGCACGTCGGGCATCTCCCAGTCGTAGACCTCTACGAACTTGTTGGAAAACTCGCTCGCAAGGTGAAAATCGAGATTCTTGCGCTCGATGTACGCCCCCGCCCTTCCGACGCGGTCGATGATGTTCAAGGTGTCGTCAATATCAACTGCGATTTTCATATGTTTTTCCTTTTTTCACCGCATATCGTACATGGATGATCCGGCCGAATTTCTGCATTTTGTCGCGCCAAACCTCGGACATGGGTATGGCAAACGAGGTTTCGGCACTCTTTGGGAGAACGGCGAGCATGGTCGCTCTCGCGGATGTTCCCCCTTATCGCCCCGCCGCATTCTTACCCCCTCCCTCGGGAGGGGGCAGGGAGGTGGGGCGTCCCTGCACTTTCCGCAATCCTGATTTTCTGAAAAAACAAAAACCACGCTTTTTGTTTTTTCCCCCAATTTGCGCTTCGCGCTTGCTGTCTTTGAAGGCAGATATGGGTGCGGGCGAATCGTTCTGAGATGCACTTTCTTAACCCCTCACGGAAATTCTTTGCCCTTGATATGCCTCCCGCAGGGAGCTTCTATATAAAGAATTTCGTGAACTATTTCGTGAACTATTTCGTGAACTAAGATCTATTTTCTCATCCGCTTCCGCAATTCGTTGATGGTCTCGCGGATCTCGATGGCCTTCTCGTAGTCCAGGGCGTTCGCCGCAATGCGCATGAGCGTCTTCAACTTTTCGATCTCCTCGGGAATGTCCTTCGCCGCGACCTCCGACGCCTTCTTGGCCTTGCCCGTGATGTTGAGCGTCGATTTCACTTCCTTGATGATGGTCTTGGGCGTGATGCCGTGCGCCGCATTGTAGGCCTGCTGCTTGGCGCGGCGGCGGTTGGTCTCGCCGATGGCCCGCTCCATGCTGCCCGTCATCTCGTCGGCGTACATCACCACCCTGCCCTCCGCGTTGCGCGCGGCGCGGCCGATGGTCTGCACGAGCGACGTCTCGCTCCGCAGAAATCCCTCCTTGTCGGCGTCGAGAATGGCCACCAATTTGACCTCGGGAAGGTCCAGCCCCTCGCGGAGCAGATTGATGCCGCAGAGCACGTCGAACTCCCCGCTGCGGAGGCCGTTGACGATGTCGATGCGCTCGAGCGTGTCGATGTCCGAATGCATATACCGGACCTTGACGCCCGCCTCTTTCAGATAGTCGGTGAGGCTCTCGGCCATGCGCTTGGTGAGCGTGGTGATGAGCACGCGTCCCCCACCCATGACCGTGGTCTTGACCTCGGAAACGAGGTCGTCGATCTGTCCCTTGGTGGGTTTTACGGTGACCGGCGGATCGAGGAGTCCCGTCGGGCGGATGAGCTGTTCGACGACCTGCCCCGCCACCGAAAGCTCGTAGGGCGCGGGCGTCGCCGAGACGAAGATGACCTGCGGCACGCGCGCGTCGAACTCCTCAAAGGTGAGCGGACGGTTGTCGTATGCCGACTGCATGCGGAAGCCGTATTCGACCAGATTGGTCTTCCGCGCCCTGTCGCCGTTGTACATCGCGCGGATCTGCGGGACGGTCATGTGGCTCTCGTCGATGAAGACGAGGAAATCGGGCGGGAAGTAGTCGAGCAGGGTGAAAGAGGGCTGCCCGGGCGTGCGGCCGTCGAAATAGCGCGAATAGTTCTCGATGCCCGAGCAATATCCGATCTCCCGCATCATCTCGAGGTCGTGCTCGGTGCGCTGGCGGAGCCGCTGGGCCTCGAGGAGCTTGCCGTCCCGTTCAAACGCCGCGACTTCCCCCTCGAGGTCCTCCGCAATCATGGAAAGCGCATAGGCGAGCCGTTCGCTACCCACGGCATAGTGGCTGGCGGGAAAGATGACGGCATGCTTCAAGGTGGAGACGATCTTGCCCGTGACGACGTCCTCCTCGCAGATGCGGTCGATCTCGTCGCCGAAGAACTCGACGCGGATGGCCACTTCGGAATTGGACGCGGGGAAGATCTCCACGACGTCGCCGCGCACGCGGAACGTCGAGCGTTTGAAGTCCATGTCGTTGCGGGAATACTGGATATCCACGAGCCGCGAGAGCAGTTCGCCGCGCTCCATCTGCTGCCCCGGCCGCAGGGAAATTCCGAGGCGGAAGAACTCCTCGGGCGCACCCAAGCCGTAGATACAGGAGACGGAGGAGACGACGATGACGTCGTCGCGCTCCCCGAGCGAGCAAGTTGCGGCGTTGCGCAGCTTGTCGATCTCGTCGTTGACGGACATATCCTTTTCGATGTAGGTGTCGGTCGAGGGGATGTAGCTCTCGGGCTGATAATAGTCGTAGTAGGAGACGAAATACTCGACGCGGTTCTCCGGGAAAAATTCGCGGAACTCATTGCAGAGTTGGGCGGCGAGCGTCTTGTTGTGCGCGATCACGAGGGTGGGACGGCCAACGTTTTTGATGACATTGGCCATGGTAAACGTCTTGCCGCTGCCCGTGACGCCGACAAGGACCTGTGCGCGGATGCCGTCGAGGACGCCTTCGGTGAGCTTTTCGATCGCTTCCGGCTGGTCGCCCGTCGGCTGAAACGCCGATTTCAGTTGGAAATCAAAATGATCCATAGACAATATTACGAAAAGGTTCACGAAAGAGTTCACGAATTTCTATCACATAGAAGCCTTTTATAATAAGGGCATAGAAATTCCGTGGGTGGAGCGCCGCAATTCTCGCTCAGCAGCCCGATGGGCTGTGAGCGGCGGCGCGACATGAGCGGTGGCCTCCGTGAGGGGGCCGCAGGCGGTCTCTGCCGCCAAGGCGTCGCCCGGTTTACAGACAACAAGCGTGCGGTGGCGTGGCAAATTGAGGGAAAAAACAAAAAGCGTGGTTTTTGTTTTTTCAGCGTAATAGGAAACCTTTGACATCATTCCCCATACCCATGTCCGCAATCGGCCTTTTGAGAAGCGCCCCACCCCCTTTGATTCCCCCTCCCGGGGGAGGGGGTGGAGCGCCGCAATTCTCGCTCAGTAGCCCGGTGGCTGTGAGCGGCGGCGCGACATGAGCGGTGGCCTCCGCGAAGGGGCCGCAGGCGGTCCCTGCCGCCAAGGCGTCGCCCGGCTCAAAGCGCGAAGCGCAAATTGGGGGAAAAACAAAAAGCATGGTTTTTGTTTTTTCAGCGAAATAGGAAACCTTTGACCTTATTTCCCATACCCATGTCCGCGATCTTCCCTTTGTGAAGCGCCCCACCCCCTTTGATTCCCCCTCCCGAGGGAGGGGATGGGAAGAGCGCCTCCTTGGGGAGGAGCTGTCACGAAGTGACTGAGGTGGGGGCCCTTCCCCCTTCACCCGCTTCGCGGGAGGGCCCATAAACGGGGGACACCTTTGCTTTGCCTTGCCTGTGCCCCTTCAAGGGGCGAAGCGGCGAAACATTTGTTCTCATTGTAACACAAACGCCCAACTTTCGTCAAGCGTTTGCCGGTCAGGAAAAGATAATTTTGAGGAGCAGGCCGATCGTCGCGGAGAGCAAGCCGCAGACCGCCGCAAGCAGAAGCCGGAGCACGAGGTCGCGCCGACGGCGGATATCCTGCCTGCGAAAGGTCATCCCCGCTTCGCGCATATGAATGACATACGTCTTCTCCCCCTTCCGCTCGGAAGAGATGAACTCAAAGTAGCCGTCGAGTTCGAGCGTCTTCAAGACGCGCTCCAGCTTGTCCTCGTCGAACTTTGCCCGTTCGGGAAGCACGTTGAGCAGTTCATACGGCGAGACGAGGAAGCGCTCCTTCCCGCCAGAGAGCGAAAACACGGCCGCCATCACCTCGTTTTCCTTGAAGGAGAGCCGCGCGCTATACATGCAGCAGCACCCCGAGAAGCGTCCCGATCAGCGCGACGAGCGCGCCGCCCAAAAAACTGCCGCAAAAGGACCATAAAAGCAGGTCCCGTCGGCTCTTCTCCCGCTCCCGTTTTTCCCGCTCTGTACGCTCCGCATAGCTCCTGCCCGCGGGCATGGTACGCACGCAATACGTCCCGTCCTCGGCGTAGCGGAGTTCGATGAGCTTCTTGTCGGCGAGATACGCGAGCGTCTTTCCGACGTCGCCCTCCCCGCCCGGGAAGGCCCGAAGAAGTTCCCGTTCTTCCAGAATGATGAAGCCGCCGCCGACGCAGGCATCGTTGACGGCGGCAAGCAATGCGGCCGAACATTCGTCTAACATTTCGAGAAAAGTATGCGCTTTTTCCCAAAAGATTATCGAACGTTCCCGAAAATTCTATCCGCGGAGGCCGCGGCAACCGCTCAGACGGCGACCCAACGCATGCAGAGGATGCGGAACGCGTCGGACACGGGTCCGCACTTCAGCCAATCCTGCAGGCCCTCCGTGTATTCCGTGACCGTCTGAATGAGCTGTCTGATTTGCTCCACATACTGCGCCGCCTGTTCGATATTGACATTGTCCAGCGCCGAAAGAATGGGCGTGAAGATCGCGCCGTTGGAGAGGGCACAGGCCAAATAGTAGAACGCGAACGTCCCCACAAGAACGATGGCAAACGCCATGGCGAGGCCGAGCACGCCGTCGAGGAAGCCCCAGAAGTAATGGAAGCGGATATGCCGGATGAGCTTCACGATGAAGTATCCGAGGACGCAGATGAGGATAAAGAAGACGACGAAGAGGAGCAGCGTGACGACCGTATAGCCGATGGCGAGGCCAATCGCCGAATCGATGCCCGAGATCGCGTTGCCGATGGACACGGCAAACTTGGTCATGGGGCCCCATGCCACGGTGAGGAACACGGCGAGGACGAGGCAGCCGAGCGTCAGCGTCATCATGATAAAGATGACGAGCGTCCGCGCAAACCCGACCCTCCAGCCGGCGCGCATCGCAAAGAAGAAGATGGTGATGAGGAAGAGGTCGAGGGCAAACTTCCCGAGGAAATTCGTCCAGAGCCCGCTCTCGAAGAAGTTCCCGAAGAAGGAGGGCGGCGTGATCGCCGTGGCGCAGAACGTCAGCACCGGGCCCGCGACGACGAGCGCCATGACGGCGTAATCCAAAAGCGCCGTGATGCCGCCGAGGACGCGGTCAAAAAACCGCCATGCGGGGTGCGCGGGCGTCTTGCGCTTGAGCATGGCCAAACGGACGGCCCCGCCGAGCGCCAATGTTCCGACGACGGCGCCGAAAAAGACGGCAAGCCCCACCGCCATGCGGCCCCCGTCGCTCGCGTCTTCGGGCAACCAATCGAGCGTCATGGTGATGCACCACGCAAATAAGATCTGCCACGCGGCCCAACCCATCCGCGAAAATTTGCGGAGGACGCCGTAGAGCAAAGACGCCAGTGCAAGAATGCAGACAATTAGAATTACGATCGTGGAAGGTTGCATAAGATTTCCTCCGTTTTAAGCGGTGCTTCTCGGACATGCCCGCCCCGTTTTCGGTGCGGCGCGTTGAAAATTATTTATTGAAGTTATCTTTCAGCGAGACGATCTCGGAGAGCACGAGCTTCTCGCCCTCCTTGAACGCGCGGAAATAGCCCGTGCGCATGAGCTGATAACTCCCCTCGTTTCCGATCAGATAGGGCTCGGCCTTGGCGGCGAAGATGTGCTCGCTGTCCTCGTTGATGCGCTCGGAGAAGTCCTGCCCCGCATAGTCGGCGTCGCGCAGAAGATGGTCGTAGCGGCGAAGTTCGGCGTCGACGCACGTCTCGGCGTTCACCCAATGCAAGACGCCCTTGGCCTTGATGCCGCTCGTGTCCGTTCCGCTGCGGCTCTCGGGGAAATAGGTGCATTTGACTTCGATCACTTCCCCGTTTTCATCGGTCACGGCCTCGTCGGCGCGGACGATGTATGCGCTCTTGAGACGGGCGTATCCGCCCAACTTGAGGCGGTGATACTTGGGGGGCGGATCGAGGGAGAAATCGGATTTTTCGATGTAGAGCGTCTTGCCGAAGGCGATCTTGCGCGAACCGGCCGCGGGATCGAGCTGGTTGTTCTCGAAATCGACGTCCTCCCCGCCCTCATAATTGGTGACCGTGAGTTTCAGGGGTTCGACGACGGCCATCGCGCGGGGCGCATGGACATTGAGATAGTCGCGCACCACGGCCTCGAAATAGCCGATCTCCACCTCCGACTGCGCCTTTGCGACGCCGATGCGGGAACAGAAGTCCTTGACGGCCTCGGCGGGGATCCCGCGGGCCCGGATGCCGGCGAGCGTGGGCATGCGCGGGTCGCTCCACCCGTGCACCGTGCCCTCTTCGACGAGCTTCTTCAAATACCGCTTGCTCATGACGAGATTGGTGACGTTGAGGCGGGCGAACTCGATCTGCCGCGGCTTGGGCGCAAACCCGAGCGTGAGGCCCACCCAGTCGTAGAGCGGCCTGTGGTCTTCGAACTCCAGCGTGCAGAGGGAATGCGTCACGCCCTGCAAATAGTCGCAGATGGGGTGCGCATAGTCGTACATGGGGTAGATGCACCACTTGTCGCCCGTCCGATGGTGCGTCGCGCGGAGGATCCTGTAGATGACGGGATCCCGGAGGTTGATGTTGGGCGAGGCCATGTCGATCTTGGCGCGGAGACACTTCTCCCCGTCGGCATATTTTCCCGCCCGCATCTCGCGGAAGAGGCGGAGATTCTCTTCGGGCGTGCGGTCCCTGTACGGGCTGTCCGTCCCCGGTTCGGTGAGGGTGCCGCGCGTCGCCTTGATCTCCTCTGCCGAAAGATCGCACACGAACGCCTTGCCCATGCCGATGAGCTTTTCCGCGTAGTCGTAGATGATGTCAAAGAAATCGGAGGCGTAGACTTCCTTTTCCCAACGGTAGCCCATCCATTCGATGTCGCGGCGGATGGCGTCGACGTATTCCGTCTTTTCCTTGGAGGGATTGGTGTCGTCGAAGAAGAGATTGCACGTGCCGCCGTATTTTTCCGCCGTCCCGAAGTTGACGAACATGCTCTTGGCGTGCCCGATATGCAGGTAGCCGTTAGGTTCGGGCGGAAACCGCGTCTTGACGGACGCCGTTTTCCCCGCCGCAAGGTCTTCGTCGATCAGTGCCTGAATAAAGTTTTCCGCATCCGCCATAACAGCTCCCCTTTGCGCCCGTTTGCCGTGGGAAAACGGGCGATTTTCCGCAAGATATATCGTATCGGAATAATTATAGCATATTCTTCGCAAAAATGATAGTTTTTACGAGGTATTTTTTTGGAAATTGTGCTATAATCAGGGTATGGAACAGACGATTTTACAATTTTTCGAGGAAATCCGCACGCCTGCGCTCACATGGCTGTTCGGCATCTTTTCTTTTTTGGGCGAGGGACTCACGGTCGGCGCCGTCATCCTGCTCCTCTATTGGCTCCTCGGCGGCAAGACGGGCGAACAGCTTCTCTTCACCGCCGTCTCCTCGGCGGCGCTCAACTCCATGATGAAGGAGGCGGTACGGCGGCCCCGTCCGTATGCGGCGGGCGTCGTCGAACGGCTCGACGTCGACACGCCCCTCTTCTCCACCCGCGGCCTCGGCGACGATCTGTCGTTCCCGAGCGGGCATGCCCAGGCGACGTCGTCGGGCATCTTCGCGGGGGCCCTGCGCGGAAAGAAGATCTGGGGCTGGCTTATCGCCGTCCTCTACCTGCTGCTCGTGTGCGCCTCCCGCCTCTATTTCGGCGTCCACTACCCGACCGACGTGCTCGCGGGCGCGCTCTACGGCCTCGTCATCGCCGTCTTCTGGCATCTCATCTTTTCGGAGGCCTACGACTTCCGCTACTACATCCTCATGGCGTTGGCGCTCGTGAGCCTTTTGGCGCTGCCTCTTTCGCCCAGCTCCGACTTCGTGCACATGACGGCGCTCATCTCCGGCGCGGCGTTCTTTTTGCCGCTCACGAGCTATTTGCACATACCCATGTCCGAGGGGAAGCGTCGCATTTGGCGGATCCCCGTCGGGCTCGCGTGCGTCGGCGTCGTCTTTTTGGCGACCTATTTTCTCCCCGAGGGCGCGGCGTTTTCCCTGCTGAAATGGTTCCTGCTCGTGGGCTCCGGCACGTTCGGCGCGGGCGTCTTCTTCAAGATCCTCAAGATCTGAACGCCAATTACATAAGGAGACAGCTATGAAAATCGCGTTTTTCGACACCAAGGATTACGATCTCCCCGCCTTTCGGAAATTCGGCGAGGCGGCAGGGCTCGAATTTAAGTTCTACGACACCAAACTCGACGAGGATACGGCCGGGCTCGCCCGCGGCTACGACGGCGTTTGCGTCTTTGTCAACGACCGCGTGAGCGCCGCCGTCGTCGATTCGCTCCATGCCTATGGCGTCCGCGTCATCGCGCTCCGCTGCGCGGGGTATAACAACGTCGATCTCGCGGCCTGCTACGGCAAGATCCACGTCGTCCGGGTGCCCGCGTACTCCCCCTACGCCGTCGCCGAGCATACCATGGCGCTGCTCCTCACCTCCATCCGCCGCATCCACAAGGCCTACAACCGCACGCGCGAGTTCAATTTCTCGCTCTCGGGCCTCACGGGATTCGATCTCCACGGCAAGACGGTGGGCGTCGTCGGCACGGGCAAGATCGGGCGGATCTTCATCGACATCTGCCGCGGCTTCGGCATGCGCGTCATCGCCTACGACAAGTATCCCGCAAAGGACAGCGGCATCGACTATGTTTCGCTCGACGAACTCTTTGAGCGGAGCGACGTCATCTCCCTGCACTGCCCGCTCTCCGAGGAGACCTACCACCTCATCGGGGAGGACGCAATCAACAAATGCAAGAAGGGCGTCGTCATTCTCAATACGTCCCGCGGCGCGCTCATCGACGCGGAGGCGCTCCTCGGCGGCATCAAGCGGCGGATCGTCGGCGCGGCCTGCCTCGACGTCTATGAGGAGGAATCCGACATCTTCTTCCACGATTTTTCGGGGCATATCGTCGAGGACGACACGCTCGCGCGGCTCATCTCCATGCCCAACGTCATCGTGACCTCGCACCAGGCCTTTTTGACGGAGGAGGCGCTCACGGGCATCGCGGAGACGACGGTGAAAAATCTGACGGACTTCTTCTCCGGCGCGCATCTCGAGAACGAACTCTGCTACAACTGCGGCAAGATCGAAGAGTGCAGAAAGGGCCGCAAAGAGCGCTGTTTTTGAACTATATTTTATGAAACGGAGGGGGTATGTCTCGGACATGCCCCCTCCGTTTTCTGTCTTATTCCCTTCCACGCGCATTCCGCACAGATCGCGGCGATTTGCTCCTCGCTACGGTCCCACGTCGAACAATTCCTCGTAATCGACCTTCAAAATGCGTTTCAGCAACACAATTTCATCGGGATAGAGATGCCGCTGCCCCACTTCGATTTTGGCGACCGCACTGCGCGTGATATCACAGCCCGCAAGCTGGAGCTTCACCGAAAGCTCCTCCTGCGTCATATTCGCCCGCTCCCGCAGCCGGCGCACATTGGCGCCGATCTTTTTTTCCACAACAGCATTCATAAAATTGCACCGAAATAAGCGCAAAACGCTTGACACCATTATAAACGCGTGTTATACTTATTTTGCACTTATATAGGTGCAAATAAACAAAAGGAGACGAGAAAAATGCCTTACACCGTCGTTCAGACGCGGCCGGAAGAGGTCGAAAAGAAGATCAACGCGCTCGCCGCGCAGGGTTGGCGCGTCGTATCCCAGAGCGAGAGCAAGTGGGAGATCAAGAAGTGCTTCGGTCTTTCCAACACTGTGGATTCCGTCATCAACGTGATCCTCGAAAAATAGTAACCCAACGGATGCAGCGCAGACGCGTTGCATCTTTTTTCCGCTTATGAAAAAGATTTTTCGGTATTTGTGCGTGGGGCTGTTCCTGCTGGTCGCGTGGCCGTTTTTTCTGTATCGCAAATACGGCAACAGCGATTGGAAACCGCAGGGCGCGGTCATTGTCGTCGCCAATCACTACTCCGCTTTCGACCCGTTTTTCCTCTGGATGATCTTCCGCAGGGAGGAGCCCGTCTTCGTGACGACCGCCGACGTGAAAAAGCGGTGCAACTCCGCGTTCGTGACGTGGCTGTTCGACTGCCTGTATCTCGATTACGCCACCAAAAATTACAAATTTTTCAAAGACTGCCTCCGCCTCTTGCGGGCGGGAAGGATGCTCGTCATCTTTCCCGAGGGCGCGGTCAACCCGCGCAAGGCGGGCTTCTTCGATTTCAAGCGCTCCTTCCTCTTCCTCGCGCGCAAGACGGGCTGCGACATCCTCCCCGTCTATCTCTATCCCGAACTGCGCGCATGCAGGCGTTCGAGCGTCTACATCGGGGATCCCGTCACGGAAGAAGAATATTCCGCCATCCCCGACGACCTCGACGCCGTCACGCTCGTCCAAAGCAGGATCCTCGATTACAGTTTTGCCGTGCCGCAGGCGCGCGACATCACGTTGGAGGAATTTGACCGCCTCGCAAAATGATCCGTCACCCCCTCAAACGCTTGACGGATTTTTTGTTTGCATGTATAATATCTGCAAAGCATTTTTCAGGAGCATGTTATGGCAAACGTCACGATGGAGAAACTCGTTGCGCTCTCTAAGGCGCGGGGCATCGTCTTCCCCGGCAGCGAAATTTACGGCGGCATGGGCAATACCTGGGACTACGGCCCCGTCGGCGTCGAGATCAAAAACAATATCAAACGCGCCTGGTGGAAACGGTTCGTCACCGAGAGCGAAAATTCCTATGGCGTAGACGCCGCCATTCTCATGAACTCCCGCGTCTGGGAGGCCAGCGGTCACACCACCTCCTTCTCCGATCCCAAGATGGACTGCAAGCAGTGCAAGACCCGCCACCGCGCCGATAATCTCATCGAGCTCCACTCCAAGGGGACGGTAAATCCCGATACCATGTCCAATGAGGAGATGGAAAAATACATCACGGAGCACAAAGTCCACTGCCCCAACTGCGGCGGCTTCGACTGGACGCCCATCCGCACCTTCAACCTCATGTTCGAGACCAGCCGCGGCGTCACCGACGAGAGCCAGAACAAGATCTATCTCCGGCCCGAGACGGCACAGGGCGAATTTGTCAACTTCCTCAATGTCCAGCGCACCACCCGCGCCAAGGTGCCCTTCGGCATCGCGCAGATCGGCAAGGCATTCCGCAACGAGATCACGCCCGGCAACTTCATCTTCCGCACCATCGAATTTGAGCAGATGGAACACCAGTGGTTCTGCAAGGCGGGCAGCGACGAGGCGTATTACCGCGAATTTAAGCAGAAGGCGTTCCAATTCCTTCTCGACCTCGGCTTCAAGGAGGAACATCTCCGCTTCCACGACCACGACAAGCTCGCCCACTATGCCAAGGAGGCCTGCGATATCCAATATCTCTACCCCATGGGCTGGCAGGAACTCAACGGCATCCACAACCGCACCGACTACGATCTCACGCGCCATCAGGAATACTCGGGCAAGACGCTCACCTATGTCGATCCCATCGACGGCGAACGGTTTATCCCCTACGTCATCGAATATTCCATCGGCGCCGACCGCCTCATGCTGGCCGTCCTCTCGGAGGCCTACGACGAGGAGACGCTGGAAAACGGCGAAGTGCGGACCGTTCTGCACTTCCATCCCGCGATCGCGGCCTACAAAGCGGCCATCCTGCCCCTTCAGAAGAGCCTCGCGCCGGTCGCAAAAACGTTTTGGGAGACGCTCAGAAAGCGCTTTCCCGTCATCTACGACGAGGCGGGCTCCATCGGCAAGCGCTATCGGAGACAGGATGAGATCGGCACGCCCTATTGCCTCACGATCGATTTCGAGACGGCGGAAAACGGCACGGTGACGGTGCGCGACCGCGACACCATGGAGCAGCAGCGCATGACGGTCGCCGAAGTCATCTCGTTCCTGTATGCGAAATGCACATTCTGAAACGGCGTCAGACGAAAAACGACGGGGGCATGTCCGAGACATGCCCCTTCCTTTTGCATTTTTTCATCTTTTTCGATCAGGCCGCAAGCGCGTTTGCGGCGCGCGCCGTCTGCCCCGCGGCGCGCGCCGCCCGTCTCCCAAGCGTTCCCTTCGCTTGTCATAAAAATTTATTACATTTTCGGTTGACAAAGTTGCGCATATCCGCTATAATAAGGAAAAAGGAGGGGACGGAATGCTGTATTGGCTGCGCTTTTTCTATCTTGCGCTCATCGGCGTCGCGCTGATCCTATATCTGCCCAAGCTCATCGGCTTTCACTACGCGTTCAAAAAGGCGCCGCACTATCACGCCGCCCAAAAGCGCCGCATCGCGATCGTCGTGCCCGCCCGTAACGAGAGCAAGATCATCGGCGATCTCTTCGCTTCCATCCAAAAACAGACCTACGATCCCGCCTTTTTCGACGTCAACATCATCGTAAAGGACCCCAATGACCCCACCGTCGCCATCGCCGAGGCCATGGGCGCGAAGACGTTCGTCGTGCCCGCACAGAACTGCAAGGGCGACGCGCTCGACGGCTATTTCAAATGTCTCTCGCCCGAAACGCTCGAAAGCTATGAGGCGTTCGTCATCGTAGACGCCGACGCGGTGCTCTCCCCCGCCTTCGTGGAGGAACTCAACAACGCGCTTGAGGCGGATTACGACATCTATTTGGCGCGCAAATACGCCAAAAATTTCCTCGGCGGGCGCAAAAACCGCACCGTCTTCTCCAATTGTTCCGCCCTCACCTGGCCCATCATCGACGACCTCGGCAACACATATCGCATGCAGCGCGCCATGCCGCTCAACCTCTGCGGGCAGGGCATGATGCTCCGCCGCCGGATCATCGAGGAACTGGGCGGCTGGCCCTACCGCACTCTCACCGAGGACTACGAGCTCAAGCTCGATTCTCTCCTGAGGGGGTATACGTCGATGTTCTGTTCGTATGCCATCCTCTACACGGAGGAGGCGCTCGGCCACACCGAGAACACGAAGCGGCGGCTCCGATGGCTCACGGGGTACAAACAGTGCGATAAGAAATACCACGCCAGGATCAAGCGGCAGGCGCGCGAACGCGGGAAGATGAACAAGGGCGAGGCGGAGTACTTCTTCGGCACCTTCCCCCTTCTTCTCTTTCTGGCCGCCACCATCGTCACCATGCTGTGCGGCATCTCGCTCACCGTGACCTACGCGCTTGGGGGCGATCCTCGGTGGGACAACGCCTTCGTGCAGACGGTGGCCTTCCCCGGCCTCCTCCTCTATTTCCTGCTCTTCGCCTACGGCGTGCTCGCCTTCTTTGCCTGCGGCGACATGTTCCGCATGCTCACGCTCAAAGAAAAACTGCTCATGCTCATCTATAATCCGTTCTATCTGCTCGAATACGTGCCCATCTATCTTCGGAGCATTTGGGCGGTATGGCGGGACAAGCCCCAGAACTGGAAGGAGACGGAGCGCATCACCTACGACGATCTCCACGACGCAAAATAGACCGCTTCCGATCGGAAACGGTCTTTTCTTTTGCCGCGTTTCCCGGTGCCGCGGTTTCGAAAAGCGCCCTCCCGCCTTTCGGCGGGAGGGCGCTTTGTTTCGGAAAACGGAGCGCGCATGCGGGGCGCAAACGCGTCCGCGCAGTTCATTGGGCGGCGCGCCGCCGATCCGGTCCGTATTCGAGCGGAACGCCGTAGGCGGTCTCATAGCAATCGCGCCACGCCGCCTCCGCCGCATCCTTCATCGCGGCCGCGCGCGCCTTGGGCGCGAGCGCGGCATCCGGGTAGACCGCAGGCAGGATATGAATGCGCAGCTTTCGGACATGCCCCCGCTTGTTTCGCTCAAACGTGCAAAAAATCGGGACGACGGGGACGTCGTATTTCACCGCGTAATGAAAGGCGCCGTTCTTCATCGGGCGCGGTTTTTGGTAGTTGGTCCAGAGGGCCTGTTCGGCATAAAAATTGACGATCTTCCCCCCGCGGAGCCGCCGCTCCATCTCCCGCATCAGATTCTTGGTCGCCGCGCGGTCGGAGGAGAAGGGCCACATGCCCCCATGGCGGATGATGTGCCCGCCGAGCCCGCCCTTGTTGTTCCACGGCGCCATCGTATGGAAGGAGTTGAAGTGCCCCACGGCGTCGCGCACGAAGAGGGTATCGAGATAGTTGAAGTGGTTGCACACGGAGATCGCACCGCCCTTGACGGCGCGCAGATTCTTCCGCCCGACCGTCTTCGCCCCGTAGACGAGACGGATGGCGGCGGGCCCGAGCATCCACATGAGCGTGCGCCAAAAGCCGGTGACAACGCGCTCATACCACGGCTGGCGGTAGTGAAACGATTGCGTCGGCATCTTCCAATCGGGACCGTAGGCGATGTAATCGAAGTCGAAGCGGCGGTAGCCCTCGAGGGTGGCCTGAATGGCGCGGATCTTCTCTTGTTTGGTGCGCTTCCCCATTCCCTCACCCGTGAAATTCTTCGAGCAGTGCGTCGGTCGTGACGGTTTTTGCGGCATACATGTCCGCCATGTACCCGATCGCGGACGTCTTCAGCTCCTCCGTGAAGGCCTCGATGAGCGGCGTGCAGAGCACGACGTCGTAGCCGAGGAAATACGCCTCCGCCGCCGTGTGCTGGACGCAGATGTGCGCCTGGATCCCGATCAGAACGACGGTCTTAATACCCAGCTCGCGCAACAGCAGATCGAGCTCGGTGTGGAAGAACGCGGAATAGCGGCGCTTCTCGACGACATAGTCCCCCGCCTCGGGCCCGAGCGCCGCCGTGACCGCGGCCCCCGCCGTGCCCTTCATCGCGTGTTCGCCCCAGAGCGCCAGCTCCAAGTCGACGCCCTCTCTGTGCGCGTCGTTGCAAAAGATCACGGGAATACCCACCGCTCGCGCGCCGCGCAAGAGCTTTGCGGCCTCCGGAACGGTCGCCGCCGCGCGCTCGCATTTGAGCGCCCCCGTGATGAAATCTTCCAACATATCAATGACCAAAATCGCCGTCTTGTTGTGCA
Source organism: uncultured Clostridia bacterium (assembly GCA_947627565.1). GTDB lineage: Bacteria > Bacillota > Clostridia > Christensenellales > Borkfalkiaceae > Gallimonas. The sequence goes on from CANQWO010000008.1 coordinate 49,067, forward strand.
TAATCATTCTCCCGTGTGATTTTGATTGTATTGTACCCCTTCGGCCCGCATTTGTCAAGCAAAAGCGCCCCGAACGCATGCGGAGCGCCCGCAGGATTTCGGAATCGGCTCGGCGGCCATGGAAACTCCTCCGAAAAGGCGCGTTTCTCGGGAAAAGCGACCGTCTTGCGTCCGGGAAATCCGAGCCCCTCCATGAAAACAGCCGCCCGACAGATTGCCGGGCGGCTTTCGCGCTGCAAATACGGAGCGGGACCGTTATCGTTTACCCGTTCGCCTTCTCCTTCTTGCTCTTCTTGTCCTTTTTCTTCTTCTTTTTCTTCCCGGACTCCTCAGGTTCCTCCGTCTGCGCTTCCTCAGCCGGCTGCTGCTCGGGCTGCCGTTCGCGCTGCTGTTCGGACTCGGCCGGAGCCGCAAGCACGGGATAAGCATAGTAGGGATACTGATAGGAATTTGCGCCTAACTGCGCGGGCTGCCCGTAAGCCGTGGGATAGCCGTAGGGATAGCCGTAATACCCATAACCATACCCATAGGAAGGGTATCCATAGGGATACCCGTAGGGATAGCCATAGGGGTAGCCGTAGGGGTAGCTATAAGGCGTCTGAGGCTGTTGTGCGCCCGTGTTTACGGCAGAGCCGACGGGAGTTCCGCACTGGGGGCAAAATTTTTCGTCCGGATAGATCGGGCATCCGCAATGGAGACATTTGTTCATGGTTTCACCTCGCATGATTGAATAAATTTATTGTACACGTTTTCCCCCGATTTGTCAATGCCCTTATAAAAAAAACGATAAAAAATCCCCGCCTGAAAGAACGGGGATCCCAAGCGCGGCGAAAAGAGCCTATCGGCTCTCCTGCGGGGCCGCGCCGTCCTGCGGCATGGCGTAGAGATCGAAGGCGTCGTCGACGTCGAACGATTCCCCCTCGTCGAAGGCCGCCAATTTGGAAATGGAGACCTCATACGCGGTCATGGTCACGCTCTCCGTCTCCGAGAAGCGCTTCTGATATTCGCGGCTCTGGATCCTGCCCGAGAGCGCGACCCTGTCCCCCACCTTGAGATTTTGCACGAATCTCGCGTTCCTGCCCCACGCGATGCAGGGGATGTAGTCGGACTTGTTGTAGGCGCGGTTGACGGCGAGCAGAAGGTCCGCGATCTCGCGGTTGAACGGCGTCGTGCGGTAGACGGGCGGCTTGCAGATATAGCCCGAGAGCACGATGGAGTTGGGATTGCGGTCGGAGGGCGCCACGAGCTCGCGTACAAAGACGGTGAGCATGAGCCGGCTCCTTCCCCCCTCGAGCTTGTTGTAGCTGCGGAACTGCCCCACCGCCGAGAGAATGCTCCCGACTTTCAAGTCGCTACTTTGGATGAGGCGCTCCGAGACCGTGACGGGCAAAATATCCGCCTGCCCCGAAAGGCGCATGACTTTGACGTAAAATTCGTAAAATCCCTCTCCGTAGACTTCGTGGGAAAACGTCGCCTCGGAGACGATCTCCCCCATGATGTACACCTTGTTGTTCTTCTCCGTGTTGGTATCCATGTTGTTCCATTCCTCCGTAATTTCGTTTTTGTCGGGTATTTTTGCGGCGCGCTACGCCGTACCTTTGGGAATTTGCCTGCCTGTGACGTCGATCTCGTAGTTCTCGCGATAGATGAGTTCGCCGATGGGGACGAACGTATAGCCGTTTGCCCGCAGCGCGTCGATGACGAGGGGCAGGGCCTCCGCCGTGTGCAGGCCGTTGTTGTGCATCAGAATTATGCTCCCGCTCTTGACCTTGCCCACGATGCGCGAGGTGATATCCGAGGCCGAGAGGTTCTTCCAGTCGAGGGAATCGACGTCCCACTGAATGGGATAGTACCCCATGGCCAGAGAGGTGTTGATGAGCAAATCGTCATAGTCGCCGTAGGGAGGGCGGAACAGCTCGACGGCCTTGCCGGTGAGCGAGCGGATGGCGGAAGCGGAGGAGGCCAGCTCGGCGCGGATCTCCGTCTCCGAAAGACGGGACATATAGGAATGCGTCGCGCTGTGCGTGCCGATCTCGTGCCCCGCCTCCGCGATCTTCTTCACATATTCGGGGTACTTCTCCGCCCAGAACTGCACCATGAAGAAGGTGACGTGGACTTTTTGGGCCTCTAGCGTTTGCAGCAGGGAATCGGTGTAGTCGACGCCCCATGCGCAGTCGAACGAGAGCGCGACTTTGTTGTCGTCGCGCTGGACCGAATAGATGGGGAGCGCCCGCGCGCCGCTCCAATAGACTTCCTCGGCTCCGGCCGCGTTTGCGGTAACCATGCCCGCGCCCAAGGCGCACAAAAGCGCTCCGACGAGCGCGACCGATCTCAGCCTCAGCGTGATAAATTTCATTTCACACCCATATGATAAAATATTTGCGCGCGAAAATCGTGGGAAATTTCGTCGAATGCAAGGGAATGCCCGCGAATCCCGCCCGCTCTGTCATATTGTATGGGCCGCACGGGGGAAGTATGACGCGATCGATGTCTTTTTATGGGAACATGCGGCCGCGGACAGCGCAAAGGCGGCGCCCCAAAAGGGCGCCGCCGTATCAAAAACCCTCCCCGAAGGGAGGACTCAGGAATCGTGCTTTCCGTATGGAAATTTTTCTTCGACGCTCGTGAACGTCAGCGCAAAGACGGCGGCCGCACCCGCCCGCATCAGGCAGGACGCGAGCTCGGAGATCGTCGCGCCCGTCGTCATGGCGTCGTCCACGATGAGCACCCGCTTCCCGCGCACCGCCGTGCGGCTCACGACGTGGAAACAACCCGCAAGATTTTTGGCGCGCTCCTGTCTTCCGAGGAACTTCTGCGCCTCCGTCTCGCGCCGTTTCGAGACGGGCTTCAAAAAACTTTTTCCCGTCAGTTCTGCAAGCCGTTCGGCATAGAGCTCCGCCTGATTGAAACCGCGTTTCTGCACGGCCTTCTCGGTCATGGGTACCCCGACGAGTGCGTCGACGTCGGAAAATTCCCGTTCGAAGAGCGGGAGCGAGAGGTCGGCGAGCGTGCGGAAGAGATACTTTTCGCCGCGCTTGAACCGCACGACGAGCGCCGCCGCGTCGCCCTCGTGCAGAAAGACGGAGCGCGCCTTTTCCACGCCGAGCGGCCGCGCCTTGCATGTGAGACAGACGCCCTCCTCCCGCTGTCTGCGGCCGCAGAGCGGGCAAATGACCCCGTCGTTCCACGGAAGCCGTTCGCGGCAGACCCCGCACACGCGCTCTCCGCCGAAGACTTCCCGCCCGCAGACGTCGCAGGTGAAATTGTGCGCATCGTCATACGCCTTGATCATGCCGCGGATGCGCGCAACAAAGTTCATCGGTACCGCTTGGCGCCCGCGTCGTCCTCGAGCCCGAGAAGATAATCGGCCGAGACTTCGAAGATCGAGCAGAGCGCAATGATCGTCTGCGTGCCGAGGTCCAGCGTCTCGCGCTCGTATTTGCTCACCGTGATCTGGGCAATGTTCAGTTGTTCGCCGAGCTCCGCCTGCGTCATGCCGCGCTCCGTGCGAAGCTCCCGGATCCTCTTTCCATACATAGTCTGTTTTAGATTAATACTTTCCCGCCGCAATGGGGCTTCTTATTCCATTTTGGTATACGTCGCACCCGCCGCCTGCTCCGCGCGCACCCGTCCGCTTGCCCCAACGCCCGACATGCCCCCGCTTGATGCGCCGTCTGCTTGACGCACTGTCCGCGCCGCACGAAACCAAACATAAAACCTGGCATGAAAAAACCGCGCCGGAGCGCGGTCTCAATGTTTTCAAAAATCGTCTTCGTCGGACTTTTCGTCGTCGTCCTCGTCGTCATCGTCGCCCTCGCTGAGCGTGTAGATCTCGTCGCCCGTGACGTACTCGAGATCCTCCTCCTCTTCGGGTTCCGATTCCTCCTCGATCTCCTCTTCGAAATCGTCGTCCTCGTCGAATTTCTCGTCAATCTCGCCGATCTCGCTGTCGAGGTCGTCGTCGGTGTCGTCGAGGTACTCGCGCCACTCGTCGTCGTCCGCCTCGGGATCGGGGTCCTCCTCTTCATATTCGGCCTTCTTGCGGCACTCCTCGCACATCTTCTCGCCTGCGCGCATCATGTTCTCGCCGCAGATGGGGCAAAGCTCGGTGGGAAGGTCCTCTTCGGCCTCCTCGATCTCCTCGAGCCCCGTGGGAATGCCCTTCATCTCCTTCAAACAGACGTCGCAATACTCCTGTTTTTCCGAATCGATATAGTTCAGCTCGCAGCGCGGGCATTTCATGTAACGTACCATGGCGTTCCTCCGTAGCCGCCCTCTCTCTCGGGCTAATAAATTATATTAATTATTATTTTTTTTGTAAACTGTTTTTTTATGCATTTTGGAAAATTTTCCGGGTTTTTTCGAATTTTTTTTCGGACAACGCCGCTGCGCCTCATGACGCCCTGAAAATCTGCCTGCCGAATGGAGATTTTTATGTTCCCCCGCCTCCGCCGCGCGGATCGCATGACGGCGCCTCCCCGAGAAGGCGCTGAGAGATCGGACTTCGTATCGCGCCTGCAGACAAAAAAAGAGCTCGGGATCTCCGAGCTCTTTCGGGTTATTCTTCGGGATGTTCGTTTCCTTCGGGCGCTTCCGCGGGTGCCGCAGGCGCTTCTTCGGGAGCCTCTTCGGGAGTTTCCTCAAAGGCCGCTTCCGGTTCCTCTTCCGCGTCCTCGAGTTCCTCCGTGTGCGCATCGGGCACGTCGGGCTCCGCGTTCTCGTCGGAATAGACGTCGATGTCGCGGTTGTCCGCAGTGATGACCTTCGGTTTCTCCTTCTTGGGCTCGTTCTTCTTCTTGCGCTTCGTGAGGAACATATAGGTCCCGCATGCCGCAAAGACCGCGACGACCACGATCGCGATCGCGATCAACAGCCATGCCCACCACGCGAGGCCGCTCTCTTCCTTTTCGGGCGGCGTGTAGTAGCGCAGTCCCGACGTCTTCCAATACGTCGCATACGATTCGAGGTCCGCATCCGACCATTTGCCGAGCTGCGTGCGGAAGTCGCTGTACGTCGCGCGCTCGCCCGCCGCGAACACGGCCTTGCCCTGCGAAGTCTCATAGGCTTCGCCCTTCACATAGGCCCGGAAGGCGTCCTGCTCTTCCTGCGTATAGAGCGACGTCTCCGTCTGGCCGTAGGAGACGGCCTCGCGGATGTTGTCTTCGAAGCGGCTGCTCTCGCCCGTATAGAAGTAGTATTTGAACGCGCTCGAGAGATCGGAATCGCCGAACACGTCGTTGAGTTTGGCATAGAGGCTCGTCTTATCCGCCGTATCCACGATGGCGCTATACGTCTTGTTCCATTCCGCGAGCTCGACGTTGTCCATCAGTGAACCGTCGCTGTTTTTGAGATCAACCGTGCTCACATATTTATAGCTCGTGCTGCCGAAGGACTCCGCGTCCGCATAGAACACATAGCCGTCGAGCACTTCGTAGTTATACCACCCGCTCGCATGCGACACGCTCAAAACCTTCTGCGCGCGGTATGCGGTGTTCTTTTGCTCCGTCCCGCCGTCGATGTAGGGCAGGTTGCGGTAGTCCTCTTCGTCTCCGTTGAAGACTGCGCGCTCCACGCTCAGCCCGTTGGAATCGCTCTGCGCATAGTAGACATAGCTGTATGCATCGTCCGACGTCATGTCGATATCGATGATGGTCGCGGAGCCGACGCCATAGGCGACCTGCACGGGATCGTTGGGCCGGCCGTCCGCGCGGACGTCAACGCGGTAGATACACGAATCGGAGACATAGAGATAGTGATGATAGCAGTTCTCGGCCGCATTCGCACCCGTCTCTTCCTTGACGTAGAAATAGGCGGACGTCGTGGCGTGGGATGTCGCTTCCGCGGCGCCTGCGACCTTTTGCAGTTTGCCCGTGCCGTCGGTCTTGTTGCCCTCGACGCTGTCCCAACCCGCGCCTTCGATCTCGCTCACGGGCAGGAAGTAGAGGTCGCCGCCCTTGTCGTTGGTGCCCGTGCGGGTGAAGTAGAGGCCGCCCTTTCCGTCGGGATACGTCTTATAGGAGCGGAGATCGTATTTATAGCCGATGGGCGAGAGGGGTTCGGAATCGCTGTGGCTGAATCCGTCGCCGAGGCCGCCGTCCTTATCGCTCTTGCCGCGGCCGTCGAGGACGAGCTCGCCGAGATTGATATAGGGGATCACGCCCGCGTTGTTCTCATCGAGCCATTCGCGATCCCAATTCGCAAAGTCGTCGTTCCCGTATAAATAGCCGCCGGGCGCCTTGGTCGCGTCGGCGCGGACGCGGTAGATCTGCTGATACAAGAGCGACTGGGCGCCGTCGCTGTCGGCCTTATCGGTCACGCCCATGCGGTAGTAGATATAGGGATTTTCCTTATCCGCGCTGTCGAGGACGTATTGCGAAACGTTCTTGGCGAGCATGGTGTCCTTCCCCGTCTCGGTGTTGACCGAGTGGAGCGTATACGAGCTCGAACCCTCGACATAGATGAGATAGACGGTGTTCTCGACCTTGACGAACCGGTAGACCGTCGCGTTTGAGGAGCCCGACGTCGTGCGGAAGACGTCCTTGACGTCCGAGCCGTCGAGTTTGGCGCTCTTGAAGTCGAGATAGCCGTTTTCGATGACACCCGACGTATTGCGGATGTTGGTGGGCGTCGCGTAATAGACGCGGTCGCCGTAGATGAAAATGCCGGCGGTATAGTCGCCCGCGGCCATGAGCGAGGGGACGACGGTCTTCACCTCCTCCCCGTTGCCTTCTGCGACGTCCTTCTTCTTCACCTGCATGAGCGCACCCTTCACGGGGGAGCCGTAAGTATTATCGGCCGTATACGTCTCGACGCCGTTGATGAAGTAGTAATACCCGTTCTCATCGCCGACGGACACGACGAAGCCGCCGTTGGACGCGATCTCGGCGTCTTTCGGAGGCATGTCTGCGTGCGGCGTAAAGCCGCTGCCGCACGCGGCGATCGAGAGCGACCCCGCCGTGAGCACGGCCGCCGTCGCCACTAACAAAATGTTCTTAAAAAATTTACGCATATTGTATGGTCCTTCCGTGTTTCGGAAATTTACGGTTCTAACGATACACTCCTCATTATAAACTAAAATAAGGGTTTTGGCAATCAAAAACTTGTGCGACTTACACTTTTCTTGGAAAAATTTTTGTGTAAGTTTTGTAATTGCGGGGTCGGCGCGGCAAATTCCGCGCCTTTCGGCCCCCGAGGAGACGCATCATGGAAAAATTCGGCATCTTCGAACTGCTCGACGCCCTCTCCGCCATGACGGATACCCCCGCCGAAGAAAACAAGGCGCGGACGCCCGACGAGGCCTTCGCTCCCCCCACTTACGGCATGCCCGCGAGCGAACCGCCCGCGCGGACGAACAGCGCGTTCGAGGGATTTGTCGCACGGCACGAGGAGGCCCGGGGCCGCGTGAAAAAATAGCTCCGCGGCCGCTACTTTAGGCAGACGGCAAACCCGCGCCGCCGCAGCCATTCCAGCGCCAGCGGGATCCAGACCCGCACATGCGCCACATAAGTCGCCTGTTCGTCGCCCTCGAAGAGCTCGTATTCCCCCGTGGAGAGGCCGTGCCAGCCCTTCTCGAAGACGTGCAGTTCGAACGGCACGCCCGCGCGGCGATAGGCCGCCGCCGTAAGCAGCGTGCACTCGACGGGGACAAGCCCGTCCTCCGCCGTGTGCCACAAAAACGCGGGCGCGCTGTCCGCGGCGACGCACCGTTCGATGGACAGTTTTTCGCGCAGCGCAGGGTCCCCGCCCGAGATGTTCCGCACCGTATCCTCATGGGTCAGTTGCGGATCGTTCGTCAACACCGAATATGCCAAAATGACGGCGTCGGGGCGGACATGCTCCCCTCCGAGCGCGTCTCGGACCGCCTGATCCGCAAACAGCGTCGCGAGCATGCCGACGAGATGTCCGCCCGCAGAGAAGCCCACAGCGCAGACATGGTCCCCGTCGATGCCGTATTGCGCGGCGTTGCGGCGGATATACGCCATCGCCATCGCCGCCTCCACGAGGGGCGCCGGATAAGCCGTCTGCACGGAATACGCGAGCACAAACGCCGCATAGCCCTCCGCAACAAAGCGGAGCGCGACGGGTTCGCCCTCGCGGAACGAGAGCATGTTGTAGCCGCCGCCCGGCACGACGAGAATGGCAGGGCGGAGCTTGGCCGCATTCTCCGGGTTGGCCGTGCGCGCATAGACGGTGAGCCGTCCGTCCGTCCGTTCGCCGCGGGCGAGCCCGAAATAATCATAGAGATCAATGGTCTCGTAAAACATCGTTTTCCCTCCCGATCTGTCTGTAAAAAACAAGAGGCACGCGGTTGTGCCTCTTCGCTTTTTTTATCTCTTGGAGAACTGCGGTGCACGGCGCGCTTTCTTGAGGCCGTACTTCTTCCTCTCCTTGACGCGGGGATCCCTCGTGAGGAACCCTGCTTTTTTGAGTGCGGGACGCGTTTCGGGCTCGGCCTCGAGGAGCGCTCTCGCGATCCCCAAGCGGATGGCCCCCGCCTGACCCGTGAAGCCGCCGCCGATGACGTTGACAAAAATGTCATACTTTCCTTCGGCGCCTACTTCGACGAGGGGCTGCTTGACGACATACTGCGTCGTTCCCTGCGGGAAATAGTCCTCCAGCGCGCGGTCGTTGATGACGATGGCGCCGCTGCCGGCGGGAATGAGACGAACGCGTGCAATCGCCTTCTTTCTCCTGCCCGTGCCCCAGAACTGTAACTTTTTCTTGATAGTCGCTTTGGCCATGGTCTATTCCCCCACCTTAAAATAATTTCAGCGGCTCGGGTTTCTGCGCCGCGTGATTGTGCTCCGCGCCCTTATAGACTCTCAGCTTCTTGAGCATCGCCCTTCCGAGAGAATTTTTGGGGAGCATGCCGCGCACCGCTTCATAAACCGCGAGATCACTGCGCTCCGCCATCATCTTGCTATAAGGGACCTCCTTGAGGCCGCCGATGTAGCCCGTATGATAGCGGTAAAATTTGGTCTCGGGCTTCTTGCCCGTGAGGACCACCTTATCACTGTTGATCACGATCACAAAATCGCCCGTATCGACATTGGGAGTGAACGTGGGCTTATTCTTGCCGCGCAAAACAGCCGCCACCTTGGAGGCCAATCTCCCGAGGGGAAGACCGGCGGCGTCGACGACGTACCACTTTCTCTCAACCGTTTGAGCGTTCGCCATATAGGTTTTCATATCCGTACTCCTTGTTTCATATCCGAAGGCAGTAACATTCTTTCGTCGGCTGTTTTTGGGTCCGCCCGGGGCGAGCGTTTCTGCCTCTTTCTGCCGACTACCCCTTTATTATAGGGCGTTAAAATGCTTCCGTCAAGCTGTTTTGAAGCCCGAATTTAAGTTTTTTTCGGAAATCGGGAAAATATTTTTTAACGCCGCGCCGCGCGCTCCGAAGCGGCGCATGGCTTACGCGCGGCCCCGACCCCCGCTTTGCGCTTCCGCGCCTCGTTTCGTGAAAAGCTCTCGGAAATTTTGTCCGAGAGCGTTTTTGCTTGACCGTGCAGTGCAAATTGTTGTTTCTGTGATTCCCTGCGCCTGCCGCTCCTCTTCCCAAAAAAATGCTGCGCCTTTTTTCGGGAGCCCTTTCCTATTTGTCATCGGACGCGGGTAACGTCTTGATGACCCTCGCCGGGTTCCCCACTGCAACCGAATTACTCGGAATGTCGTGCACGACCACAGAGCCCGCGCCGTCGTCGCGGCATGGCCTCTTTTCGCGGGCGCTTTCGCGCCCTTCGTGTTCTGCCTGCCGCTCCTCTTCCCAAAAAAATGCTGCGCCTTTTTTCGGGAGCCCTTTCTTATTTGTCATCGGACGCGGGTAACGTCTTGATGACCCGCGCCGGATTCCCCACCGCAACCGAATTACTCGGAATGTCATGCACGACCACAGAGCCCGCGCCGTCGTCGCGGCATGGCCTCTTTTCGCGGGCGCTTTCGCGCCCTTCGTGTTCTGC
>CANQWO010000009.1 GCA_947627565.1 uncultured Clostridia bacterium
GGTGCTTGAGCACCGGCTGGTATTCATGCCCTTTAGGGCGAAAATAAAAGCCCCCACTTTAGTGGGGGATATTTACTTTAGCAACCGACATGATAAAGTTGCATGATAACGACTATACAAAAGAGGTAGGAAATGAATAGAAAGAAGATTTTATCGCTTGTTTTGGGAGGCGTCATGCTTGCAAGCATGCCTCTCACATTTGTAGGCTGCGAACTTTCTGAAAATCAAAATGTGGTGAATCCCGGAATCACAACTCCTGACGTGAACAAGAACCCGGGCGGAAACGTCAATCCTGGGAACAACGATAAGCCACAGGACACAAAGCCTGACAATAAAGAGTTGGAAGCGGCGGTTTCAAAGCTAAACGCCATCCTTGACAAGGCCCAGGAAAATGCCAATTTTAATCTTATTGAAAACGAACTCGGAAAGGAAACCATCTATCATTTTGACGGCACGGACGGGTATGGCTATGTGGATGGCGAAGAGCATTATTACAGAGTTTTAAATGGCGAAAAAGTGCACTATTATGTCAGCGATAAAGACAAATCCTTCCATATAGAATACACAGACTCTTCTTTGCAGGATTTTGCTTTGGATGTAATTGAAGACCTTAAAACCGCCAAATGGGATAGTTTCTCGGATGATAAATTGTCTGGCACTTACAAAAATAAAGGTGCTGAGGCGAAAGTTGTTGGCGGAGGAATCTTTTACAAACTGAACGACGGGACAAAAAGCGTGGAAGTAACCGATGTAAATGGCGTTGAAATAATCTTCCCAGCGGAGAGCGATTGCGTGTACGACACTGCTCAAACAGAGGACAAATCAAAAGACCTTTACACAGAGGTAAACGGCCAGAAGGTTTGGAACTTGCCACTCTTAGAAAAAACCATAATCGATTGGTTTAAGGAGACGGATTTTTACACCAAAAACCTCAGCCATAACAGATTTATTTGTAGCTTAGATGACATTGTTTATTTGTCATTTAACGACGAAGATTCAAGATATGAATTTGGTGCCTATGCAACAGAAGATAATAGAAAAATATTTCAAGTTTTTGTTATCGGTTCAAACTTTGAAAAGGCTCTAAATAGTGGAGAGATTAAAACAGCAGATGATGTATCAAAATGGCTTACAGAATCTGTTAAGAAAGATTCTTATAATCTGCCTATTGACATCGGTGCTGCACCAATAACTATAGAATCCACAGTATCCCAAGATGACATGAAAAAGATGTGGGGGCTTGTACAAAATAGGCTGGAAACCGTGGGAGTACAAAGACTTGGCTTTGGTACAGATAAAGACGGAGTTGTTACTGACAAATATAAGGATGCTAAATTTGTTGGAGGCTTTTTAAAGCAATGGCCACAAGGTGTTGAATTGATAGACGGCTATTTTGTGAAAGGAACAGTGGCAACTTTTTTTGTAGAACACAACGATGGCACACAAGAAAAAGTAGACGTCAATCTTATAGGCGAATCAGGCGTGACCTCTCCATACGAAAATATTATGCAAAATAAAAAGTGGGTAATTGGGAAACTGTACAATACAGACATTCAACTTTTAGATAAAGCAAATACAAAAACAATACACGCGACAAATACAATGCGATTGAACGAGGGAAATATTGTTGTAGACGATAAGCAACAACTTAAATAATGAAAATATAAACAAGGAGTTTAATAAATTCCTTGTTTTTTTTACTAAATTGTGTTATTATATAAGCATGAAAGGGAAAAAGAGTTTTTTAGTTATGGGAAAACAACAGGAGCGGAAAAATTCCGCTCTTGTTTTTTGTATGAAATGGGACAAACGCAGGCGGATAAGCGTTCGGAAAGAAAGGGGAACCTGCAATTCTTGCTTGACAATCCGTCCGTTCTCGGCTACAATAAAATCATGCGATCTGACCTCAAACAAGTTACGCTCTATACGGACGGCGCATGTTCCGGCAATCCCGGTGCGGGGGGGTGGGGGTGCGTTCTCCTCTACGGAAAGCACAAGCTCGAACTTTCGGGCGGCGAGGAGAATACGACCAACAACCGCATGGAACTGATGGCCGTCATTGCCGGCCTTGAGCGCTTGAAATATCCCTGCGCGGTGGATGTCTATTCCGACTCCGCCTATACCGTCCGCGCTTTTGACGAGCGGTGGGTCTACGCCTGGGAACAGAGCGGCTGGAAAAAGGCCGATAACAAGCCCGTCTTAAACGTCGACCTTTGGCAACGTCTTTTGGAACTGACCCGCGTGCACCGAGTGACCTTTCATAAGGTCAAAGGGCATGCGGATAACGAGCTCAATAACCGTTGCGACGAGCTCGCCCGCGGCGCCGTGCCGTCCGCGGCCGCCTGCAAGGAGGACGATAGCAGCTTATAATTTGTTGTAACAACGTATATACTAAATTATGGTGTTGCAAACAGATAGAAAATCGGCCGTATACCGCGCCGTGCATATCGGATTGATGACCCTTGCCGCGATCGGCGTTGAGGTATTCTTACTTCTGTGCCTGCATGCGCTCCATAAGGATCTGCCGCAATGGCTTTGGCTGACGCTCGCGATCGCCTTGAGCGTGTGCAACGTCGCCATGCTCGCTGCCGATATCGTGTGCTATCTTTTGCGGAAGCCGATCGTCTATAAGGCCTGTATCACGGGATATATCATGCTCTTGTTCTTCGGCGCCGTCTGCTACGCGCTGCTCGCGACGGGCTTTTTCGAAGTCATCCGGGACGAAGATCTGCTCGAAGATTATCTCGCGCGTTCGGGAAGCTGGATGGGGTTCGTCTTTACGATGTTGCAATTTTTGCAGGTCGTAGTCTTGCCCATCCCGAGCGCGGTGACCGTCGTTGCGGGCACGGCGCTCTTCGGTCCGCTCAAGGGCAGCCTTTTGAGTTTGCTCGGCATCGTCATCGGCTCGCTCGTCGCGTTTCTCGTCGGACGCTATGCGGGGCTTCGCGTCGTCTCATGGCTTGTCGGGAAAGAGACGCTGGACAAATGGCTGAAAAAAATCAAAGGGAAGGACAAATTGCTGCTCACGGCCATGTTTTTGCTGCCCGTCTTCCCGGACGACGTGCTGTGCTTTGTCGCGGGCCTCTCTTCGATGTCGCTTCCATACTTTTTGGCGGTGATCGCCGTATCCCGCGTGCTTGCGATCTTTTCAACGAGTTACTCCATCACCCTGATCCCGTTTGATACCTGGTGGGGATTGTTGATCTGGGGTATTTTGATTGCCGCTGTCGTCGTGCTGTTCATTGTTCTATACAAGAAATCGGACGCCATTCTCGGTTGGTTTGAGAAGAAGTTCCACCGCGAAACGCGCGTGGAGCAGAAGGCGAAGCGAGGCGAGTTTACGATGGAGGTTGTCGGGCCGGACGGAACGATCGTCTCCAAGGGTGTTCAACGCGGCGAATCCAAAGATACGCACGATCCCAAAGCATGATGAGGCCGTCTTCCCGCGGGAAGACGGCTTTCCGCATAGATTGCGGGGAAAATCCGCTTTTTTTATTTTACCTGCCTCAAAGCCGTTGACATTTCCCATTCGCTCGGCTATAATGAACATAGAAAGTGTTTGGCTCGGTGTCAGCGGTTTCCGCTCTCGTCCTTGTAGCCCCGTACAATGGAATCGTTCATACGATTTGCGGGCACTTTCTTTTTTTATGCCCGTTTCTTTTTCGGGGCTTTTTCTTTTTATCGTTTGCATTTGCGCCGGCCGCGCGTCACGCAGAAAAATTCGTTTGGAAAATCTTATGAATAGGCTTGCTTTTTCCCGTCGGTTTGTATATAATGATATTTGGTAGAAATTGGTGTTTTTACACCGAATGAGGTTGAAATGGATAAAATTCAAATGCTCAAAGAGCGGCGGGAAGCGCTGAAACAGGCCGGGAAAGCCGTTCGCAGCCAAATTGCCGCTTTGGTCGACGAAGACAGCTTTGTCGAGCTCGCGGCGTTCTCGTATTCCGAAAACGTTTTCTTTGACGAGAAGGCGCACGGGGAGGGCGTCGTGACGGGATTTGCGACTATCGGCGGCTATCCGTATTACATTGTCGCCCAAAATTTCGAAGACGGCTACGGTGGTCTCACCAAGGCGGGTTGCGCGAAAATCGCGAAGACGCTTGATTCTGCGGAAAAGCAGAATACGCCCGTCGTATATCTTCTGCATTCGCACGGCGTGAAAGTGGGAGAGGGCGTCCATGTATTGGAGGGCATCGCGGAGCTGCTCCGCAAGGCCACCGCGCTGAAGGGCTCGGTCCTGCAATTTGCCGTTTTGGACGGAGAGGTATACGGCTCCTCGGCCGCGCTCGCCTCCGTCTGCGACGTCGTTCTCTTTTCCGAACAGGCCGTTCTCTCCGTGTCGTCGCCGTTCGTGCTCTCGGCAAAGGCCGGGAAGAACGTCAAGGCGACCGAGGTGGGCGGGAGCAAGGCGCTCACGGAAAGTCTTCTTCCCGCGCTCACTTTTTCCGGCATGCGGGACGCCGCCGCGAAGATCCTTGCGGTGTCCGACCTTGTGCGCATCGATGCGGTGGACGCCGAACTCAACGAGCCGGCGCCGCTGCTCAACGAAAAAGCGGATGCCGCTTCCATCGTGGCGCTGTTGGAGAACGGACTGGAATTGGGGGCCGATACGCATCCTGAGGTCAAGACGGTGCTCGGCCGGCTCGGTGGGATCGCCGTGGCGGCCGTCGTCTTCGACGGGGTCCGTCTCAATGAAAACAACCTCAGGAAGATCAAGAGCTTTGCGGAATTTGCCTGCTGCTACGGGCTCCCGTTCGTCACGTTTGTCGATTGTTACGGCGCGGAAGCGACGCTCGGGAACGCCAACAGCGCGTGCCTGCGCGAGATCGGGGAATATCTCAACATGCTCGATGCCATCGACACGGCCAAAATTTCCGTCGTGACGGGCAGTGCGATCGGGCTCGGATACAGTCTCTTTGCCGCGAAATCGGCGGGCTTTGATTATACGTTCGCGCTTGCGACGGCCAAGATCGCGCTCTTCGAAGACGAAGCTGGCGCTGAGATTGAGAATGCGGGGTGTGACCGCGAAAAAGTGGCCGCCTTCTACGCGGAAGAGAACGCCGATCCGTTCAATGCCGCAAAGGGCGGGTATCTCGACGACGTCATCGAGCCGCAATTCTTGAAGCAGTATCTCGTTGCCGCTTTGGAAATGCTGAGGTGACGAGATGCGTTTGATCAATGTCCTTGCCGATTCGCTTTCCGGCTGGCCCAAACTCGACCTCGGAGAGGGCGCCTTTTATTCGGTTTTCGGATTTGTGTTTGTCTTTGCCGGGATCGCGCTCCTCATCGGGATCATCATGCTTGTCGGGTTCGTCATGACGAAGTACAGCGCCTTCAAACAAAAGAAGAAGCAAAAGACGGAGACTGTGCCCCCGTCCGCACCTGCGCCGCAAATCGAAGAGGGGATCTCCCCCGAGATCGTTGCCGCCATCACCGCCGCGCTTGCCGTATGCCTCGAAGAGGAGACGGGGAAGTGCGAGTTCGTTGTCAGAAGGATCCGCCGGATATAGGGTGGAAATTCATATGGAAATAACCCTTTAAGGAGAAACAATATGCGAAATTTTATTATCACGGTTGACGGAAAACAGTATGAAGTCGGCGTAGAAGAAGTGGGCAGAACGACCGTTTCCCGTGCCGCGGCGCCCGTTGTTGACGAGAAGGCTGCGCCCAAGGCGGCGCCGAAAGCGGTCGGAAACGGGACGAAAGTGCTCTCGCCCTTCCCGGGTCTCATTAAAAATCTTTTGGTCGCGGACGGCGTTTCCGTCAAGAAGGACCAGCCCATTCTCGTTCTCGAAGCCATGAAGATGGATAACGACATCACCGCCCCCTGCGACGGGACCGTTTCGTTCCAGGTCGCGAAGGGCGCCAACGTCGAATCGGACGCCGTGCTTGCCGTCATCGGATAATCGGGGATCGCCATGCAAAATAATTTACTCATCGACTTCGGAAAGATCTTTTCCGGCCTGTGGGACAGCATGGGCTTTTCGCAGGGGACATGGCAGAATTACGTCATGCTTCTCATCGCCTGCGTGCTTTTCTTCCTCGCCATCTTCAAGAAGGCGGAGCCTATGCTGCTTCTTCCCATCGCCTTTGGGATGTTCCTCATCAATATCCCCGGCGCGGAGAGGGTCCTGTGGGGAACCTATCCGGAGGGGCTGGAACATACTTACGACAACGTCGTAGACCGCGGCCTGCTATGGTATCTCTACTACGGCGTGGATAAGGTCATCTATCCGCCGCTCATCTTCCTTGGCATCGGCGCCATGACGGATTTCGGCCCGCTCATCGCCAATCCCAAGAGCATGTTGATCGGCGCCGGCGCCCAGCTCGGGATCTTTGTCGCGCTGTTTGGCGCCGTTCTCCTCGGCTTTTCGGGCGCGGAGGCAGCGGCGATCGCCATCATCGGCGGTGCGGACGGCCCTACGGCCATCTACGTCGCCAAAAAACTTGCAGAGGACCTCGTGCCGACCATCGCCATTGCGGCCTATTCGTATATGGCGCTCATTCCCTTCATCCAAAAGCCCATCATGCGTGCGCTCACGACCAAAAAGGAGCGCGCCATCCGCATGAAACCGCTCCGCCAAGTCTCTAAGACGGAGAAGATCATCTTCCCGATCGTGGTGACGCTCGTCGTCGGCATTCTGCTTCCGGACGCCATTCCGCTTCTCGGAATGCTGATGCTTGGCAATCTCTTTCGCGAATCGGGCGTTGTCGAACGGCTCTCCTCGCAGGCGCAGAACGGGCTCATCAACACGGTCACCATCTTCCTTGGCATTGCCGTCGGCTGCAAGGCGAAGGGGGAGATGTTCCTCGCGCCTCAGACCATCTTCATTTTGGTTCTCGGCGTCATCGCCTTTGTCTGCGGCACGGTCGGCGGCCTTTTGACCGCAAAACTCATGTGCAAGTTGACGAAGGGACAGATCAATCCCTTGATCGGCTCGGCGGGCGTTTCCGCCGTACCCATGGCCGCCCGTATCTCGGAGGACGTCGGCCGCGAGACCGATCCGTCCAACCATCTCTTGATGCACGCCATGGGGCCTAATGTCGCCGGCGTCATCGGATCTGCGCTCGCCGCGGGCATGTTGCTCGCCATCTTCGGTTAAAACAGGAGTTATCGTATGTCGAAAAAAATCTTGATCATGGATACCATTCTCCGCGACGCGCATCAGTCGCACGCGGCGACCAGAATGCGCACGGAGCAGATGCTGCCCGTTCTCGAACAGCTCGACGATATCGGCTACTATTCTCTCGAGGGATGGGGCGGCGCGACGTTTGATTCCTGTATGCGCTTTTTGAACGAGGACCCTTGGGAACGGCTCAGGACGCTTAGAAAATATCTCAAGAAAACGCCCATTCAAATGCTGCTCCGCGGGCAGAACCTTCTCGGATACCGCAATTATGCGGATGATCTCGTCGAGAAAGTCGTCGAAAAATCTTTTGAAAACGGCATCGGCGTCATCCGCGTCTTTGATGCGCTCAACGATCCCCGCAACATCGCGTCCTCGATGAAGGCCATCAAGAAATACGGCGACCAGATCAAAAAGACGGATCCCACGCGCGGGATCTGCGAGGCGGCCATTTCGTACACTTCGGGCCCCGTCTATACGAAAGAATACTTCATCAACCTTGCCAAGACGTATGAATCCATGGGTGCGGACAATATTTGCATCAAGGATATGGCCAATCTTCTTTTGCCGTTCGACGCCTATGAGCTCGTGCGCGCGCTGCGGGCGGCGCTTCGTCCCGAAACCAAGATCCACCTTCATACCCACAACACGACGGGCACGGGCGACATGGTCAACCTCATGGCCATTCAGGCGGGCGTCGATATTGTGGACACGGCGCTCTCGCCTCTCGGCAACGGCACGTCGCAGCCCGCGACCGAGCCGCTTGTCGCGACCTTAAAGGGCACGGAATACGATACCGGGATCGACCTCGAAAAGCTCATTCCCATCGCAAACCACTTCAAGAAGGTCGCCGCCGAGCTCGAAAAAGAGGGCTCTCTCAATCCGAAAGTGCGTCAGGTCGACGTCAATACGCTCATCTACCAAGTTCCCGGCGGCATGCTCTCCAACCTCATGAACCAGCTCAAAAAGGCGGGGAAGGAGGACAAATTGCAGGAGGTGCTCGCGGAAGTTCCCAATGTGAGAAGAGATTGCGGCTATCCGCCGCTCGTCACGCCGTCGTCGCAGATCGTCGGAACGCAGGCCGTGATGAATGTCGTCATGGGGGAGCGGTATAAGATGGTCACCAAGGAGACGCGCGATCTCTTTGCCGGGAAATACGGCGCGCTTCCCATGCCCATCAACGAAGAAGTCGCCGAAAAAGTTTTGAGGGGCGAGAAGCGCATCACATACCGCCCCGCAGACGATCTCGCGCCGGAGTATGAGAAGCTCAAGGAAGAAGTCATTGCGAAAGGGTATTATACGCAGGAGGAGGACGTGCTTTCCTATGCTTCCTTCCCCGAAGTGGCGGAGAACTTCTTCAAATGGCGCAAGGCGAAAGACGAGGGCGTTGACAGCGACCTTGCGAAGACGGGCGTTTATCCCGTTTAACGGAATCTGACCAGCGAGCGGGGGCGCGTGCCCTCGCTTTCCATTGTGATATGAAAAAAATCGTGATCGGCGGGGGAGCTTCCGGGCTCATGGCGGCATACAGCGCGGCTTCGCGCGGGCATGAAGTCATTCTTCTCGAAAAGAACGAGAAGCTCGGCAAGAAAATTTATATAACGGGAAAGGGGCGCTGCAATTTGACCAACGATTGCACGCCGGAAGAGTTTCTCGAACATGTGGTCCGCGGCCGGAAATTTCTCAGGGGCGCGGCTTACCGCTTTTCCGCGGCCGATACGATGAACTTTTTTGAAGAACACGGCCTTGCGCTCAAGGTGGAGCGCGGCAGACGCGTGTTTCCCGTGAGTGACCATGCGAGCGACGTTACCAAAACTCTGGAATCGGCATGTCGGGAGTGCGGCGTTGAAATTCGGCTTGGAGTCGAAGTGAATGAAATCGATGTTTTGCATGGTACTGTGCGTGGCATAAACTGTACCATGGGACATATTTCCGCAGAGAATGTCATTCTCGCAACGGGCGGGCTCTCGTATCCTTCGACGGGGTCAACGGGAGACGGCTATCGGTTTGCCGCGGCGCTCGGACACACGGTCACCGCGTGCGTGCCGTCGCTCGTCGGGATCGAGGTCCTCGGGGTCGCGGCAGCGCAGGGCATTTCCCTCAAGAATTGCGCTCTGACGTGCAGACATGGGAGGAAGATCATTTTTTCGGAGCAGGGCGAGTTGCTGTTCACCCATTACGGGATCTCCGGGCCGCTTGTTTTGTCGCTCTCCGCGAACATCAATCGCATTGCGCCGGACGAATGCCGACTTTCGCTTGATTTTAAGCCTGCTTTGGATGAAAAAAAGCTCAATGAGCGCCTTCTCCGCGATTTCGGCGAGCGCTCGAACGAGCAGTTGAAGAGCGTGATGCGGGGGCTTCTGCCGGCCGGATTGGTCGGTCTCGTGCTTTCTGCCGCGGCGGTTTCGCCGGAAAAGCGGGCCAACAGCGTCACGAAAGAGGAGCGGGCGCGCCTCATTGCGGCCCTGAAATCTTTCCCGATGACACCCGTTGCCCTTCGCGGATTCCATGAGGCCGTGGTGACGTCGGGGGGCGTGGATCTCAACGAAGTCGATCCGCGCACCATGGGCTCCAAATTGGTCCGCGGTCTGTATTTCTGCGGAGAAATGCTTGACGTCGACGCCTATACGGGCGGCTACAATCTGCAGATCGCATTTTCAACGGGCTATCTTGCCGGGATCGGGCAGGGAGAGGCTTCATAAGGTAATTGCAGAATGCCTGTATATGCAGTTTTGCGATGTACTATGTTTGACATACTATATGCCCCGCTGTCCCGTATCGCAAAAAAATCTTGACATTCGCGCGATTTTGCGTTAAAATAGACAATGAGAGTAAGGAGAAAGATTTATGGTAGTGATCCGCGGCGCGACGACGGTCGCATGCGACGAAAAGGATGAGATCAGAAAGGCTGTCAAAGAGCTCTTGGAACAGATCGCAAACGTCAATCTTCTCATCAAAGATGAGATCGTCAGTATTGTCTTTTCTTCAACGTCGGATATCCATTCCTACTATCCGGCGAAGGCCGCGCGGGAAGCGGGGTTTGAAGGGTGTTCGCTCTTTTCCGCGCAGGAGCCCGATATCCAGGGCGGTCTCGCACTCTGCATCCGCGTCATGATTTTTGTGGAGAAGGATATGACGCCCCGCCATGTCTATCTGCGCGGCGCGAAAGTTTTGCGAAAGGATATCGCGACCGTCTACAGCGTCGCGATCGACGGGCCTGCGGGAAGCGGGAAATCCACAATCGCAAAGCGCCTTGCGGCGGATTATCATATCCATTATCTCGATACCGGCGCCATGTACCGTGCCTGTGCGCTCAAAATCCTCGAAGCGGGCGTGGCCGTCGATGACGAAGCCGCGATCGTCGACCTTATGCGTACCGTCAAGTTGGAGGTATCTTACGACGAAACGGGGAATCAGCATACGCTGCTCGACGGGCGGGATGTTTCGGAGGAGATCCGTAGGCCTCCCATCTCCATGGCCTCTTCGAGGGTCTCCAAACATCCCAGCGTGCGCATGCATATGGTCGAGAAGCAGCGGGAGATCGCTTCCAAGATGAGTTGCGTGCTCGACGGGCGGGATATCGGGACATTTGTGCTTCCCGACGCCGATTTTAAGTTTTATCTGACGGCGAGCCCCGAGGTCAGAGCGAAACGGCGTTACGACGAACTGGTCGCCAAGGGAAACCAAGTGGACTTCGAAGAACTCAAGGCGGAGATCATTCGCCGCGATGAGCAGGATTCTACACGCGCGGTGGCGCCGCTGAAACGGGCGGAAGACGCCGTACTCATCGACACGACCGACCTCTCGATCGACGAAGTGTTGGGTCGCATCAAAAGCTATATGCAGGAGCGGATCTGATGGAACCGGGCGAAAAACTTACGCGTGCACAGAAAAAGGAGCTGAAAAAGCAAAAAATTCGCGAAAAGCGGGCGGCGCGCAATCTGCATGTGCGTCTGGTTCCCGCGAACAAAAAAGGGTATCACATCAACCGTTTCATGAATTTTTTGCGGGTCCTCTTCTATCCCGTGCACTTCCTTGTGTACCCGTTCAAGTTGCACGGACACAAGCGGGTGGGGAAAGGGGCCTGCATCTACTTCGGCAACCACTATTGTATTTTCGATATTTTCTATCCCGCGCATACGACATGGGAAGCAATCCACTTTCTCGCCAAGCAGTCCATCCTCGAGGCGCCCGTCCTCAATTATTGGGGGATGAAGATCGGCGCGATCGGCGCCATGCGCGACGGATCGGACATCCGCACCGTAATGGAATCCATGAAGGTCTTGAAGAACGGAGAAAAACTGTCTCTGTTCCCGGAGGGGACGCGCAACAAGACGGACGGCGACGATTTTCTGCCTTTCCACGGCGGCGCGGCGCTCCTTGCCATCAAGACGCAATCGCCCATCATCCCGTTTGTCATTTGCAACAGGCCGAAAGTCTTCCGCCTCACGCATGTCGTATTCGGGGAACCCTTTGAACTCAGCGAATATTACGGAAAGAAGCTGAAGCCGGAGGATTACGAGGAGGCCGACGCCAAATTGCGCCGGAAACTTTACGACTTGCGAGACGAGTTCCGCGCCTCGCGGGCGAAGAAGAGAACATGACGGTCGTCGTTGCGCGGGACCACGGTTTTTGCGCCGGGGTACGGAAAGCAGTGCAAACGGCGCTGGCGATCGACGCGGAAAACACCTATCTCCTCGGCGAGTTGATCCACAATGCCGACGTCACGGCGCGCATTGCGGCCCGCGGGATCAAAACGGTGGAGGACCCGTCGGAGGTTCCCGCCGGCGCCCGTCTCATGATCCGTTCCCACGGCGTGGGGCGCGAAATCTTCGCGCAGTGCGAGGAACGCGGGTTGGAAGTCATCGATTGCACCTGTCCGTTTGTAAGGCGTACCCAGGAGATCGTCTCCCGGGAGAGCTGCGAAAAACTGGTCGTGATTGCGGGCTTTCCGGCGCATCCCGAAGTCATCGGCCTCATCGGCTGGGCGCAGGGAGAAGTGCGCGTTGTCTCGTCGGAGGACGCCGATTTGACTTTCGCGGCGGGTCGGGAAGTCGTTTTGGTCGCGCAAACAACGGTTTCGGAACAATTTTTTTGCAAAATCGGTGAAAATCTTCAAAAAGTATCCCCGAAATCACTTGTTATTTTTCCGACAATTTGTTATACTACTGTCAGGAGGCAGCTTGAAGCGGCCCGTCTTGCCGCGGAATGCGACGCGATGGTCGTGATCGGGGGCCTCAACAGCAGCAACACAAAACAACTCGGCGAAATTGCTCGGGCACACTGCGGCCATGTTTTCATGGTAGCGGATCCCAAAGCATTCGAATATGAAAAACTGAAAAATTTTGGTAGGGTCGGCGTTATCGCGGGAGCGAGTACTCCCGATTGGCAGACTCAGGAGGTTCTTTTCAAAATGGTGGAAAACAACGCGGAAGTACTGAAGACCGATGTCCCCGCAGAAGCGGAAGCCGTCGAAGCGCCCGTAGCGGAAGAGGTCAAAGCGGAAGAAGTTGCTCCGGCAGCAAGCGAAGCGAAAGCGGAGGAGCCCGCGGCGCCCAAGTCGGCCATGGAACAGATCATGGACGACATCGACAAAGAGGAGCGCTACAAGAAAGGGCAGATCATCAAAGTCCGTATCGTCTCCGCTACGGATGAGGAAATTTTTGTCTCCGGTTCCGGAAAGCTGGAAAACAGAATCCCCAAGTCCGAGCTCGACTGTGAAGAGTACAGCCGCGAAGTATACGAGGAGAAAGCGAAGAACGGCGAAGAGATCGAAGTCATCGTGACGGCGGTCAAGCCCACGCAGCTCTCCGAGAAATTGGTGAAGAAGCTGAAGGAAGAGGAAGCGATGCTCGCGGATATCGAAGCGGGCAAAGAGTTCTCTGTCGTCTGCACCGGCTCCAACAAGGGCGGGCTTACGGCAGAGCTCGGAACTTATCCCGTCTTCGTTCCCAGAAGGGAGATCCGGATCGGTTATGTTTCCGACCTTGAAAAATACAAGGGCAAGACGCTTCGCCTCAAGCTCATCGAGATCCGCAAAGAGCGGAGAAAGGAGATCATCGCCTCCCAGCGCGTCGTTCTCGAAGCGGAGCGTGCGGAACGCGAAGCCGCTAAGGCCGCCAAAGAGGAGAGCTTCTTCTCTTCCATCCAGGTCGGCGACGTCGTGGAAGGAAAGGTGGAGCGCGTAACGAGTTTCGGTGCCTTCGTCTCCGTCAACGGGTTCGATTGCCTTGCGCACATTTCCGACCTCTCCTGGACGGGCGTCAAAGAAGTGACCGACGTCCTCGAAATCGGGAAGCGGTATCAATTCCAGGTGCTCAAGATCGACCGCGACGGCAAGAAGGTCTCCATCGGATATAAACAGTTGCAGCCCCAGCCTTGGGAGCTTGCCGCCGAGAAATATGCCGAAGGCGATGTCGTGCACGGGAGAGTCGTTCGCATTGTTCCGTTCGGCGCCTTCGTCGAATTGGAGAAGGGCATTGACGGGCTCGTCCATGTGTCTCAGATCACGCACGAATGGCTTGAGAATCCCACCTCTGCGCTGACGATCGGGGAAGAGGTCGACGCGAAAATCATCGCGTTCAATCCCGCGGAGCGCAAGATCACGCTTTCCATCAAGGCGCTTCAGCCCCGTCCCGAATTTGAGCCCCGTCCCGAGCGCAGCGAAGAAAGCGGCAACGGCGGGCGTCGCGAGAGAGGCGGCAAGAAGGGCAACCGTCGCACGGCGCAGTCGTATGGCGAAGAGGACGAATACAGAGAATGGTCGGAAGGCGGGAACTTCGGCGCCTCCATCTCCGAGCTTCTTGGCAACGACGAGAATAAATAATCGAATCAAATGCATACGGCGGACTTCGGTCCGCCGTATTTCTATATAAAATTTTTGCGAATTGTTGGAAATTTGTTTTCGGATGTCAGAAAGAGGGTATATAAATAGGAGAAAACAAGAGGTGAAACTATGGAAAGACAGGGTAATATTCGCATCTCCAGCGAAAACATGATGCCGATCATCAAAAAGTGGCTGTATTCCGAAAAAGATATCTTTCTTCGCGAAATCGTTGCAAATGCCTCCGACGCCATTACCAAACATAAGAAATTGGCGTCCATGGGTGAAACCTGCGGAGAAGACGCCTACCGCATCACCGTGACGACGGACGAAAAACAGAACACGCTCACCGTCGAGGACAACGGCATCGGGATGACTGAGGAAGAGGTGGAAAAGTATATCACGCAGATCGCCTTTTCCGGCGCGGCCGATTTCCTCGAAAAATACGAGAAAGCCGGCGGCGACGGCATCATCGGGCATTTCGGGCTCGGCTTTTATTCCGCATACATGGTCTCCGAGCGCATCGAGATCTTCACGAAATCCTATCTCGAGGACGCCAAGGCCGTGCGCTGGGAATCGGACGGGGAGAGCACATATACCATCGGCGATTGCGAGAAGGAGACGCACGGGACAAAAGTCGTGATGCACCTCGCCGCGGAGGAAAAGGAATTTTCCAAAGAGAGCAATATCCGCAACCTGTTGCGGAAGTATTGCGCGTTTATGCCCTATGAAATTTATCTGAACCCCAAGGGCACCGAGGAGGACAAGCCCGTCAATACGCCGTTTCCGCTCTACCTCAAGATGCCCAAGGATTGTACCGAGGAGGAATATAAGTCCTTTTACAGGGAGACGTTCTCCGATTTCGAGGATCCGCTGTTTTGGATCCATCTGAATATGGAATATCCGTTCCGTCTGCACGGGATCCTCTATTTCCCCAAGGTCAAAAAGCAGGTGGAACTTGAGCGCGGGCAGGTAAAACTGTATTGCAACCAAGTCTTTGTGGCCGACAATATCAAGGAAGTCATTCCCGAATTTTTGATGCTGTTGAACGGCGTCATAGATTGCCCCGATATCCCGCTGAATGTATCCCGTTCGTTCTTACAGAACGATAGGGAAGTTCGGAAAATCGCGAAACACATCGTAAAGAAAGTCGCGGATAAACTCAATGAACTCTACAAGAACGATCGCGAGCGCTATGAAACTTGTTGGCCCGATCTCGCGACCTTTGTCAAGTTCGGCGCGATCAAAGACGACGATTTCTATAAAAAAGCCGCGGATATCATCATTTATAAGAACTTGAACGGGGAGTATAAGCCGATCAAAGACTTCTTCGGAGAGGAGGTCTCCGAGGAGGACGCGAAGGCCGGCAAGGAACCGCAGACGGCATATTATGTCTCCGACGAGAACAAGCAGGCGCAGTATGTCCGCATGTTCCGAGAGAACGGGCTCGACGCCGTCATTGCCGACGCCTATATCGATCCGCACTTCATCAGTTATCTGGAATACAAGAATCCCACGCGAGTGCGCTTCATGCGCATCGACGCCGACATTGCGGGCGCGCTCAAGGAGGAAGGGGAAGCGGACAGCGAATTGGAAACGATCTTTGCGGATATCCTTAAGGAAAAAGGGGTGAAGGTCAAGTCGGAAAGGCTCAAAGATGTCGGGGTGCCGGCTGTCGTCAACGTCTCCGAGTTCATGCGCAGGATGTCCGAGATGAACAGCTTTTATCGCATGGGGGATACGGAGGCCGAGGTGACTCTGATCGTCAATACGGCCTGCCCCGAAGTTTTGGCGATCAAAGAAACGGGCGAGCAGGAACGCAAGCTGGCCGTGGAGTATATCTATTACCTCGCGCTCATGAATTATCGCACCTTGAAACCGGAAGAACTTGCCGCATTTACGGCAGAAAGTACGGAATTTCTTGGAAAATATTTGAAAACAAAGTAAAATTTTTCGGAATGGTATTGACAATCGTCCGTCACACTGTTATAATAATGTTTGTGTGAAACGGACGGGGCATGTCTGCCGCGACGAAGCACAATAGGAGGTAACATTGTGAACGGGACTGTGAAATGGTTCAATGATGGAAAGGGCTACGGCTTCATTTCCAACGACGAGGGGGGAGACGACATCTTCGTGCATTTCTCCGCGATCCAGACGGATGGCTTCCGTACCTTGAAAGAGGGCCAAAAGGTGACCTTTGAGACCGAGCCGGATCCCAAGGATAGCGGAAAACTCCGCGCAGTCAATGTCGTTCCCGTATCCTGAGAGAGGATGGAGAAAGACAACAAAAAACACGCCGTAATTTGCGGGCGTGTTTTTTTGTTGTTATCAGGATTTTTCCTCCGATTCCGCCAGAACTTCGCGATATCTGGCGAGGATCGCATCCTGCAGTTGCATGCGCGTCTCAGTATTGATGGGATGCGCGATGTCCTTATACTCCCCCTCCGTTGTTTTGCGGCTGGGCATGCCGATGAAACATTCCCCGTCCCGCTCGAAGATCTTGATGTCGTGTACGACAAAGCAACCGTCGATCGTTACGGAGGCGACTGCGCGCAAGATCCCTTCTTTATGGACCAGGCGCACTCTGACATCACCGATTTCCATTTGATTCACCCTCCCGTATGGACTTCTTGTTCACAATATTAACACACTTTTTCTTGAATATCAAGAGTTTTTCTATAAAAAGTTTATAAATTCCCAAAATTTTCACAAACTTTTGCGGTTTTGCATAACATATAGTATGTTTTTCGGGGAGAATGTCGAAAGACAGGGGATCTATTTCATCGGCATCGGCGGCGTCAGCATGAGCGCGCTTGCAAGGCTCATGGCCGGGAAAGGATTTCCGGTCCGCGGAAGCGATGATTCAGAGAGCAATTTTACGAAAATGCTTCGCGGCGACGGAATTTCGGTGTGCATCGGGCGAGAGGAAGAGATCACCGAGGAACTCGTCGTCTACACGGGCGCGATCGGAGAAGATCACGCCCAACTGAAAAGGGCAAGGGAGGCGGGGAAACGTCTCTATTCCCGCGCGCAATTCCTCGGTCTCGTCGCGCAATGGTATCCCGAAGTTCTCTCCGTTGCGGGCTGCCATGGGAAGACGACGACGTCATGCATGCTTGCGCATATTTTTCGGGCCGCAGGCGCACCGTTTACCTGCCATATCGGCGGGGAAGATCTCGATCTCGGGAACTTTTATGCCGCGGGCGACCGCTATTTCATCACCGAAGCGTGTGAATTTCAACGCAGCTTTCTGGCCTTGCACAGCGCAATTGCCGTCATCCTCAACTGCGATCTCGATCACACCGACTGCTATAAGGACGAGAAAGAAGTCTTGGACGCCTATGCGCAATTTGCCGACCAAGCGAAGGTCGTGATCGTCAACGCGGACGACGTCCGTGCGCGCGGCATTCCCCATACTTGGGATTTCGGCATCTACAACGGCCGCATCCGCGCCGGGAGGCTGCGTTCCATCGGCGAGCGCTATGCGTTTACGGTCATGGAAAACGAGATTCCCGTCGTTCGCATCAAGCTCGGCATCGTCGGAAAAGTTCACGTCTACAATGCGCTTGCCGCCTATACGGCGGCGCGCCTCTGCGGGATCACGGGCGAGGAGATCCGGAGGGGATTGGAGGCATTTCACGGAGTCAAACGGCGTTTCGAACAGATCGGAACGCTGGGCGGGCACCCGGTCATCTGCGACTATGCCCATCATCCCCGCGAGATCGCCGCGACGATCGCCACGGCGGAACGGCTTACGGCGGGTACGGTCCGGGTCGTATTTCAGCCGCACACCTACACTCGGACCCGCGATCTCTTGGAGGATTTCATTTCCGTGCTCCGCAAGACGGAAAGTCCGATCATTTATCGCACATATTCAGCGCGGGAGCCGTATGATTATGCGGGGAGCGCGGTCAGGCTTGCCGCTTGCATTCCGGACGCCCGATACTGCCAATCGCCGCGGCAGCTTTCCGAAAAAATCCGAGAACGATGCGAGGAGGGCGATCTGATCCTCGTTCTCGGCGCCGGCGATATCTACGAAATCGCCAAACAAATCGTGGATTGACCAAACAGGCGACCCGAAAATGGGTTGCCTGTTTTTACAGTGTTTTGAATTTGCACAGAGTCAAAAAATTTTTGTAAAAAAATCATTTTCCTATTGAAATCTGCACATTTTTATAGTATAATAAATACGGTTCAGAGACGCCTGTTCGCGCGTCCGAAAAAGGGGGTGGCGTTGCGCTTATGAGTATCGAAAAGCCTGTTGAACAAGAAACGGATTTCCCGCTCTATCTCTATCATCATGGCAACAACGATCGGATCTACGAGATCTTCGGCGCCCATCCCGCAGAGAAAAACGGCGAACGCGGCTATATTTTTCGTGTTTGGGCGCCGCATGCGGTGCGTGTTTCCGTTGTCGGCGATTTTAACGGCTGGGATGCGTCCCGCGATGTCATGCAGCGCATGGTAGACGGCGAATGCTTCGAATTGTTTATCCCCGGGCTCAAGGAATACGATATCTATAAATATGCCGTTTTGACGCATGACGGGAGAACGCTCTTAAAGGCCGATCCCGTCGGATTCCATACCGAAACGCCGCCCGCAACGGCTTCCAAACTCTATGATCTGGAGGGCTATCGTTGGCGGGACAAGTCCTATCTCGAAGCGATCTCCAAACAAAACATCTTTTCCTCGCCGATGAATATCTACGAGGTCAATCTGCTGTCTTGGAAGCGTCACGAAGACGGCAATTTTCTCTCATACCGCGATCTTGCGGTCGAACTCGTCAATTATGTCGTCGAGATGGGGTATACCCATGTCGAATTTATGCCCGTCACGGAATATCCCTACGAGGGCTCTTGGGGATATCAGGTAACGGGCTATTTTGCCGCCACCTCGCGCCTCGGGACGCCCAAAGACTTCATGTATTTGGTCGACAGTTTCCATAAGGCCGGGATCGGCGTGATCGTCGATTGGGTCCCCGCGCATTTCCCCAAAGACGCGCACGGGCTCTATGAATTTGACGGCCAGCCGCTCTACGAGAGCAACCAATGGGATCGGATGGAGCACAAGAGCTGGGGGACGCGCCGCTTTGACTACGGCAGAAACGAAGTGCTCTCGTTTTTGATCTCGAGCGCCTGCTTTTTCTTCGACAAATTTCATGTGGACGGGCTTCGGGTCGACGCGGTCGCTTCCATGCTCTATCTCGATTATGATAAGCGGCCGGGAGAGTGGGTCCCCAATATCTATGGGGAAAACAAAAATCTCGAAGCGATCGCCTTTCTCAGAAAACTCAACGAGGCGGTATTCAAGCGGTTCCCGTATGCGCTCATGATCGCCGAGGAATCGACGGCGTGGGGGCTCGTGACCAAACCGGGCTCGGTGGGCGGCCTCGGCTTCAATTATAAGTGGAATATGGGTTGGATGAACGACATGCTCTCCTACCTCAGTCTCAATCCGTTCTTCCGGATGGGGAGCCACAACAAGCTGACGTTTTCGATGATGTATGCGTTCTCGGAGAACTATGTGCTTCCCATCTCCCATGACGAAGTGGTGCACGGGAAGTGCTCGCTGATCAACAAGATGCCGGGTACATACGAAGATAAATTTGCGGGCGTCCGCTCGTTTCTCGGCTATCAAATGGCGCATCCCGGCAAGAAGCTCAACTTTATGGGCTATGAATTTGGACAGTTCAAAGAATGGGATTACCATGAAGGGTTGGAGTTCTTCTTGCGCGATAACTACGAATTGCACGGAAAACTTTCGTTGCTCGTCAGGGAACTCAACGAATTTTACAGATCGACGCCCGCATTCTATGAGGTAGAGGACTCGTGGGACGGCTTCGAATGGCTGGCCGCCGACGACGCAGACCGCAATATTGTCTCCTTTATCCGCAGAGATAAGGCCGGGAACGAAGTACTATGTCTGACATGCTTTTCGGGTACCGACGCCGAAGGGTATCTGATGGGAGTCAACAAGAGAGGGAAATACCGCGTGATTTTCTGCACCGACGATAAGAAATACGGCGGCGCGGGCGCGCTGAAACATAAGACGTTGATGACGGTGAAAAAACCCAGCCATGGAAAGCAATATTCGTTGCGGTTTACCGTTCCCAAACTCACGACGCTCTATCTCGTCTATGAGGGAGATCCCAAGAACTCTACGGCGACAAAGCCGAAAAAATAATCGAAGGCCCAAGGGCCGTACAGGGGGTTAGAAAAATGCTCAGAAAGAAGGAATGTGTCGCAATGCTTTTGGCGGGCGGACAGGGCTCAAGGCTCTATGCGCTCACCAATAACATCGCTAAGCCGGCAGTCGCATTCGGCGCGAAATATCGGATCATTGATTTTCCGCTCTCCAACTGCATCAACTCGGGGATCGATACGGTGGGCGTGCTCACACAGTATGAGCCCCTCGAGCTCAACGAATATATCGGGAACGGACAGCCGTGGGATCTCGACCGCGCGTTCGGCGGCGTGCATATCCTTTCTCCCTATCAAGGGAAAAAGAAGCAGTCCTGGTTCGAGGGGACGGCCAACGCCATCTATCAGAATCTCGGATTCATGAAGAAATACAATCCGGATTATGTCCTCATTCTCTCGGGCGATCATATCTATAAGATGAACTATGCCGCGATGCTCCGCGCGCACAAGGAGACGGGGGCCGATTGTACGATCGCCGCCATCGAAGTTCCTCTGAAGGAAGCCTCGCGTTTCGGCATTCTGAACACCAATCCGGACGGGTCGATCTATCAATTCGAAGAGAAGCCCAAGGTACCCAAGAGCAATCTTGCCTCGATGGGCATCTATATTTTTACAGCAGAGAAGCTCTATAAATATCTCGAGGCCGACGACGCTAACCCCAATTCTTCCAAAGATTTCGGAAAAGACGTGTTGCCCGCCATGCTCAATGCGGGGGAGAGGATGTTCTCGTACCGTTTCAAAGGATATTGGAAGGACGTCGGGACGATTTCTTCCCTGTGGGAATCCAACATGGATCTGCTCGGCGACGCGCCCTCCTTTGACGTGGGCGACGCCGATTGGAAGATCCATTCCCGCAATCCGCTTGCTCCGCCCGAATATATCGGCGAGGAGGCCGTCGTCAAAAATTCCATGATCGCGCTCGGCTGCGAAGTCGAGGGGACGGTCGTCAACTCCGTTTTGGCGTCCAATGTGGTCGTGGAACGGGGCGCCACCGTGCGCGACGCCGTCATTATGGCGGGGACGGTCGTCAAGACGGGCGCAGTGGTGGAATATTCCATTGTGGATGAAAATGTTGTCATCGGCGACGGCGCGACCGTCGGCGAAGGCAAGGGGGCTGGCGCCGGGATCGCCGTGCTCGGCAGAAATATTACGATCGCCGCGGGCGCCAAAGTAAAGGGCGGCGAAATTCTCGATAAGGACTACAAGGGGGAATAAAATTATGGCACATTCTACAGTCGGCGTGATTTTTTCCAATATTCATGACGAAAATATCCCCGAACTTTCGCGTCATCGCACGATGGCGTCGGTGCCGTTCGGCGGGAGATACCGTCTCATCGACTTTGCTCTGTCCAATATGGTAAATTCGGGGATCACGACGGTCGGTATTGTGACGAAAAACAATTATCAATCGCTCATCGATCATCTCGGAAGCGGAAAGGAGTGGGACCTCGCGCGCAAGGACGGCGGGATTATCTTGCTTCCGCCCTATTCGGATGAGACGGATCGGCCCTATACCACCCGTCTGGAAGCGCTCATGAGCATTACGGGTTTCCTCAACCATCGCAGAGAGGATTACGTCGTCGTCTCCGACTGCGACGGGATCTCCCACATGGATATTGCGGATATCGTGCGCTTCCATGAGGAAAAGGGCGCCGATATCACCATGGTCTATCACGATGAGACCAAACCCTGCGAGTCCTCCTACTTTATTACGCTCGAACCGGATCCGGCGACGGGGCGCATCCGCGGGCTCAAGATCAATCCCAAAGATCTCAAAAACGGGTGCGGATATCATCTCTACGTCAACGTCATGGTCATGCGCAGGGAGTTCCTCATCAACACCATTCAAGACGCCGTCACGCGCGGGTTTTCGAGTTTCGGGCGAGATATCCTTGCGAAAAATGTGGATACGCTCAAAATTTACGGCTATGCCTTCGAGGGCTTCTATGCCGGCGTGAACTCCATGCAGGATTACTATGAGCACAGCATGCAGTTGCTCGACAAAGCGGTGCGCGACGAAATTTTCGGCAATCGCGACATCTATACCAAGGTGCGCGACAGTGCGCCTTCCAAGTATCTCGACGGTGCCTACGTCGCCAATTCCCTCATCTCCGACGGTTGCGTCGTGGAGGGAACGGTGGAAAATTGCATCCTTTTCCGCGGGGTGAAAGTCGGAAAGGGGAGCGTCGTCAAAAATTCCATTATCATGCAGGACACGGTGATCGGGGAGAATGTGACGCTCGATTGCGTCATCACGGATAAAAACGTTGTCATCCGTGACAGACATTCGCTGGCGGGATGTCCGGAGCTCCCTTACTTCATCTCCAAGGGGAGAATGCTGTAAGGCGCGGGCCGAATCATTGGAACGGGAATGCCGCGAAAGCGGAAATAATAAGGGGGGAAACAAAATGACTGCAACCAACAAAACCGGTAGTAAACGGAAGAGCGAGCCTGTGAACGCGGGACCTGCGATCGAGCTGGTCGAGCCGACTGCGGCGCCCGCGCCCGAAGAGGCGCCCGCCGTGGAAGTGGTGCCCAAGAAAAAGATCCTGTTTGTGGCGTCCGAGGCCGCACCGTTTATCGCGACGGGCGGGCTGGCGGAGGTCATCGGTTCGCTTTCCAAAGCGCTCGCGAAGAACGATCGCTATGACGT
The DNA here is from genome assembly GCA_947627565.1 of uncultured Clostridia bacterium. Classification (GTDB taxonomy): domain Bacteria; phylum Bacillota; class Clostridia; order Christensenellales; family Borkfalkiaceae; genus Gallimonas. The sequence goes on from CANQWO010000009.1 coordinate 22,810, forward strand.
CCGCGTCATCGTGCCGCTCTATCAGGACATCCGCAAAGAGTATCGCAAAGATTTCCGTTTTATTGGCAATATCTTTGTTCCGCTCTCGTGGCGCAACCAATACTGCGGGATCTTCGAGTACGAAAAGGACAACGTAACGTTCTATTTCGTAGACAACGAATACTATTTCAAGCGGCCCGGATGCTATGGATATTATGACGACGGCGAACGTTTTGCGTTCTTCTGCCGTAGCGTCATGGAAATTTTGGGATTCATCGGGTTTTATCCCGACATCCTTCACTGCCACGATTGGCAGGCCGCGCTCGCCGCGCTCTATCTCAAGACGATCTATTGCTTCCGGCCCGAATATCAGTTTATCCGCGCCGTGTTCACCATTCACAACATAGAATATCAGGGGAAATATTCTCTCGATATCCTCGAAGATCTATTCGGGATCTCCTATCATTATCGGAATCTTGTCGAATACGACCGCTGCATCAACCTGATGAAAGGGGCGATCGAATGTTGCGAACGGTTTTCGACGGTTTCTCCGACGTATGCAAACGAGATCAAGGATCCGTATTATGCGCACGGGCTCGACGCGATCGTGCGCAGGAACGAGTTCAAACTCTGCGGGATCCTCAACGGCATCGACCCCGATTACTACGATCCGGAGACGGATACGGCGCTCTTTGCCAATTACAGCGCCGCGCATCCCGAGAAGAAGGCCGTCTGCAAAGAGGAACTTCAAAAGATGTTGGGGCTCCCCGTCAAACCGGATACGCCCATCCTCGCCATGATCACCCGCCTTGTGTCCCACAAGGGGTTGGATCTCGTCAAGGAGGTTATCGAGCAGGCATTGCGGCAGGATATGCAGTTTATCCTTCTCGGCACGGGCGACTCCGGTTATGAAAATTATTTCACCGATCTTGCCCGCAGATACCAGGGGAAAGTCGTCTCCATCATTTCCTTCAATTCCGATCTTTCGCGGAAGATCTATGCGGGCGCCGATCTCTTCCTGATGCCCTCCAAGAGCGAGCCGTGCGGGCTCTCTCAAATGATCGCGAGCCGCTACGGTACGGTGGCGATCGTCCGCGAGACGGGCGGTCTGAAGGACAGCATCACGCCCTACGGCGCCGGCGGGAACGGGTTCACGTTCGCCAATTACGACGCATACGATATGCTGTATGTCATCAATGAAGCGCTCGGGGTGTATCGGATCAAGGGCGAATGGGCAAAACTTGTCAAAAAGGCGATGGAGACCGATTTCACATGGTCGACGTCGGCGAAGAGCTATGAGAATCTCTATCTCAGCATTTTGAATTAACCGCAACCAAAGAAAAATGACGCGGCCGCGATGAGCGGCCGCGTAATCCCGAAAAGAGGAAGATATTATGGAAAATTTAACACAACAGGAGGCGGAACGCCTGATCGCAGGAAAACTTTCCCGCTATTTCGGCGTTGCGCCGGCAGAGGCCTCCCGCGAACAGCTCTATAAGGCCGTCGTCATGGCGGTGCGGGATCTGATGCTCGAAAAACGTCAAAAGTTCCATTTGAAGACGAAGGCTGCGCGTGCGAAGAGGGTATATTATCTTTGCATGGAATTTTTGATGGGGCGTTCTCTCAAAAACAGCGTCTACAATCTCGGGATCGGCGCTCCGCTCGACGCCGCGCTCAAAAAGTACAAGACGAAACTGGAAGACCTCTATGAAGAGGAGCCCGATGCTGGGCTCGGGAACGGCGGCCTCGGCCGTCTTGCCGCTTGCTTCCTCGACGGGCTTGCAACGCAAAATTATCCCGCGATGGGCTTCTCCATCTGCTATCAATATGGATTGTTCAAGCAGAAGATCGTCGACGGTTGGCAGATCGAACTTCCCGACGTCTGGCTCCCGGGCGGGGAGGCCTGGCTCACCATGCGTACCGATAAGACCTTCATCGTTCGTTTCGACGGGCAAGTCGAGGAGAAATGGACGGATCACGGCATGGAGACGATCTATCATAATGCCAAGGAAGTGGAGGCCGTCGCGTATGACATGATGGTGTCCGGAGCCGATTCGGAAGCGGTCAGCGTGCTTCGGCTGTGGCGTTCCCGTGCCGTGCAGGAATTTGACATGCAGGCCTTTTCGCAGGGGAATTACGAGGCCGTCATGCGGGATGACAGCGACGCGCAGTTGATTTCCAAAGTGCTCTATCCTTCCGATAATCACAGCGAGGGGAAGTCGCTCCGCTTGAAACAGCAATATTTTCTCGTTTCGGCGTCTCTGCAATGTATCGTTTCCGATCATAAACGCCGCTACGGTTCGTTGGCCCGTCTGCCCGAAATGGCGGCCATCCATATCAATGATACGCACCCCGCGCTTGCGATCCCCGAACTCATGCGCATCCTCGTCGACGAAAACTATTTTGACTGGGATACCGCTTGGAATATTACGACCGCCACTTGCGCATACACCAATCACACCGTGCTCGCGGAGGCGCTTGAAACGTGGGACGAACAGCTTGTGGCGCGGAAACTTCCCCGTATTTATTGCATTTTGAAGGAGATCAACCGCCGTTTTTGCGATGACCTTTGGCATCGCTTCCCGGGGGACTGGAACAAGATCTCCCGCATGGCGATCCTGTCCCATGACAGCGTGCGCATGGCTAATCTCTGCGTGGTCGGTTCCCACTCCGTAAACGGCGTCTCCCAACTGCACAGCGAGATCATCAAAGAGAGCATTTTCCGCGATTTCTACGAATATACGCCCGAAAAGTTCTGCAATGTCACAAACGGCATTGCGCACAGAAGATGGCTCAACCAGTCCAATCCGGAACTTTGTGCGCTGCTCGATGATTGTATCGGGACCGGGTACGCAAAAGATGCCGAAAAACTGCTCGGATTCAAGAAGTTTGCGAACGATAAGAGCGTCTTAAAGCGGCTTGATGAGATCAAGGCGATCAAAAAAGTCCAATTTTCGAACTATGCCAAAAAGACGCAGGGGATCGAGATCGACCCCAATACGGTGTTTGATGTACAGGCGAAGCGGATGCACGAATACAAGCGCCAACTTCTCAACGTCTTGCACATCATCGGCGTCTATAACGATCTTCGGGAAAACCCCAATCTCGACGTGCTTCCCAAGACATACATTTTCGGGGCGAAGGCGGCCGCCGGATACGACATGGCCAAGCAAATCATGAAACTTATCTGTTTCTTGGCAGAGGATATCCGGAAAGATCCCCGCATCCGCGAAAAGCTGAATGTCGTATACATGGAGAATTACAACGTTACCATGTCGGAGAAGCTCATGCCCGCCTCGGAGATATCCGAGCAGATTTCGCTCGCGGGAAAAGAGGCGAGCGGAACGGGGAACATGAAGTTTATGATCAACGGCGCGCTTACGATCGGCACGCTCGACGGCGCCAACGTTGAGATGGCGGAACGGGTGGGGGACGAAAATATCTTTATTTTCGGACTGAAAGCCGACGAAGTCAAGGCCATTTGGAATCAAGGTTATAATTCCAGCGTCTATTATAACCAAAACACCTATTTGCGCAAGATCATCGAATCGCTCATCGTGGGCTTCAACGGCTGTTCGTTTGCGGAGATCGCGAACTATCTCCTGCGCAATGTGCGTATCGCCGATCCGTATATGTGTCTTGCGGACTATGAATCGTATGCGCAGACGCAGGAAAAGATGAGCGCGCTCTATGCAAACGATAAGATGAGTTGGAATAAAAAGTCGCTCATGAATATCGCGTCCGCGGGATATTTCTCCGCCGACCGCAGCGTCCGCGAATATGCGGCGAATATTTGGCACATCAAACCACTTGGAAAATCATAAGGCAGCCATGCAACTACGGTATGATCCATTAGATCGCGCGTGTAAATCGCAAATCGGAGCTGTTTCGCGCGGGAGCGAGGTACTATTTCACGTATACTATTCGGCAGGCGGAGAAGAAAACTTCTCCGCCGATAGCTGTACGCTGAATTTTTATCAGGACGACGGAACGAAATTTTCCTTTCCGATGAAACGAACGGAGGACGGATTTACCGTTGCGCTCCGATTCCATCGGATCGGGTTGTATTTCTATTATTTTGACTTGGGGGGAAGCCGTTTTCTCGGCTGCGGGCCTCTGCGTGCGGGCGTCGTGACGGGGGAGCCCGCAAGCTGGCAGATCACCGTTTACGATGAATCGTATGAAACGCCCGCCTGGTTCAAGGGCGGGATCATGTATCAGATCTTTCCCGATCGGTTTTGCAAGGTGGGGGAGTATCCCGCCAAGCCCTATCAAATTTTGCGGCAAGATTGGGGCGGACAACCCTATTTTCGGCCAAATTCCTTTGGAAAAGTGCTCAATAACGACTTCTTTGGCGGCAATCTCAACGGCATTCGAAGCCGACTCTCCTATCTTGCTTCGCTTCATGTGACGACGATCTATCTCAATCCCATTTTCGAAGCCTATTCCAACCATCGCTATGATACGGGCGACTATCTGAAGATTGACGGTCTGCTCGGCACAGAGGCCGATTTTAAGGCCTTGGCCGACGAAGCCGCCGGCTATGGGATCCGCTTGATCCTCGACGGCGTTTTCAATCATACGGGGGACGACAGCCGCTATTTCAATAAATACGGCCGCTACGACAGCTTGGGCGCCTATCAATCCCGTAATTCCCCCTATGCCGATTGGTATCGCTTCCAACATTTTCCCGATTCTTACGACAGTTGGTGGGGCGTCGAAACGCTCCCGGCCGTCAATGAAGATTCCCAAAGTTACCGCGATTTTCTCTTCGGGGCGGGCGGCGTCATCAAAACTTGGCTCAAACGCGGCGCGAGCGGCTATCGGCTCGACGTCGCCGACGAATTGCCCGATTCCTTTTTGCAATTACTGCGGCAAACCGTCAAATCGGAGGCGCTCGACGCGCTGGTCCTCGGCGAGGTTTGGGAGGACGCGTCCAATAAGATCGCTTACAGCGAGCGCCGCCAATATCTTCAGGGCCGCGAGCTGGATTCGGTCATGAATTATCCGCTCAAGAACTCGATCATTCATTTTGTTTTGACGGGCGATCTTTCGGAACTGCGTGAGACGGTCGCGATGCTCCGCGACAACTATCCCAAGGAGACGTTGGACTGTCTCATGAATATTTTGGGGACGCATGACACGCCGCGCATTTTGACCGTAATGGGTAACAGGCAATGCGCCGACAAGGAGGAAATGTCCCGCACGCGTCTCTCCGACGAAGAAAAGACGCGCGCCAAGGCGCTCGTCAGGATGGCGGCAGTCTTGCAATATACGCTTCCGGGCGTTCCCTGCGTGTTTTACGGCGACGAGGCCGGGCTTGAGGGCTACATGGACCCGTTCTGCCGCGCGTGTTTCCCGTGGGACCAGATGGACAAATCGCTGTGCGCGTTTTATCGGCGGCTCGGCGAGATCAGAACAAAGCGCATTCCCGAGGCGTTCCGCGACGGAGAATATCGTGAAATCTACGCCGATACCCGATGCCTCATCTTTGAAAGAAAAAGCGCACGCACAAGCGCGTATGTATTTTGCAACAATTCCGCGACGCGATACAGTTTGAAGTTTCGGTCAGATGGTCGCTACAAAGAATTTCTGAGCGGCGAGGAATCGACGGAGAGATTGGAGATCGGGCCGTTTTCATATGGGATCGTCGGGAAAATCGATGAAAAATAATACCTATGCCAGACATAATTATGTCTGGCATAATTATCGGAAATTTCATGGAACAACTTGCGCATGTTTGTGCGAAATCTTGTAAAACCGTGCAAAACAGCGCATGGTAAATCGTGTAAATCTGCGCAAAATCGGCATAACGGCCGGGACGATCAATTATTTTGTAAAATTGCGTTTTTGGCCGAAAAACCGTGTAAATTTTGAAAAAGTGCCCCTATTTTTGCCATAACTATTCGTAAAAGCGTTGTTTTGCGAATAGTTATGGATATCCTCCCCACTTGAATTTCCCTCAATCCCGTTGCAATTTTCCATAGGACACACTGTAATTTTTTCATCCTGCCAACTGGAATTTCGCATTCGGCCAATTGCAATTTCCCCAAGGCATGCCGATCTGCGCAAACGATGTCATTGGCGTGCACACTGCGCCGTATCGTTCGATTCCGCATCATCGGTCGAAAAATAGCAACCCATTTTCGACTTGTCTCTTTTTTTTTGCCCTGCCTGTGTTATTATGGTTTTGGAGGTATTTATGAAGCCGCTCGCAAAAAAATTACATGATCTCCGTATCTCACACGGTTGCATTTCCCAGATGACGCTTTCCGAGCTCACGGGAATCAGCCAGTCCTCTCTTGCGCGTTGGGAACTTGGGCAGTCGGAGCCGCGGGCTTCGGAAATCTCCATTCTGTGCCGGCATTATCAAATCAGCGCCGACGAACTTTTGGATCTCGCAGATATCCCTGCCGTCTCCGAGAAAACTGCCCGTCAAAAAAGCGCAGGCGGATCGAGGTAACGCGGAATGAAGACCAAACGAGGCGCCGATTACTATCAGGAGCGCAATCTGAGAAATTTGGATAAGATCTACGAACTGCTTGACGATCTCCCCTACTTTTGCGAGGATTTTTTCCGCGGCGTCGAAACGCGGACAAGCACGCTTACCCGTCTCAATTATTGCTACGATCTTCGTATCTTCTTCGATTTCCTCATGAAGAAAAAGTTTCGCGGCAAGATCTCCGACGTCCATGATTTTACGTTCGAACATTTAGAGCTCGTGACGGATACCGATCTTGAGATCTATCTCTCCTATCTCTCCCACTATCGCTTTCAGGACAAGGATCTTTCCTGCGACGAACGCGCCAAGGCAAGAAAATTATCGACTGTCCGATCCATGTACAAGTATTTCTTCAATAAGGGCTTGATCTCCGTCAATCATACGGCAAAGGTTTCCATGCCCAAATTGCACGATAAAGAGATCATTCGCCTGGAAAAAGCGGAAGTCTCCGAGCTTTTGGATACGGCGGAATACGGCAACGGGATCTCCCGCCACATGGAGGGCTATCATGAGCGGACAAAAGTGCGCGATTGTGCGATCCTGACGCTTTTCCTGGGGACCGGGATCCGTATTTCCGAACTCGTTGGGCTCAACAACGAGAGCATTGATTTTGCGGCAAAATCCTTTATCGTAACGCGAAAAGGCGGCAATAAGGCGATCCTGTATTTTTCCGATGAGGTTGCGCACGCGCTCGAGGCCTATGTGGAGCAAAAAAACAACGATCCCAAGGTCCCCGCCAACGAGCCCGCGCTCTTTCTCTCGATGCAGTATCGCCGCATCACCGTGCGCGCCGTCGAGAATCTTGTCAAAAAATATGCCGCCATCGTGACGCCGCTCAAACACATCACGCCGCATAAACTTCGTTCCACCTACGGCACCGCGCTCTACCGCGAGACGGGCGATATCTATATTGTCGCCGACGTTCTCGGACACCGCGACGTCAATACGACCCGCAAGCATTATGCGGCCATCACCGAAGACAACCGCAAGGCCGTGGCGGATCGGGTAAAGCTGCATCGAGAAGATGAGTGACGACCCATTTTCGGGTCGCTTCAGGAGAAGTTGTGCAAGAAGTCGAACGCATCTATGTCATACAACCCATTTCCGGGTCGTCTTATCACGTCCTGCACGCAGAGGCCGTTGCGCTCATCGAGAGCGCAGGCGCCGCCTACGCCGGGACGATCTATCAACCCATACGCGAAGTCAATCCCGCGACCTATATCGGCGAGGGCAAGTTGCGCGAACTCGAGGAGCGTCTTGCGGGACTGGATGTCACGGTCCTCTTCAACGGGGATCTCTCCCCTTCCCAGACGCTCAACATCTCCAAGGCGTTGGGCGGCCGCAAGGTCATCGACCGCACGACGCTGATCCTCGATATCTTTGCGCTCCGTGCGCAGACCGGGGAGGGAAAACTGCAGGTGGAGCTGGCGCAGTATCAATATCTCTATCCGCGGCTCAAGGGCAAGGGCGAGGCGCTTTCGCGGCTTGGGGGCGGGATCGGAACGCGCGGCCCCGGCGAGACCCGTCTCGAGACCGACCGCCGGCACATCCGCGCGCGCATCCATGCGCTCAAAGAAAAACTGAAGGAGACGGAACAGCGCCGCCGGTTGCAGTCCGAACGCAGAAAAAAGGAACGCGTCAAGACCGTCGCGCTCGTCGGGTATACGAATACGGGGAAATCCACGCTGCTCCATGCCGTCACGGGCGCGGATGTCTTGGTAAAAGACGCTCTGTTTGCAACGCTGGACCCCACGGCCCGCGCGTTTGAGATCGAAGGCGTCCCCTTTCTCATGGTGGATACGGTCGGGTTTTTGCAGGACCTCCCCACCCATCTCATCGAGGCGTTCAAATCGACGCTTGAAAGCGCACTGAATTGCAATCTCGCGCTCATCGTATGCGATGCGACGGGCGCTTACGACGTGCAGCTCAAGACGACGCTGGATACGTTAAACGGAATGGGGTTTCATGCGCCCTATCTCGTTGTCATGAATAAATGCGATCTCGTTGCGGGGGCCAGATTCCCCAAGGAATATGTCGAGATCTCCGCCCAAAACGGCACGGGCTTGGAGGAATTAAAGCGCCGGATCTTTGAAGCGCTCCGGGACGAATTTATCCGCGCCAAGTTGTTTATCCCCTATCCGGCGATGTCCGCATATACGGCGCTCCGGCCCCTTTTGACGGAGCGTTCCGTCGAATACACAGAGGACGGCATGGTGGCCGAAGCCATCATTCCCACGATCTATGCGGAAAAGTTTCGCGGATTTCGCAAGGAGGAAATATGATCAAAAACGCATTGAAGAATTTCACAAAAAATCTCTTGCTTCTGTTTGTCCCCATGGGGATCTTCTATCTGTTTTTGATCATAGCCATCTTCGGCATGTTTTCGGCCGCGACGGGGAGCGCGCAGAAGATGCTCGCGGATCTGACGGAGCTCATCCATCTTTCGTCGGAGCAATCGTCCGCCTCCGTCAACGAATTTCTTGCCTATTCTTTGGGACAGCTCAACTGGGACGGGAGTCTCCTGAATATCGCGCGGCAAATTTTGAGCAGCGGATGGTTACAGACGACGCTGAACGGCTTTTTCCAAACGCTCAACGCCTCCACTGCGGGATTCGAAGGGCAGATGAAGGCCATAATCGGAGATTTTCTTGCTTCGATGAAGGCCATGCTGGCTGCAGCCTTTCTGACGCTTAGCCTCGGGCTGGTTTGCGCCAACTATGCGACGAGGTTTGCCGTCAGACGAATCACCGTCAAGGGCAGCGTCAAAAAATTCATCGTCGCCCATACGGTCGTACCGCTCGTGGAATCCATCCTGCTTCTGGTGGCGCTGTGCTTTTTTGCCGTCATCAAGATCTACGGGACCCTGCTGCTCTTTGTCCTCATGATCTTCACGAGCGGGATCTCGCTTACGGCCTCGTGGCTCATCCATCGCGACGGCATGCTTGGCTTAAAGGAAGTCCTGACGCCGAAAAACATCTTCAGCCAGCTTGTTGCATTTGGGCTGATCCTTCTCATTGACGTGGCGCTTGCGGCCGTGCTGTTTTTGATCAATCCGCTCCTTGCAGTCCTGCTGCTCGTACCCATCGTGCTCTATTCGCAAAACATCGTGGACGTCAACTGCGACGCCTATGTAAGTTCCCTGGCGGAAAAGAAAATGCAGGCAACGAAATGATGCCGAAAAAACGCAGAAGGGATTTGGCCGATCGCCAAATCCCTTCTGCGTTCTCCGAACGGGATCGTTATATATATCCTGCGGAGTCGGTCATTCCTCTCTGGGATCCCGGATGATCTTGTCGATCTTGATGCTCACGAAATCCTTGATGTCGAGGCACTTGCCGCAGTTGGTGCAGGGCTTGGAGGGGTCGAGATCGCAGACCTCGCACTCCATGCATCCGTCGCACTCCTTGCCGTCGTATAAAACGCATTCTTTCCCAAGTTCCATTTGAGACCTCACAGGCAACCCATTTTTGACTTGCTTGATCGCAGTCGGTTGCCTGTTTTCCAGTATTATAATCGGTCGTCCGAAAAAAATCAAGAAAAATGCAAAAAAATTTTCGAAAAAGTTAAAACAAACGTTTGCTATTTTTCCCAAAATCCGCTATAATAAGAATCGGAGGTTCGGAGATGCTCAATAAGAACAAACTCATGGAAGCGCTCGACTATATCAAGGGATATATGGAAGACAACGGGTTCCCGCCCACTGTCCGCGATATGTGCCGCGATCTCGGGATCAAGTCCACTGCGACGGCTTATGACTATATCAACCGCTTAAAGGAAATGGGATATCTCGAAAAGGCGGAAAACAAGAAACGCGCCGTGGCGGTCAAGAGCGAAGGAGCTATCCGCATTCCTCTTTTGGGAACGGTAACCGCAGGCCAACCCATCCTTGCGGCAGAGAATTTCGAGGGTTATTATCCCCTCCCTTCCTCCGAATTTCACGGCGAGGAGCTCTTCATGCTCCGCGTGCGCGGGGAAAGTATGATCGAGGCGGGCATTTTTGACGGCGACAAGATCATTGTGAAAAAGCAGAATACGGCCGAGAACGGGGATATCGTGGTCGCACTGTTCAATCCGGACGGGACCGACCAAGGCGCCACGGTGAAGCGTTTCTTCCGGCGGGACGGCAAAATCATTTTGCACCCCGAGAACGCTGCGCTTTCGGACTATGTGCTCGACTCCGAGAGCGAGGCGATGCTCATCGGAAAGGTCATCGGTCTGATGCGGTCGATCTGAAATAACAGAATACGGCGCCGCCCGACAAGTCTGTCGGGCGGTATTTTCATAGATTTTTGAGGTAAAAAACTTCTTCCTGCGTCAGTTTTCTGCATGCGCCGCGGTCGAGCCCCGAGAGCGTCAGATCGCCGAGGCGGATCCGCTTTAAGAATGTAACTTCCTTCCCCACGGTTTCGAACATCTTCCTGATCTCGCGGTTCTTGCCTTCGGTCAGAACGACGTGCATTTTGGTATACTTTTTATCGGTCTCCACGACGACGATTTTGCACTTTTTGGTGACGACGCCCTTCTCGATTTCGACGCCCGCGCGCAACCGGTTCAGTTGGGTTGGCGTCATCGTGCCTTCGACGCGCACGAGATACGTCTTCGGGATCTCGTTCTGCGGCGCGGTGAGGCGATAGGCGAGTTCCCCGTCGTTTGTGAGGATCAAAAGGCCCTCGCTGTTATAATCCAATCGGCCGACCGGGAAGACCCTTCCCGCTCCTTCCGGCAAAAATTCCATGACCGTCTTGCGCGGGCGGTCCGTCTTTTCATCGGCTACGGTACACACGCACCCCTTGGGTTTATTGAGAAGGTAATATTCATAGTGGATCTTGTGGGATAGGATCTTGCCGTCGAGCATCACGGTATCGCTCTCCTCGATCTCGCAGCCCGGCGCCGCAATTTTTCCGTTGACGGTGACGCGTCCCGCCGCAACGATCTCATCGGCGCCCCTTCTCGAGGCGATCCCCAGTTCCGCCAAAAACTTGTTTATGCGCATAGTATGTCACGCAGAGTACTCTGCACTCCTCTGTTTTATGCCCCAACGGGAGCTACTATCTACATAATATACAAATTTTGCGAAAAAAGCAAGCGATTCCCAAGATAAATATAGACTTGTCCGGCGACTTCCCCCTTGTTTTCCGGGAGCGGCATCACGGAAGTCCCTTCGATCCGAATCTCGTTCATCTCCTCCTTCGTCAGCGGATAGGCGAATCCGTATTTGATGGCATAGCCGTCATAGGGTTGCGTTGCGTCGAGCAGAGGGATCATCTGATAGTTTTCGTAGAGGCCGTCGAGGAGTTCGGACGTGCGCTCATATGTTTCGGGACAGTTGAGAAGCACGGAGACGAGCGTCATGCCGTTTCTCTCCGCGCTCGTGACGAGGCACCGCCCGGCGGCCGTGGTGAATCCCGTCTTGATCCCGCTCGCGCCCTCATAGGCCGAGAGCATTTTGTTCTTGTTTTTCCAACCCTGCGACTCATAATATTTGCAGGATACGATCTCGCGGAACGCGGCATTTTGCATGGCATAGGCGGCGACCAACGCAAGATCGCGCGCCGTCGTATAGTGCCGCACATCGGGCAATCCGTGCGGATTCATAAAATTGCTGTGCTCCGCCCCCATTGCGGCGGCGCGCTCCGTCATCTCTTCGGAAAATGCCTCGATGCTTCCGCTGTGCATGAGCGCGAGCGTCACGGCGCAATCGTTCCCGGAGCGCAGCATGAGCCCGTACAGGAGATCGCGAACGGTGTAGACGTCTCCCGCCTTGAGGTAGACGCTGGAGCCCTCCGTCCCCTCCGCTTCCCGCGGGACGGTGACCGCCTCTTCGAGATCGCAATCTTCGAGAATGATGATCGCCGTTAAGATCTTGGTCGTACTGGCCATCGGCAGCCGTGATTCGGCATTTTTTTCGTGCAAAAACCGACGCGAAGTAACTTCCACGACGCATTCCGCCGTCGCGGGGATGGCCGCCGCGGCCGCTTTGGAAGCGGGAGCGGGAATTAGGAACGCGGAGAGCAACAGCGGCAAAAGAAAGAAAATTCGCCTATTCTTCATCATCGCGCTTGATCACCTTGCCGAGGAGGTCCCCCGCCTTTTCGATCAGCCCGTCGAGCGGGTCGTCGGAGATTTTGACGACGCGGCATTCCATTCCGTCGTCGATGAGGAAACCCGCGGGCTTGATGTTGACGACCGTACCGGCACCGCCTGCGAAGGGAAAACTTTCCCCCTCCTTGACCGCCTTGACTTCTCCGTATTCTCCCCCGCCGGAGAGGTAGCCCATCGTCACCTTGGTGAAGGGAATGATTTGCGCGCCACTTGCGGAAAATACGGGTTTCCCGATGACCGTATTCACGTCGACCAGCTTTACGAGCTGCTCCGCTGTTTTTTCCATGATGCCGTCAACCTTTTGTTTCTTATCCAATTTAATAATGCCTCCATAATTTTTTTGGTGATTGCCAACGTGAGAACGAGACCGTTAAACACGGTGATCGTTTCGAATGTAAGTTTGAGGCACGGCGCGTCGGCGAGGACCGTACCGTTTTTGAGAGAGAGGAACGGATGGCGCGTGCGCAGTACGGCAAACGCGGCGCCTCCGCCCGATTGTAGCAGCGCGGCGATCAGGACGCCGTAAATTTTATCCGACCCGCCCGTCTCCACGATCTGATGCAGTTTATAGAGCTGAAAACCGGCCGTGACCTCAAAATATTTCCGCGTGTCTCCCATCTTATCATAGGTGAGAAGCAGGGCAAACTTTTCGGTCAGATGAATGGCGATGCCCTCCCTGCGCACTTCCGCATAGCCGCCGAAGACGCGCAGGCCGAACGTGCTGATGGCGAACGACGCTTTGTTTTCGCGAAGATCGAGATAGACGTCCAATCCCACGAAGATCGGGAAGAGGAACAGCAGCATCCCGAAAAAAGTGGACCATATGAAAAATTCGCCCATGACCATATCATGAGCGAATTTTCGGATTTTATGCGAATTTTTTCCAACCGGATATCAAGAGATCTTGACGATGTCGTTGTTGTCGATCCCGTTCAAAAAGTCGGGGATCTCATAGCCGCCATCCACTTTTTCGGGCTTGGGCTGTTTCTTCTGTTTGTCTTCTGCGGCGACTTCCGGCGCGCCCAACGTCGAGGAGCTGTCCGCGTCGATATCTTCCCATTCGTCGCGGGCATAGAGGTAATTCCCGCGGTCTCCTTCGGGATGCGCGATCGCCGCCATGAGCGTATCGTAATCGGGCAGATCTTCGAGAGAATTGAGCTTGAATCGCTTCAAAAATTCATCGGTCGTGGCAAAGAGCGTCGGATGGCCGATGGCGTCCTTTTTGCCGCAGGGATAGATCAGTCCGAGCTCCATGAGCGCGTTGATGCCGTAGTCGCTGCTCACGCCGCGGAGCGTCTCGACCTCCGTGCGGGTGATGGGTTGTTTATAGGCGATGATGGCCGCACACTCGAGGATCGTGCGGGTGAGTTCTTTTTCGCGGATGGGCGTGAGAACGGCTTCCACATACTCTTTATAGTTGGGATTGGACGCAAGTTGCGCCTTTTTGTTGAACTCGAGCAGTTGGATTCCGCCGTTTTCGCCATAGCGCTCCTTGAGCACTTTGAGCGCGTCCTTGATGTGCCCGACATCCGTCCCCAACTTGTCCGCGATATCCGCAAGCGGCACGGCCTTCCCGGAAGCAAAGAGCACCGATTCTACAATATTGACGAGATTTTCCATAGTTTCCCCTTATTCGTATTCGTCGATTTGTTGTCCGATCCACTGGTGACTGGATTCGCTGTTGAATGTGATATAAATTTGGCCCAACGGTTCCGGTTGACGCACTTGCAGATATTGATGCTTCATGAGCTCCAAGAGCGCCTGGAACGTGGTAATGATCTCGCCGCGCGTAAAATCCTTCATGAAGAGCTCTTCAAAGCGGACTTCCTCTGCCGTCTCGAAAACTTCGAGGATATACAAGATCTTTTGGGCGACCGTAAATTCATCCCGCGGGATCTCGCGCACCTCTTCCTCTTCGAACGACGCCTCCCGCTTCAACAGGAGAGACGAAAATGCCTTTACGAGCCCATCGAGCGTAAGACCTTCGAGGGAGAAGACCGTCTTGGTCGCGCCGACGTTTTTATCGGGCGCCTTGAAATAATACCCGACCGTCTCCAACTTTTTGAGCTTTTCCGTTTCCTCTTTGATGAGGCGGTATTCTTCAAGCGCCTGGATCAGTTCGGCCTTATCGTCTTCGATGGAGCCGTAATCGTCCCAATCTTCCATCTCGTCGATGACCGGCACCAGCGATTGCGCCTTGATCCGCAGGATCGTTGCGGCGATATTGAGATATTCGGTCACTTTCTCCACATCGATATAGGGCAAGCCCTTCATATATTCGAGGAATTGTTCGGTGACCTGCGAAACAAAGATATCTTCGATCTCGATCTCATTTTTATTGATGAGATAGAGCAGAAGATCGAGCGGCCCTTCAAAGTTATCCAGAACCGTCGTATAGTCGACGGAGGAATCGAACTTTTCGCTGATGGAACGGATGCGCTCTTCACGTTCCTCCTCCGTCTCCGGGGCCTTGTTTTTGGCGCGCCGCAAGGCGAGCTCCCGTTCGAGCTCGTCGTCTGCCGCAAGCGCTTCCGCCGCGTCGATCGTAGAGGCCTCGCCCGTTTCCGCAGTTTCGGCGGCAAACGTCTCCCCTTCCGTATTCGGCACGGAAGGAGCGGAGGAACCCGCCTCGGCCTCGGGGGCTTCCGATCCCTCTTCGTTTTTGATGTTTTCTCTTTCCATTAAATCTTCCAAGGAATTAACCCCCAAAGCGAAGTGATGGGCCAGCCGAGGATCCCCACGGCGAATTTCATGATCCAACCGAGCAGATTGAAGTTATCCATGATCCCGACGCCCGCCTGCACAAAAATCTCGCAGAGAAAGCTCTCGGCGACGAGCGCCAACAGGATCCAATGCCCGTAGTCCCGCAGAAAGCGGTAAACTTTCCCTCTGCGCCGGTTGAGCGCGTCGACGATCCGGAAACCGTCGAGCGGATTGAGCGGCAACAGATTAAAGACGGCGAAACTCAGGCTGTATGCAAAAAGGAAATACGCCCATTGCCGCAAAAAGGAGCCGAGGACAACGACATCGCCGATGCGGAAAAACAGCAGGACCACGAGCCGATAGAGCGGGTAAAACAGAAACGCGGTCAGATAGTTCATGAGGATCCCCGCGCTTGCGGTGAGGAAGAGCCCGCGTTTGTATTTTTTGAAGTTATACGGATTGATGGGTACCGGTTTCGCCCAGCCGAACCCGACGAGCGCAAAACAGACCAGCCCTATGAGATCGAAATGCCTCATCGGATTGAGGGAGAGCCTGCCGTTCCACTTGGGCGTCGGATCGCCGCAGCGGTAGGCCACATAGGCATGGGAAAACTCATGGAGCGTCAATACGATCGCCACTGCGCAAAAACTTGCGACAAGGCCGATAGCATAATCGAGCATAGCATATTCTATTATAATGCATACGCAGGAAAAAAGCAAGAAAAAATCGGATATTTTGAAAAAAATCCGATTCATTTAACAAGATATAGTGGCTATGGGGAATTTTTACAGCGATCTCTTTTTCAGCCGCGCGGGCAGGACGTCGTTGCGGACGAGGTCGTCATACGTCTGCGGCTTTACGATGTATTCGGCCTTTCCGTCCTTTACAAGGATCGCGGGAGGGACAAGATTGCGGTTGTAATTGGAGGCCATGGAATAATGGTAGGCCCCCGTCGAAAAAATCGCGAGAATATCCCCCGTCTCGGCGGCCGGGAGGTTGATATCGACGCCGATCAGGTCTCCGCTTTCGCAGCACTTGCCGGCGATCGAGACCCGCTCGGTCGGCGCCTCGTCCGCACGGTTGGCGAGGAGCGCCGTATAGACAGAGCCGTAGAGGCAGTAACGCGGATTGTCGAACATCCCTCCGTCCACGGCGATGTATTTGCGGATCCCGGGGATATCCTTGATGGTGCCGACGGTATAGAGCGTGATGCCGGCCTCCCCCACGATGGAACGGCCGGGCTCAAGGTAGAGAAAAGGAAGCGGAAGGCCATAGGCCGCACAGCCCGCCTTGACGGCGCCGAAGAGCGCTTTGAGGTCCTCGCGGTAGGCGGATACGGTCCGCGCGGGGTCGCCTTCGGCATACCAAATGCCGAATCCCCCGCCGAGATCGAGCTCTTCGCAACAAAAAGCATGGCGATCCCGCATGTCCCGCATGAACGCCAGACATTTTTCTGCGGCCAATACAAAGGACT
The DNA here is from genome assembly GCA_947627565.1 of uncultured Clostridia bacterium. Taxonomy (GTDB): domain Bacteria; phylum Bacillota; class Clostridia; order Christensenellales; family Borkfalkiaceae; genus Gallimonas. Next base: position 39,570 of record CANQWO010000009.1, read on the forward strand.
GTTTCTCGAAGATCTGGGAGCCGATGTGGCAGTGGAATCCGCGAAGACGCAGGTGCGGCTTCGAAAGGATATACGTCACCATCTCCTCTGCGCTACCGTTTGCGACGGAAAATCCGAATTTGGAATCCGGCGTGGCGGTCTGCACATACGCATGCGTGTGCGCCTCTACGCCGGGATTGATGCGAATGAGAACGTCCTGCACCATCCCGCGCCGCGCGGCCTCTGCGTCCAGCAGATCGGCTTCGGAAGCCGCATCCACGACGATGCGTCCGACGCCGGCGTCCAGTGCCTCGCAAAGTTCGTGCAAAAGTTTATTGTTGCCGTGCATGCAGATCTTCTGCGGGGGAAATCCGGCCTGCAACGCGGTGTAGAGTTCGCCGCCCGAGACGACGTCAACGCCCAATCCCTCCTCGTCTGCGATCGCATAGATCGCTTCGCACGCAAAGGCCTTGGAGGCATAGAGCGCGCGGCCATTCCCGCCGTAAAATTCTTCGATGCAATCGCGGTAAACGCCCATCATGGTGCGGATGTGCGCCTCATCATATACATAGAGCGGCGTGGAAAACTCTTCGGCCAACTTTACGCAATCGGCGCCGCCGATGTGAAGATGGCCGTCTTTGATCAATAGCGTATTTCGGAAGTTCATGACGATATTATAGCACCGTTTGCGGCGCAAGGTCAAGAAAAATGCGTGAACAACCGCTGAAATTCAGCGATTATGTCACGCATAGTACTTCGCAAAATCGATATTATTGCCGACTCACTGCCAGTTTCGTGCCGTCTTCCGATAGGCGTCCCACCAACTGAGCCGCGCGATATCGGTGTTTGCGACGAGCGGCGTCGAGGCAATTTCCACGCCGTCCGAAAAGAGCGTCGCAGTCCCGAGAACGTCTCCTTTCCCGACGGGCGCCTTGCGGTCTTGCTCCGTCACGATGTCCAAGGTAAAGTTCTCCTCCTGCCCGCGCTTGGTAAATACTTTCAGCGGATGTTCGGCCACGACGCCGACGTCCTTTTGTTTTCCGCCGCGCACGGCTATGCGCTGCTCGATTTCCGTTCCGGCGTCCAACACGATGCGCGTCGTGTAGCGCTCAAAGGCAAATTCGAGCATCGAGGCGACGCCTTTGAACCGCGAATCGGAGTCCGCGGCGCCGATGACGACGGAGATCAGTCTGGTCTCCCCGCGTTTCGCCGTTGCGGCGAGACAGAATCCCGCCTCGCTCGTGAAGCCGGTTTTTCCGCCGTCGCACCCGGGGAAACTGCGCATGAGCTTATTGGTATTGGTCATGCTCGTGACGCGGCCGTCCGGATGCCGAAATTCTTCGTAGCGGATCTTGGAGAAGGAAAAATACTTTTCATGCCGGAGAAGTTCCCGAAGCATCGCGGCGACATCCTTTGCGCACGAATATTGCGGGTCCTTCGGAAGCCCCGTACAATTGGAAAACAGCGTGTTCTCTGCGCCCAGTTCCCGGGCACGGCTGTTCATGCGGTCGACAAACGCCTCTTCGCTTCCCGCGATTTGTTCCGCGAGGGCGACGCAGGAATCATTGGCCGAACACACCGCGACCGATTTCATCAGCTCCTCGGCGGAATATTCCGATCCGCATTCGAGGAAGACTTGCGAGCCGCCCATTCCCGAGGCCCGTTCGCTGACCGTGATCCTGTCGTCATAGGAAAGCGCTCCCTCTTCGATCGCTTCAAATGAGAGCAAGAGCGTCATGATTTTGCACATGCTCGCGATCGGGAGCCGTTCCGTCTCGTTGCGGGAATAGACCGCCGTCCCGCTGTCACAGTCGGCAAGATACGCCGCCTTTCCCGCTATTTGAATTTCCGTCGCGCTTGCGCCGAGGTGCGCGTGGCCCAGTGAACCCAACATCGCGCCCGCCATCAAGGCAGCCGCCGTACAATACAAAAATCTTTTCATATCCGCAGTTTGTGCGGATTTCGAAAAATTATCAAAGTACGGTGCCGATGGGATGGAAGATCGCAAGCAGCAAAACGCTTTCAAACAGGCAAACGGCGGCCGCAAGGAGCAAGAGCGCGCAAAAATCCATGCCGAGTTCGCAAAAATCGTGTCTGCAAAAGCAAAAATGCGGCGCCCGTGCACAGGAGAGCGTTGTGGCCGCGAGCAATACGGCGTCCAGCAACAGATGCACGGGGAGATATAAGACGAATACGATCAACACGCCCGTCACGCGATATACCGAGAAAAAGATGACGAGGCTCCCGCCGAATGTATAGGCTCTGTATAATAAGATCGCGGGCGGAACGATCAGCGCCGCAAAATGAACGCCCGAAAGCAGCATGAGCGCGATCAGAAGGGCGGCGCCCGCAAGGCGTTCCCAAAAGATGACGAATACGCTTCGGTCGGAAAAACAGACCCGCACGACATAGCGTTCGCAGAGCCCGAGGTGGTAGTCATAGACTGCAGGTGTACGGATAAAGCACAGACCTAAGATCGCGCCGACGAGGCAGAGCGCCGCAAGCAGGATAAACGTCCGCTTGCGTTCGAGGATCCGCGCAAGACACTCCCGCAAAAATGAAAGGTCCATATCACAGGATATGAACCGAATGCAGCGATTATGCGCGATCTTATTCCCCGATCATTTTTTCGATGCCGATGCCGTAGCCCCGCGTCGGGTCGTTGAGGAAGACATGCGTGACGGCGCCGATGAGTTTCCCGTTCTGCACGATGGGACTTCCGCTCATGCCCTGCACGATCCCGCCGGTCTCTTCGATGAGCCGGGGATCCGTCACTTTGATTACAAAATTTTTGTTTTCGCGATTGTCTTCGTCCACTTTTACGATGTTGATCTCATATTGTTGGGGGCAGCAACCGTCCACAGTGGAATAGATGACGGCCTTCCCGATGGTCGCCGCAGACAGCGGCGCGGCTTCGACCGATTCACAGTGGGAAAAATCGTATTTTTTATCGAATGTTCCGTACAGGCCCGTCGAACATACCTTTTCTGCCTTTCCCAGCGCGCTGTCATTGAGAAAGAGTCCGCGGAGCTCCCCCGCCTTGCCTCTCACGCCCTTATTCACCCCGATCACGCTGCAGAGGTACACTTTGCTTTCCGCGATCCCGAGTGAATTTTTGTTGTCGTCGCAGACGTCGTGCCCGAGCGCGCCGAAGCGGTAGGTCTTTTGGTTGACGAATGTCACCGTGCCGATCCCGGCAAGCGTATCGCGGATGAGCACGCCGATCTTATATTTTCCGCTCTTCTTTTCCTTTACGGGCAAGATCTCCGTTTCCGCCGTCTCGCCCCTGCGCTTGACCGTGAGCTTGACGGGTTTGCCGCCGCTGCGCTCCAATGCGGCGTTGAGGTCGCCGATCGTCTTGATGCGAATATCGTCGACGGCGACGATCGTGTCGCCGATCCGGATGCCGGCGTCCTCCGCGGGGCGGTGCAGACCGTCTTCTGCGGCGACTTCGGAGAGCCCGATGATCTCCGTCCCCTCCGCGGAAAGCATGAAGCCGGCAGTCATGCCTCCGATATAATATTTATCCGTCTCTTCTGCCCATACATTGAGGTGCGCACCTCCCCCGAGGAGGAGAAGCGCGGACAGAAAGGCAGCAAGAAAAAATTTCAGCTTACGCATGAAAACCTCCGTTAGCAGAAGTTAATTTGCGTAAGCCGAAAAAAACTATTCCCGTTCCCGCATTGTCATGACAGGGACTTTTTGTAAATATCCGCCTCTTCGAGAAGTTCTTTCGCGTGAGCGACCACATGTTCGCTCTCCCCGCCGATCAGGCGCGCAAGTTCGGAGAGCCTGCCCTCCTCGTCCAATTCCCGGATCGTCGTGTGCGTCTTTCCGTTCAGTTCGCGCTTTTCGATGAGAAATTCACGATCCGCGAAGCAGGCGACCTGCGCCAAGTGTGTGACGGCGATGAGTTGGACGTCGCGCGCGATTTTGACGAATTTTTCTGCGACGACGCGCGCCGTCTTCCCGCCGATCCCCGCGTCGATCTCATCGAAAATATACGTTCCGATGCCGCCCGCGGAGGAGAGTTGCGCCTTGACGGCCAACATGAAGCGGCTCATTTCACCGCCGCTGATGATCTTTCCGAGCTCTTTGAGCGGTTCGCCGGCATTGGCGGAGAAGAGAAATCTCACGCCGCCCAGACCTTCGGAATTTGCTCTCTCCACATCTTCCGGCCCATAATCGTCAAATTCCACTTCGAATTTCGCGGAGGGAATGTTCAAGGTCTTCAATTCGGCGACGACGCGCCGGGTAAAATCTTCCGCGGCCTTTTTGCGGGCCTCCGTGAGCGCGCGGCATTGAAGATACAGCGTTTGATCGAGCGCGGCGAGCTCCTTCGTGAGCGAATCGAAGCGGGCGCCGCTGTCCGACAGCAGGCCATACTCCTCCTTCGCCTTTGCGAGAAAGTCCGTCACGGACGCAATATCGTTGCCGTATTTCTTTTTCAGGCCCTTGATCTCATCGAGACGGGCCTCCACGCGTTCGGCCTCCCGTTCGTCGATGTCGCTGTCGTCGAGATAGCTCTCCACCGTATCCGCAATGTCCGACAATTCGTCCAGCGCGGATTCCAACCGCTCCGCAAGCGCCTCACAGCGGGGTTCGTAGGCCTTGATCGAGGAAAGCGAACGGGCGGCGCCGCGGACGGCGTCGGTCCCGCTCCCGTCGGCCAAAAGAAAATCCCGCGCGGCGGCGAGTCCGTTCAGAATGCGTTCGGCATTTCGGAAGCGCAGAGAGCAGGCCCTCAGCTCTTCCTCTTCCCCATCCTTTAAGGCGGCGCGTTCGATCTCGTCGATCTGATATTTCAAGATGTCCATCCGGCGCGACCTCGCCCCGTCGTCGCCGCCGAGGACGGCGAGATCGCCGAGGATGCGCTTTCTCTCCGAGAGCAGTTCGCCGAGCCGCGCCTTCTTCGAGGCGACGTTCTCCCCCGCAATGGAATCGAGCAGCCGAAGCTGGTTGCTCTCTTTGAGCAGGAAGAAATGTTCGCTCTGCCCATGGACGTCTACCAACTGCGCCGTAACTCTGCGCAGCATGGCGGCCGTTACGGTACACCCGTTGATCTTCAGGCTCCCTCTTCCGTCGGCGGACAGTTTTCTCGAAATGACGAGCGTCTCCTCCGGTTCGATATCGTAACTCTCGAGGAGCGCATGCAACGTTTCGGGCACGGTAAATTCGGCGCGCACACTGCACGCCACTTCGCCTGCGCGGACCATGCCCTTGTCCGCCTTTGCGCCGAGAACAAAGTCGATGGAATCAAGAATGACCGATTTCCCCGCGCCCGTTTCGCCCGTCAGGATATTCAACCCGTCGGAAAATTCCAATTCCGCACGGTCGATCAGGGCGACATTTTCTATGGTGAGCCGTTTCAGCATAATGTATTACATCTTGAGAAGCGTTTCGAGTTTTCCGTAGACGCTATGCGCGTCGGACACATTTTCACAGACGATGAGCACGGTATCGTCGCCCGAAATGGTGCCGACGATCTCGCGATAGCCGAGCCGATCGACGACGACGCCCGCGTTGGAGCCGTTGCCGTTGAGCGTTTTGATGACGAGAAGATTGCCCACGGGGCGGATATCCTCGACGCAAGTTTGGAAAAGCGAACGCATTTTATCGGAGATTCCGCTCTCGCTATCCTTTGCCGAGGCATAGCGGAAGCGCTTTTTGGTGCCCTTGACCTTGAACAAATGCAATTCCTTGATGTCCCTCGAGACGGTGGCCTGCGTGACGGAAAATCCGGCCGCGGAGAGTTCTGCGCAGAGCTCTTCCTGGGTCTCCACCTCTTTTTCCGCGATAATTTCCAAAATCTTGCCGTGCCTTGCGTTTCTTAACATAATTTCCCCTCAGTATTTTTATAATTTTTCTTTCAGCAGAGCTTTTGCGTAAGTTTCAGGAAAAATCCGCTCCGGTCGCGGGTCAGAAAGCGGACGCTGCGCGCCTTTGTGACGGTCAACGTGTCCGCCTCGGTCACGCGGCCCAAAAATTCCCCGTCGCCGTATGCCATCAGCGCGTCGTTTTCCGCGATAGTAAGTCCGAGCATGACGGAATCGGAACAGACGATGGGACGCGATGACATGGAGAACGCACAGACGGGCGTCAGGATGAGCGCGCCGCAATCGGGCGCCAGAATGCTCCCTCCCGCGGAGAGCGAATAGGCGGTCGAGCCCGTCGGCGTGGCGACGATCAGCCCGTCCGCAACAAAATTCCCCGCCGCTTTCCCGTCGAGCGATACGGCGATGCGTTCGACGCGGTTGGAGCGTTCGGGGGAGATTTCTCTGAGCAACGCAAGCTCGTTGAGACAAATATGCTCGCTGTTCCCGAGGCGCACGCGGATCATGGCGCGCTCGATCACGGGACAGCCGGGATCCAGAATGAGTTCGATGAGCGCAGCCTCTTCGCCCCGCTCAAATTCGGTCAGAAAACCCAATCGCCCATAGTTGATGCCTACGAGCGGAATATCGTGCAAAACGGCGCGTTTTGCGGCGCGCAGCATGGTCCCGTCGCCGCCGAGTACGAGGAGACGGTCGCAAACGATCTCGTCCTGCGCACCGAACACGACAGCCGTCGCGCCCGCCGAGCGCAACCGTGCGGCGATCTCCGCAACAATATTTTCGGATACTTGGGCTCCGTTATAAAAGATCCCGATTTGCATACCTGTGTCATTATACACTATTCTTTGAATGATTGCAAGCCTTTTCCCGAATTTTATGCGTTACGAAAATTTTCGGCACGGTCAAGGAAACGCGTTTTTGCGATCGGGATCCCCTCTTTTTGCAGCCGGACGACGTATTCGACATTCTTTTTTGGTAGAATGGGCGCATTGACGACGTCGCGCGGGGCGAGCCCGGCGGAGGTGCAGAAATCGTAAAAGTCCGCAAGCAAATTGCGGTGACGGGCCACGGGAAGGATCCCGCTCTTGCCCAAAGCGTTCTTACCGCATTCGAATTGCGGCTTCAAGAGCACGAGCGCCTCGCCCTGCGCGGGCAAAATGTCCAATACGGCGGGCAAAACAAGGCGGAGCGAGATGAAACTGAGATCGGAGACCACGCCGTCGAGCGGGAGCGGAAAATCCGTCCGCTTCAAATACCGCGCGTTGGTCTTGTCCATCACGGTGACGCGATCATCCGAAGCGATGCGGGGATCGAGCAAGCTGTCGCCTACGTCGACGCAAAAGATATGCCGCGCGCCGTGGCGGAGGAGGCAATCGGAAAATCCGCCTGTACTCGCGCCGAGATCCGCAAAAATTCTCCCCGCGACGGGAAACGAAAAGACGTTGAGCGCGCGCTCGAGCTTTCTGCCGCCGTTCGACACAAAATCGTCGTCCTGCAAGACGGTAAAAGCGTCCGCTTCGGATACTTCGTCGGCGGGCGTAAGCTGCTTTCCCGCCCGCAAAATGCGGCCCGCCGCAAGCGCCTCTTTCGCTTTTGTGCGGGAGCCGAACCGTTCCGCAAAGAATTTATCCGCGCGCATGACAGCCCCTGATTTTTTCGGCGATCTCATCCGGATCAAGCCCGCTCTTCACGGAGAGCGACGAGATCTCGCCATGCGGGATAAAGGCGTCGCCGTATCCGAAGCAAAAGACCGCCTTCCCCGAATTGCGATAGAACCGCGCGATGGCGTCGCCGATCCCGCCGCGAACGATGTTGTCCTCCAGCGTGATGACATAAGATTCCCGTCGGGAAGCGAGGAGCGCTTCGTCGAGCGGACGCAGGAAGCGCGCGTTGACGATGGAAAAGTCGATGCCCTCCTTGGCGAGCGTCGCGCGCAGTTTTTGCGCCAAAGAAATACAGCGTCCCCCCGCCGCAAAGACGATTATATCAGACATAGTACTGTGCAAAACTTCAAATTTCCCGATTTCAAGCTCGCAATGCGCCCCGATCTCCCCGAGATGCGGATAGCGAACGGCCATCGGGCCGTCGTAGCGAAGCCCCGCGCGCAACATGGCGCGCAGTTCGGAAATATCCTTGGGGATCCCTATCGTCAGATTGGGGATGGGCGCAAGATAGGAAAGATCGAAAATGCCCTGATGCGTCTCCCCATCCGGCCCCGTGATGCCGGCGTGGTCGATGCAAAACGTAACGGGCAAATTCTGTCCGCAGATGTCATGGATGATCTCATCGTATGCACGCTGTAAAAATGTCGAGTAAATGGCGTAATAGGGACGCATCCCCTGCGTCGCCAACCCGGCCGCGAGCACAGCCGCGTGTTCCTCACAGATGCCGACGTCGAAAGCACGCTCCGGGAATTGCTCGAAGAAGTTTCGGAGCCCGAGACTGTCCGTCATGGCGGCCGTAATCACGGCGACGCGCTCATCGTGAGAGGCGAGCCGCATGAGTTCGTCGCCCAGCGCTTCGGAATAGGAGTGCTCGACGCGCGGTTTGGGATCGAGCCCGTGCGTCTCGACGGGGGCATTTTCGCTGAAGGGATACCCCTGCCCCTTCTTTGTGACGACGTGCAGGAGTACGCTCGAGGAGCGGAGCGTTTCCTTGGCCTCCTCCAACGCGGGCAAGAGTTCTTCGAGCTTGTTTCCATTGACAATGCCCCGATAGGTCAAGCCGAAGCGCTCAAAGAGCGCAACGTCTTCCGTGCAGGCAGAATCTTTCAATTCGTTAAGAATCTCATGCGTACTTCCGACCGTCGGCGAGATCGACATCCCGTTGTCGTTGAGGAGGATGAGAATGTTTGTATGTAAGATCTTGAGACTGTTCAACGCCTCGTAGATGAGTCCGTTCTGAAAGGAACCGTCGCCGATGAGCGCAATGACGGAAAAATCCTCCCCCTTGAGGTCGCGCGCCTTGGCGATCCCCAGCGCGGCCGAGAGAGCCGTGCCCGCATGCCCCGTGTCGTAGCAGTCGTATTCGCTCTCTTCCCGCTTGGGGAACCCGGAGAGCCCCCCCTCCTTTCTCAGCGTATGGAAGAGCGGGGCGCGGCCGGAAAGCAATTTATGCGTGTAACATTGATGGCCTACGTCGAAGATGATCTTATCGCGCGGGAAATCGAAGACGCGGTGAAGCGCCACGGTGAGTTCTACCGTGCCGAGATTGGATGAGAGATGCCCGCCGCAGGTCGAAACGGTGCGAAAAATCTCTTCCCGCAGCGTCTCACAGAGCGCATTCAGTTGTTCTACGGAGGAATTTTTGATCTCCGCGGATGAAATCGTTCTCATAATTCAGTGATCGCGCGTCAAAACCATCTCGACGACGCCGTCCAAAAATTTCGTATCATACGGCAGCGTCTCCAGGATCCGGCGGCATGTCTGCGCCGTTTCAACGGCAATGGCGCGCGCCTTCTCCATGCCGTAGAGGCGGACGGCCGTCAGTTTTTGTTCCTCATCGCCGGCGTGATTTGCATCAAGCAGATCGTCCGTGAGTTGGAAAAGTAATCCGAGGTGATTGCCGAAATTTTCAAAGGGCTCTGTGGGGACGTTGGCAACGGTAGCCGCCATGCGGAGCGGCGCGGCGATCATGCGGCCCGTCTTATTCAAATGGATAAAACGCAGAGCCTCCGCGTCCCCCGTTCCATTCTCATAGAGCAGATCGGCCGACTGTCCCGCCACCATTCCGTTGGGGCCCGCCGCTTCGGCAAGCAATCTCACTGCCGCGGCCTCTTCGAGCGTCCTGACGTCGGAAAGCGCCAATTCGAATGCCGCGGTGAGCAGGGCGTCTCCCGCCAAAATGGCGTTGGCTTCGCCGAACATCTTGTGATTGGAGGGTTTTCCGCGCCGAAAATCGTCGTTGTCCATGGCGGGAAGGTCATCATGGATGAGAGAATAGGTATGTACGCACTCGATCGCGATCGCAAGCCGGCTCTCCGTGCGGAAATCTACGCCGAGCATATCCAGTGCGGACAAAAAAAGCACCGGCCGGATGCGCTTCCCGCCGGCAAGCAACGAGTACCGCATACTCTCCGAGAGAATTGCGGGGCGGTACTGCATCGATTCGCAAAAATCGCCGAGCACCCGTTCGAAATATGCGCGATAGAGTTCGTATTTGACTTGTACGTTCATTTCAGCGATCGCTCCGCCGCTTCCATCGTATTTTCCAGCAACATCGCAATGGTCATGGGCCCCACGCCGCCGGGTACGGGCGTCAGATAGGCCGCCTTCTCTGCGACCGCGTGAAAATCGACGTCGCCGCATAACTTTCCGTCTATCCGGTTGATCCCGACGTCGATGACGGCCGCCCCCTCCTTCACCATATCCGCCGTGATGAAATTTGCCTTCCCGACCGCCGCGACCAGAATATCCGCTTGCCGGCAGATCGCCGCGAGGCCTTGCGTTTTGGAGTGGCATACGGTGACCGTCGCGTCGGCGTTGAGCAACAGCATGGCTATGGGGCGCCCGACCGTCCTGCTCCTTCCGACCACGACGGCATGCTTGCCGCAGACGGGAATTTCGTAGCGGCGAAGCAGTTCCATGATGCCCTTGGGCGTACAGGCGACGGAGACGGGCGTCCCGAGCGCCAATGCCCCCATGTTCCCCGCGAGAAATCCGTCGACGTCTTTTTGGACGGGAATATGGTCGAGCAGCCGTTTTTCATCCAGATGCGCGGGAAGCGGCAGTTGGACAAGGATGCCGTCGACCCTGTCGTCGGCGGCGAGACTGTCTATGAGCGCTTCCGCCTCCGACTGCGAGGTCTGCGCGGGCAACCGATAAGAAAAAGAGCGGATGCCCGCCTCTTCACATCCTTTGATCTTGTTGCGCACATACACCTCGGAGGCCAGGTCTTCGCCGATGAGAATTACGGCGAGGCCGGCGGGACGATGCGCAAGCGCGGAAAACATTTCCGCGCGAGGGCGCAGCGAGGCGCGGATCTCGGTCGCGACGCGCTTTCCGTCGATGACTGTCATGCGTTGATGATCCCTCCCAAGACGCCGTTGACGAAATCGGCGGATTTCTCCGTGGAATAGGCGCGGGCAAGCGCGGCCGCTTCACTGACGGATACAACGGGCGGGATCTCGTCGAAATATTTGATCTCGGCGAGGGCAATGAGCATGATCGCCTTGTCTGCCGGATAGATGCGGTAGTCCGCAAAACGCGTGACGGCCGCGGAGATTTCCGCAGACAGCTCCTCAAGATGTTCCTGCGTAACGGAGACGAGCCGTTCCGCAAACATCTTTTCTTCGTCGTTCAATTTGGTTTTGAGATAGAGATTGGCGCGTGCAGTCTTGCCGAGCCCTCCGCCGAGGAGACCGGAAAAGATCGTCTTGAACGCAACCTCTCGTGCGTCGCTTCTCATGCGTACTCCTTACGCAAACGGCCCTTTCCCGATCGGGAAAGGGGGCCGAATCATGCGTTTTTCTTTTCTTCCGGATCTTCGGATTCATGGACGGGCACGGGCGTCTGTTCGGGGAACACCACGCTCTGCACATGGACGTCGACTTTGGCGATCTTATAGACTGTCATGGATTCCACCATCTGTTTGATGGTCTGTTGGATCCGATAGGCGAGCTCGGGGACATTGTAGCCGTAATGCGCGATCACGGAAATATCCACGAAGATCCCTTCCTTTTCGAAGCTGATTTTGATCCCCTTGCTCTTGGAGGGAATGAGCTCGATCCCCTCCGTCTCCTGCAGACTCAAAACCACGATCCCGCTCACGATATCCGAGCTGTATGTGATCTTGCCCTTTTGTCCGTTGGGGTTGTATTTGATGCTTGCCATAATCATTTCTCCTTACTAATGAAATCATTATAGCACATGTCGAAAAAAATTACTACCGTTTTTTCTCAACTTTCCGCATAAACAGGCATAATTATGATATTTCCGTTGCGGATCTGATGTTCGACTTCAATTGCATAGAACACTTTGGTGACCGTTTCGGCCGTCAGTTCGCTGGAATTGATGAAGATGTTGATGTTGTCGTGGTCCCCGATGACGACGCCGACGTCGGAGAATCCGAGCGCTTTGATGATGGATTCGAGAACGAGTTCGTCCTCCATCATCTCTACGAGCTCCTGTTTCCGCGCAACGGCCTCGGTGTACTCCGCGCTGTCCTTCGCATAGGCGGAGATCACGCTGTCGAGCTGAACAAATTCCTCGTTGCGCTTGGAGCTTCTTTCGCTGCGGAAGCTCGTAAAATAATTGACCTCCACGGTGCCGCCTTCGGCCGCGGCGGAGGAACGTGTTCCCGCAAGGACGAAGTTGAAGACAGCCGTCACGGCGAGAAGCAGGACAAGGGTAGACATAAGTGCGATTTTCTTGGTGTTTGACATGATTTATCTCCTTATAAATGATTTCCGGATCAGCCCTTCACGGGATAGACGCGCACGGCATTTTTGGGGATATTCAATGCGCCGGCCGCAATTTCGAGGATGTTCATGCGCAGGATCAGCCCGTCCTCGCCCTGAAACAACACGACGGCCCCCACCGCCGTCCCCTCCTCCTCTGTGATCATGACCGTGGCGTCGTCGACGCCGTCCAACTTTTCAAGCAACGCCACAAGCCGCGCCTCTTCCGTGGACATCTTGTAGGCGTCCTCCTCTTTTCCCGCCGCAAAGACGCGGTAGCAGATGAGCAGCAAAACGAGTGCCGCAAGCAGGATCATGACGACGCGGAACGATTTGCTCTTCACGATGTCTTTGAGAGTCTCCGGAACTTTCATGTCACTTCCGCCTCCGTGCCGTACTGCGTTTCAAGCGCCTCTTTTACGCGGGTCATGATATATATACGCGCCTCCTCCTCGTTTATTCCGGAAAGATCGAGCTTTACCTTGATTTTTTCAAGGGGAAAATATGCCGAAGCGGCCCGCGTGGCGTCGACCTCTGCCGAAAGCGAAAATTCATCGGATAGGTAGGCCGCGATCGCCGCCTCGTCCCGTTCCTCCAAAAGGTGCGCGCACGCGGCAAGATAGGCGGGATCTTCTTCGAGCTCCCCCGTTTCAAGTGCGGGCTTCCCCGTCCGGATCCACCCGACCAGCGGGGAGATCATGACGACGAGAACAAAGAGACGCGTACATCCCTTTACAAACGTTCCCATTTTCCCGTTCGGACAAATGATCGCAACGACCGCGGAGAGGATCACGACGCCTGCGATGCTCAGAATATAGGCTTTCATCAGAGGATCACTCCCGAAGAACAGATGAGCAGAATGAGCGTCAAAAAATAGAGAAACGCGATGGCAAGGAGCGCGGCGAGGAAATAGCCGCTGTCCTTGGCGAGCCCCGATAAAAACGCGGAGACCTTGCCCGATACGGGCTCCGTCACGGCCGCCGAGATGCGCAAAAAGAACTGAAACGCGGCAAAGAGCAATACCGGTTTCAAAATGGTCCCCGCGAGCAGAAAGAGCGCAAAGGCGCCCAGCGCGTTTTTGATGACGGCGCTCCCCGCAATGACGAGATCGACGCCCCCCGATAAAAATCCGCCCACGATGGGCACGGAGCCGGAGATGATGTATTTGACGGCGCGCAGCGAGAGCCCGTCATATTGCGCCGCGGCGATCCCCTGCACGCTCAACAGCAGACTGAAGAGCCCGAGCGTCAGGCCGATGAGCCACTTTGAAATGCTCTTGAACAGGTCGGAAAGTTTATCCGTGCGGACCTCCGGCGAGAGATTCCCGATAAACGTCAAGACGATCACGATGACCGCCGAAGGCAGCACGATGTCCGAAAAGAGCGCGACGATGCCGCTCGACATAAAGGCGACGGCGGGCCTGTAGATGCCGACGGAGACGGCTCCCCCGCTTGCCGCCATCAAAGTGAGCAGCATCGGATAGACGATCTCCATCTGCCTCCGCATGCTGTTGATGGTCTGAAATCCCGTTTCCAACAGCCCCAAGAGCACTGTGAGAACGACCGCCCCCACCGAAATGAAGGAAACGAAATGGATTATGTCAGACATAGTACTCTGCAAAAAGCTGTTTTTGACCGCATTCAGGATCCCGCAGAGCAATGTAATGATGAGGATCACGGCAAATGCGGGGACCATGCGCTTCCCCTCTTCCCACACGAGCGCAACGGACGCCTCGAATATCGAACCGTAGTCAAGCGCAAAGTCCCCCGTCAGAACGGCGCGCAGGCGGTCCTTCACGGAAATGCCGCCGAATTGCGTCAGGGAATCCAGAAATTCCTGGAGTTCCTCCGTATCGAGGGAATCCAGCAAGTCGTCGAGCATGTCTTCAAATTCTTTTTCCTCCTCACTGCCTCCATCCGCATAGGCGCGCATATTACCGCGCGGAAAAAGCAGCATGATGAGAACCATGAGAACGGCCGCAAAGACGATGCATTTGCGCCATGAAATACGCCGCGTCATTTGATGAGCCCCAAAAGTCCCACGATCAATTCGAACACGCTTTCAATGATGGGGATCGCCAGAATGAGAATGATGATCTTGCCCGAAAAAATCAGCTTGTCCGCCAGTGAATTTTGTCCGAAATCGGTGAGGATACCCGCGCTAAATTCGACGATATAGCCGATCCCCACCATTTTCAAAAGAATTTTGACGAGGGAGATGTCGATCCCGGCGATCTCGGAGATCTGCGCAAAGATGCCCATGCCCTCTTTCAGCATATCAAAGACAAACAAAAGCAAGATGATGCTGCCCGCGATCACGACGGCGAACGCGAGCTCCGGCTTTGTCTCCTTGAGCAAAATTGCGGCGATCGCCGTAATGAAGGCGATCCCGATGAGCTGGAAGAGTTGCATCAGTACACTCCGAAGATATCCTGTACGACCTTAAACAGATCTCCGATCATGGTCACGGCGATCGTAAGCGCGATGACGAGCCCGACAATGGAGACGACAGTCGCGACGTCTTCCCTGTCCGACTTCTTGAGGACCTGACAAACGATGGTAATGATGATGCCGATGGCGGCAAGTTTGAAGATGATCGAGATGTCTATCATAGCATGAGAATGATGACGGCGAGCCCGAAGAGCAAGCCGAGTTTCAGATAGAGTTCCCCGCGCGATTTGCATTCCCGCGCAGTCTGTTCTTTCAGGGTCACGAGCGGATCCCTCTGCGCGGAAAAGTATCCGCGCTGCGAGGCGGCGTCTCCGCGACCCAACATCGAAAAGTAGTCGCACAGTTGCGCGCGCTCCTCCTTCGTCAAAAATCCGAATGCAGGGATGGTCTCATGGCGCATCATACATTCTATCGCGCGCTGAAATTCCCCGGAATAGTTGTAGGCCCGCAAAAATTCGCCCAGCGGCTTTCTCGCATAGGCCAATTCATTAAGATAGCGGTCGTTGAAGTCGGCAAATTGGGCATAGAATTTCTTACGGGAACGGTACTTTTCCGCCGCGACATATCCGATCATGACGCAAAACGCGATGACGAGCCCGCTTAAAAGCAATTTAATCCACATGGTTTCCCTCGCTGTCGAGAACGTCCCCCACTTTTCCAAGCCCGTCGAGCAGCACATAGCGTTCAAATCTTTTTTCCGGGACATCTGCAAACGCTTTCAAGTGCGCCGAAGCAAACACTTTGATCCCGCTCTCAACGGCGCGCCTCACGGCCGCATAGTCCTCCGGAAGAAGCTCGTCCGTCACAATGACGTCGGGCCGCATGGCGCGGATCCCCGCGGTAAAAGCCGTGAGTTTATCCGCAAAGCGGACCACATCCACGGTCTCGCCCAAGTCTCCCGCCGAGAGCTCCCCGCGTTCGTCACTGACGAGCACATTTTTCTGCGTCCGTTCGGAAACCAGTCGCGTGAGATCGCGCAGAATGGTCGTCTTGCCCTCTCCCGGAGGCGCAAGAATGAGGACGGAGCGAAGTTCATCCGCAAGACACCTCTGGAAGATCTCCTCCGCACAGCCCCGAATTTCATGCGGAATGCGGATGCACAGCGACGTGATGTCGCGGACGGCGAGCACGGCGGCGCCTTCGTAGACGACTGTGCCCGCGATCCCGATGCGTTCCCCGTGTTCCGCCGTTACAAATCCTCTGCGAAGCTGATTTTCCACAGCATAGACGGAATAGCCGCAGGCCGCATAGACCGTATCGCCGATCTCCTTTTCCGTGGGGCGCAGGGCATTCTCGGGCGTGCACAGTCCCAGAGCTCCCAAGAAGGCAAAATCTCCCCCATAATTTACGAGCAGCGGCTTGTCCGCCCGCAGACGGAGCTCATAGAGAAGATTCCGATTGAGATATTTGAGACAATCTCCGATGCGCGGCGGAAGAAATTCCAGCATTGCTCTATCATATGCTTCGCCCTCCGTTGTTATGTTTGAAACGGAACGGAATCCCATCCTCACAGTAAGGCAAAGAGCGCGAAGAATTGCTCCGCGCTCTTTGGTAGGATTTGAGAAGATAGATAAACAGGGTGCAAACCTGCACCCTGCGTCCGATAAAATTATTTATCTGTGTTTGCGGCGTTTCATGCGGCGCCGTTTGCCCATCGACATTCTGACGACCCCGTCACCGGCGTCACCGGTACTACCGGTATCGTCTGCATCATCCGTGTCATCCGTGCCATCGGACGCGCCATCCTCTGCCGGTGCGGCCTCCTCCGCGATTTCGCCAATGGGAGCGGGCTCTTCCACCGCTTCCTCAACGGGCGCGGACTCCTCGAAAATTTCCTCGATGGGAACGGGCTCTTCAAAAACTTCCTCGATGGAGGCGGTTTCTTCGGCCGTTTCCTCAACGGGAACAGGTTCTTCAGCCGTTTCCTCAACAGAAGCTGGTTCTTCGACAACTTCTTCAACAGGAGCAGGCTCCTCTACCGTTTCCTCAACGGGAGCAGGTTCTTCAACTGCCTCCTCGACGGGAGCAGGTTCCTCGGCCGTCTCCTCAACAGGAGTAGGTTCTTCGACAACTTCTTCAACAGGAGCAGGTTCTTCGACCGTCTCCTCAACAGGAGTAGGTTCCTCAACTACTTCCTCAACGGGAGCGGGCTCTTCAATCACCGCCTCAACGGGAGCAGCAGGTTCTTCAGCCGCTTCCTCAACAGAAGCGGGTTCCTCGACTGTTTCTTCAACGGGCGCGGATTCGGGAACGGGGAGCGTGCGGCGTTTCTCTTGTTCGAGAGACACGCCGGTCACGATGACGCCGGGTGCGATCTCCACATCTTCGGGGACGGATTCCTCTTCCGCAATGCCTGCGTTCTGACGGAAGAACGCCTCGTCCTCCGCCGACTTGATGTTGCGCTTGATGAGGCCGCGGTTGATGAGTTCCACAACGCCCTCATACGGAAGGTAGAAGTCCTCGGAGATGTAGTTTTCGTTCTTCTGCGCGCCGAGGCGTTCCATGACGGTATCAATGAGCTCCATGGCGTATTTCACGCGGCGGGAGTTCTTGATGCGGTACATGCACGGGGTATCTTCGTAGCTTACGCAGTCCTTGATGGGCTCGACCTTGTACTTGGTCTCCTCGTAAGTCATGGAATCGAGAGGAAGGTACACGCAGAGCGTCTTCCCGCGGTATGCGAGGCGCACGACGGGCTCCCGCCCGAAGCGGAAGCTCTCGCGCTTCCAGCTCATGCGCGCTCTGACTTTTTTATAGGAAAGCAGGTAGTTCTTGAGTTCGGTATACCAGTGCTTGACTTCGTCATCCGACTGAATGAGCCGTGCCGTGAAGCTCCTGTCGTAGCGGAGCGTGCCCTTTGCGTGCATCTCTTCTTGGATGTAGATGGGTTCTGCCTTGAGGCGGATGACCTCGGGCTCCTCGTTGATGATGACGGTCGCGGGTGAGACGGTGATCTGGTATCCGATCGTCTTTTCGCCGTAGCGGACGAGCACGGTGGGTGCGCCCACCTGTGTCATATCGACGGGCAGGATCTCATAGTCCTCCACCTCTTCGGCGAAGGGCTCCAGGTTGTAATTCGCGATGACGACAAGTCCGGTGGGATCGAGCTCCTCGCCCGCAATGTATTCCTTTCGGACGTTGTCCGTGTGGAGCGTGATCCCGATGAGTTCGCGCTCGGCAGGGCGTTCCGCTTCGAGCACGGTGACGGGATAGGAGGCGCGCTTGCCGCCGTAGCGGACGGTGACGATAGCTTCTCCCGCCTGCGACAGATCGGGCGCGTCCACCGCATAGTCCTCGACTTTTTCCACGCAGGGTTCCTCGCTGTACGAAGCGTACACCACGAGCCCCTCGGCGTTGAAGCGGCCGCCCTCCGTGAACTCGCGCTGTACGAGCTCCGTGTCGAGGGTGATGCGCAGCAGTTCGCGGTGCACGTCCGCCGCGACGGAGACGACATAGATCGCCGATTTCTCGCCGTAGCGCACCGTGACCGTCGGCTTGCCCTCCGCGCTCATATCGGGCACATCGACCACGTAGTCGGTCACGACCTCGCTATACGGAGGCTCGCTGTAATTCGCCGTGACGATGAGCCCTTCGCAGTTGAACGGCTCTCCCACCGTAAATTCGCGGCGCGCCATGGAGGCGTCGAGCGAGATGCCGACAAGCTCGCGCTCCGCGACGGGTTCTTCTTCCCTTTCCGCGACCACGGAGATGGCATAGACCGCAGTTTTTCCGCCAAATTCCACGGTGACGACGGGCTTGCCCTCAACGTTCATATCGGGCATGTAAACGGTGAAATCGAGCACTTGCTCGCTCAGAGGTTCGACGTTGTAATTCGCCGTAACGATGAGCCCTTCGCAATTGAACGGCTCTCCCACCGTAAATTCGCGACGCGCCATGGAGGCGTCGAGCGAGATGCCGACAAGCTCGCGCTCCGCGACGGGTTCTTCTTCCCTTTCCGCGACCAC
>CANQWO010000010.1 GCA_947627565.1 uncultured Clostridia bacterium
CCCGAAGTCTTGCCTTCCTTGTGCTCGACATCCTCGCCCTTATAGCGGATGCCGTAGCCATGGTAGGGCTCGGGGGTGCGGAAAGCTCTGAGATCCGCGGCGACCTGTCCGACGAGGACCTTGTCGATCCCCGAGACGGTGATCTCCGTCTGGTTGGGACACTCGAGCTTGATGCCCTCGGGCTGCACGAACTCGATGGGGTGCGAATAGCCGATGTTCATAACGAGCTTGTTGCCCTGCATCTGCGCTTTCCAGCCGACGCCCTTGATCTCGAGCCCCTTCGTGAAGCCCTCGGAAACGCCCTTGACCATGTCCGCGATGAGTGCGCGGTAAAGGCCGTGGAGCGCGTTGGTCTCTTCCTTTTCGTCCAGCGCGACGACGTGCACTTCCGCACCGTCGCACTTGACGCCGACGTTTCCCTTGATCTCACGCGTGAGCGTGCCCTTGGGGCCCTTGACGGTGACGACGTTCTCACTGTATGCAACGGTGACGCCGGCGGGAACTGCGATTACCTTTTTACCGATTCTCGACATAAGTTCCCTCCTTAATAGACGTAGCAGAGCACTTCGCCGCCGACATTCGCGGCCTTCGCCTGCTTATCCGTCATGATGCCCTTGCTCGTGGAGACGATGGCAATGCCGTAGCCGCCGAGCACCTTGGGCATATTCTTTGCGCCGCTATACGTGCGGAGACCGGGTTTCGACACTCTCTCGAGGCCGCCGATGACCGACTTCCCGTTGTTATATTTCAGCGTGACGACGATGGTCTCCCCTTTCTCGCCCTGCTTTAGTTCCACGCCCGCGACATACCCCTCCGCAAGGAGAATGTTCGCGATCGCTTTCTTCATGTTGGAAGCGGGGATCTCCACCGAGTCCTTTCTGACCATGAGCGCGTTTCTGATTCTTGTGAGCATATCTGCGATCGGATCTGTCATTTCTTGCCTCCTTACCAGCTCGACTTCTTCACGCCGGGGATCTGTCCCTTATAGGCAAGCTCTCTGAAGCAAATACGGCAGATCCCGTACTTCCTGAGCACCGCGTGAGGTCTGCCGCAGATCGAGCAGCGCGTATAGGCTCTGGTCGAAAACTTCGGCGTCTTTTGCTGTTTATTGATCATTGATTTCTTTGCCATACCCGTCTCTCCTTACTTCTTGAAAGGCATTCCGAGCGCTTTCAAAAGCTCTCTGGCCTCTTCGTCGGTCCTCGCCGTCGTGACGATCACGACGTCCATGCCTCTGATCTTCTCCACCTGATCGTAGCTGATCTCGGGGAAGATGAGCTGTTCCTTGAGGCCCAGCGCATAGTTGCCTCTGCCGTCAAACGCCTTATCCGACACGCCGCGGAAGTCGCGCACGCGGGGCAAAGCGATCGAGACGAGCTTGTCGTAGAAGTCATACATCCTTCTGCCGCGAAGCGTCACTTTGAGGCCGACATTCATCCCCTCGCGGAGTTTGAAGTTCGCGACCGACTTGGTGGCCTTGCGATAGATGGGCTTCTGTCCCGTGATCTGAGCAAGCTCTTTTTCCACGATCTGCATGGACTTCTGGTTGTCCTTGATGTCGCCGAGACCCGTGTTGATGACGATCTTCTCGAGCTTGGGGCACTGCATGATCGACGTATATCCGAACTTCTTCATGAGATACGGCACGACTTCCGTTTCATACTGCACTCTGACTCTGCTCGGTTCGGAGGGTGCGGCGGGCGCTGCTTCAACTTTCTTCGCATTCTTCTTCTCTGCCATGATATTCCCTCCTTATTCCTTTTCTTCCTCTGTCTTCTGGCTGCGCTTTCTCGTGCGCTTCTTGGGCGCCTCTTCCTGCACAGCTTCCGCGGCCTTGCCCTTGACTTTCTTCGCAAATTCCTTGTCGAGCGAAGCGCCGCACTTCTTGCAGACGCGCACCTTCTTCCCGTCGATCTCGGTATGCGCGACGCGGGTAGCCTTGCCGCACTTATCGCAGACGATCTCGACGTTGGAGACGTCGATGGGCGCCTCTTCCGTCACGATGCGCGAGGTCTGGTCGGCCTTCTTCGCCTTCTCGTGCTTGTGCACGATCTGGACGCCTTCGACGATCACCGTATTCGCTTTCGGATCGGTCTTAAGAACCTTGCCCTGTCTGCCCTTGTATTTGCCCGTGATGACGAGCACGTTATCGTTGACCTTGATATTCACGTCGGGGCCTCCTTACAGTACTTCGGGAGCAAGAGAGATGATACGCATGTAATCCTTCTCTCTGAGTTCTCTCGCGATGGGTCCAAAGATACGGGTACCTTTGGGCTGCTTCTGTGCGTCGATGATGACGGCGGCGTTGTCGTCGAAACGGATGTAGGTCCCGTCTGCGCGGCGGATCCCCTGCGCCGTTCTCACGATGACGGCCTTGACGACTTCGCCCTTCTTGACGGCACCGCCGGGGTTGGCCGTCTTGACGCTGGCTACGATGACGTCGCCGATGTTGCCGCTTCTTCTGAAGCTGCCGCCGAGGACGCGGATGCACATGATCTCTTTTGCGCCCGAATTGTCGGCGACTTTGAGTCTCGTTTGAGGTTGAATCATATTCGTCTATGCCTCCCCTTACTTCGCCTTTTCGACAATTTCGGAAACGCGCCAGTTCTTATCTTTGGAGAGCTTTCTCGTCTCCGTGATGCGAACGGTATCGCCCACGCCGCACTCGTTGAGCTCGTCGTGCGCCTTGAACTTCTTGGTACGGGTGATCGTCTTCTTGTACACGGGGTGCTTGCGCTTGTCCGTGACGGCGACGACGACCGTCTTATCCATCTTGTCGGAGACGACAACTCCGACTCTCTCTTTTCTCAAATTTCTTTCCATGTTGCTGCCTCCTTACTTCGCCTTGCGCGCGCGGATCTCGGTGTTGACTCGCGCGATATCCCGCTTGCACGTCCGGATGGACACGGGATTCTCGAGCTGCCCGCTGGCGTGGCGGAAACGGAGATTGAAGAGTTCGCTCTTGAGCCCTTGGAGCTTCACTTCGAGCTCGGCATCGCTCATGGCTTTATATTCATTGCTTTTCATTACGCTTCACCGCCTGTCTCCGTATTTTCGGCGGACGCGGCCGCCTCTTTCTTCACGAATTTGCACTTGATGGGGAGCTTGTGCGCGGCAAGACGCATTGCCTCCCGCGCGACGTCCTCGGGAACGCCCGCCATCTCGAAAAGCACTCTGCCCGGCTTCACGACCGCGACCCAAAATTCGACCGCGCCTTTCCCGGAACCCATACGGGCTTCCGCAGGGTGACGCGTGATGGGCTTGTGCGGGAAGATGTCGATCCAGACCTGTCCGCCGCGCTTGATGAAACGGGTCATTGCGATACGCGCCGCCTCGATCTGGTTGGACTTGATCCACGCCGCCTCTTCGGCAACGAGGCCATATTCGCCGTATGCGACGATATTGCCCTTATGCGCAGCGCCCTTCAAACTGCCGCGGTGCTGCTTTCTTCTCTTGACTCTCTTCGGAATTAACATTATCTGCCTCCTTCCGGCTTCTTGGACGCTTTCAGAACATCGCCCTTATAGACCCAGCACTTGACGCCGATCATCCCGAACGTCGTGTGAGCCTCGGCAAAGCCGTACTCGATATCGGCGCGGAGCGTCTGAAGCGGGATAGAACCCTCGCTGTAGTGCTCGGTGCCCGCGATCTCGCGGCCGTCGAGACGGCCCGAAACCTGCATCTTGACGCCCTTGACGCCTGCGCGCATCGTCTTGCCGATGGCCTGCTTCATGGCGCGGCGGAACGACGTGCGCTTCTCAAGCTGCGCCGCGACATTCTCCGCGACGAGCTGGGCGTCGGCGTCGGGCTTCCTGACTTCGGTCACGTTGATCGAGACCTGCTTGCCCTTCGTGAGTTTGGCAAGATCCTTTTTGATGACCTCGATCTCGGAGCCGGCCTTGCCGATGAGGACGCCGGGACGGCCCGTATAGATGGTCACGACGATCTTGCCCGCCGCACGCTCGATGGTGATGCGGGAGATGGCCGCCGCATAGTACTTTTCCTTGAGGAAAGTACGGATCACATGGTCCTCTTTCAGATAGACGCTGAACTCTTTCTTATCGGCATACCACTGGGTGTCCCAGCCTTTATTGATTCCGACTCTCAGTCCATGAGGATTTACTTTCTGGCCCATTACAGTTCTCCCTCCGCTTTCTTCACGTCAAGAATGACGGTGATGTGACTCGTTCTCTTGAGGATCGCATGTCCTCTGCCCTTGGAGACGGGCTGCATGCGCTTGAGGCTCGTGCCGCCGTCGGCAAAGCACTCGGCCACATAAAGGTCGCCCCTGTCCATGCCCCGGTTGTGTTCCGCGTTGGCCACGGCGCTCATCAAAACTTTCTTCGTGGGCGCTGCGCCGCCGTTCGGGCAGTTCTCCAAGATCGCCTGCGCCTCCGCGACCGACTTGCCGCGGATCAGCGCCAAAACCGTTCTCACTTTGTAGGGAGAGATCCTGATATACCTTGCGACCGCATAAGGGCGCTTATCCCTGTTTTCGGCGATGCGCGCGGCCTTCTTCTTCATATTGCCTGCCATATTCTCTCCTCCTTACTTCCCGGGCGTCGTGCTCTTGGCCGTATGGCCCTTGAATGTTCTTGTGGGAGCAAATTCCCCGAGCTTGCAGCCTACCATGTCTTCGGTGATGTAGACGGGCACATGCTTTCTGCCGTCGTAAACGGCGATCGTATGGCCGACCATCTGAGGGAAGATCGTCGATGCTCTCGACCAGGTCTTGAGGACCTTTTTCTCGTTCGTCTCGTTCATGGCCTCGATGCGGGCAAGCAGCTTGGCTTCCACATAGGGCCCTTTCTTTACGCTTCTCGACATTTTTCATTCCCTCCTTAATTGATCCTCTTGAGGATGAACTTGCTCGTGGGATTCTTCTTCTTTCTCGTCTTATATCCGAGCGCGGGCTTGCCCCAAGGCGTCTCGGGACCGGCATGGCCGACGGGGCTCTTGCCTTCGCCGCCGCCGTGCGGGTGGTCGTTGGGGTTCATGACCGAGCCGCGGACGGTGGGACGCGTGCCGAGATGGCGCGTTTTGCCCGCCTTGCCGACGCGGATGATCTCATGCTCGACATTGCCGACCTGACCGATCGTCGCGCGGCACTCCGCGGGAACGAGACGCATTTCGCCCGAAGGCATCCTGAGCGTCGCGTATTTCCCCTCGCGGGCCATGATCTGCGCCGAGATGCCCGCGGCCCGTGCGACCTGTCCGCCGCGGCCGGGCTTAAGCTCGATGTTGTGGACCATCGTACCGACGGGAATGCTCGAAAGCGGAAGCGCGTTGCCGACCTTGATGTCCGCGTTCGCGCCGCTCATCACGACGTCGCCGACGTTGAGCCCCACGGGCGCGAGAATGTATCTCTTCTCGCCGTCCGCATAGACGAGGAGCGCGATGTTGGCGCTGCGGTTGGGATCGTATTGAATGGAGCCGACCTTGGCGGGGATCCCGTCTTTATTGCGCTTGTAGTCGATGATGCGGTACTTCTTCTTGTTGCCGCCGCCGATGTGGCGCACGGTGATGCGGCCCGCATTGTTTCTGCCGCCCGACTTTCTCTGGTCCTCGAGGAGGGCTCTTTCGGGCTTCGCCTTGGAAATTTCGCCGTAGGCGGGGACCGTCATCAGACGGCGCGCGGGCGATGTCGGTTTATATCTCTTGACTGCCATTTTCCTTTCCTCCGATTACTGAAGCGCGCTGAAGAACTCGATCTCTTTCGATTCTTTCGTGAGCTGCACGATGGCCTTCTTGGTCGTGGGCGTGTAGCCCTCGTTCCGGCCCATTCTCTTGAGCTTGCCGCGGCGGGTGACCGTGTTGACGCTCTGCACCTTGACGCCGAACATCTTCTCGACGGCGATCTTGATCTGCGTCTTGTTGGCCGTCTTTAAGACGAGGAACGTATATTTCTTCCCGTAGCTCGTGCGATCGCTCTTCGCCGTCTCGTCGGCCTGCAGGCCGTCGGTTGCCTTTTCCGTGAGGACAGGCCTGATGATGATATCTTCGGGTGTCATTCTGCGACCTCCTCTTCGCTTATTCCATACATTGCTTCGAGCGCTTCGACCGAGCCCTTCGTGAGCACCACGACGGCGTTCGCGACGAGCTCATAGGTGTTGATCTCGCCGACGGAAATGGTCGTGAGCGTGGGCAGGTTGCGGGCTGCGAGAATGACGTCGGGATCGTTTTGGTCCATGACCACGACCGTGCGCTTCTCCAGCTTCAACGCCTTGCGGAACGCCTCCATCTCCTTCGTCTTGGGAGCGGACACTTTGAGCTCGTCCACAACGATGAGCTCGCCGTCCGTCAGCTTCTTGGAGAGGGCGGAAAGGATCGCCCCGCGGCGCGCGCCGATGTTCATCTTCTTGGAGAAGTCGCGGCTCTTGGGTGCGAACACCACGCCGCCGTGCGTCCACTGGGGCGCTCTCGTCGAGCCCTGGCGGGCACGGCCCGTGCCCTTCTGTCTCCAAGGCTTCACGCCGCCGCCGCGCACTTCCGTTCTCGTGAGCGTCGACTTCGTGCCCTGACGCTGATTTGCGAGATAGGTGACGACCGCCTGATGAATGAGCGGTTCGTTGTATTCGACGCCGAAGACATCTTCGGAAAGCTCGAGCGTTCCGACCTCCGCGCCTTTCATATTGTATACCTTAACGTTTGCCATGTCTCTACGCTCCTTACTTCACGGTTGTTCTCAGGGTCACGATGCTGCCCTTGGGGCCGGGGATCGCACCCTTCACAAGGATGGCGTTTCTCGCTACGTCCACCTTCACGACCTCGAGGTTCTGGACGGTGACGTTCTCGACGCCCCAGTGCCCCGCGAGGTGCTTGTGCTTGAACACGCGCGAGGGATCGCTGATGGATCCCATGGAACCGGGCTCCCTGTGCACAGGGCCGACGCCGTGCGTCTCTTTGAGACGGTGTTGGTTCCACTTCTTGATGACGCCCGTGTAGCCGTGGCCCTTGCTGACGCCGGATACATCGATGTGATCGCCCGCCGCGAAGACGTCTGCCTTCACTTCGTCGCCGACCTGGAAGCCCTCGACACCCCGCACTTCCTTGAGGACCTTGCAGGGTTTGACGCCGGCCTTCTTGAACTGGCCGAGATCGGGCTTGGAGAGGCTCTTTTCTTTCACCTCGCCGAATCCGAGCTTGAGCGCCTGGTAGCCGTCACTCTCAACCGTCTTCACCTGCACGACGGGGCAGGGACCTGCCTCGACGACCGTGACGGGAATGACTTTCCCGTCTTCCGCAAAGATTTGGGTCATCCCGACTTTGCGACCGATGATTGCTTTACTCATTAGATAAAGTTCACTCCTTGAAATTTATTTGCGAATACCGCTCCTTGCAGTATTTCAACAGTGGGTTTTTGGTTCACGAAATTTCTTGTGCCCTTATTATAAAAGGTTTCTATATGATAGAAATTCGTGAATAGAATTTCGTGAAATCTTACAGCTTCACTTTGATATCAACGCCGGCGGGCAGGTGGATGCTGTCGAGAAGTTTCGCATTGGGCGAATAGATGTCGATGATGCGCTTGTAGGTGCGAAGTTCGAACTGCTCGCGGGAATCCTTATCCTTATGAGGACTTCTGAGAATGGTCACGATCTCGCGCTCCGTCGGAAGCGGGATGGGCCCGGAGATCTTCGCTCCGCCCTTTTGCATCGTCTCGACGATGCGGCTCGCGGCCTGGTCGACGAGTTCGTGGTCGTATGCCGACAACTTGATCCTGATTTTTTGGCTTGCCATTTTTTTCTTGCTCCTTTTTCTACGAACTTGTGATTTCCATGTCAACGCATCCGTGCGTGTCGAGGCCGTTTCATCAAAAAAACACGCGCTTTGCGGTGTTTTCTCGCAAAAGCCTCGGTTCGTCGCAGGAATCTATGTCCCACACTTGTCAGCGGAAATTATCTGCCGAGGGGCTTTTTTCCTCGATTTTTCAGTAACTTCCCGCCTCAACCCTACACGCGTCGGAAACAGCATAAAAGAATGCCGCAATGACACAGCGTACTAATCATAACATCCTGTCAAGGTTTTGTCAAGGATTTCACGCGGGTTTTTGAAGGTTTTTTCGGAAAATTTCCCGTTTTTTTGCTGCTTTTTCGCGAATTGTGTCCGATTTCCCCCATGGGCACAATATATAGTATTAATTTGTAGCGCACACCCGCGCGCGTGCGCGCGCTGAGAGCTTGGAGACGGCATAGACGGCGGCAAGCGCCGTATACGCCAAAAGGAGCACGCCCATTCCCACCAAAAGGGAGATCTCTCCCCAAAACTCCTGCTCGAGGGTCACGCCGATATCGATATGGTCGATCGCCGACTCGATCGCAGGTTGCAAATATAGCGTGAGCGAAACCAGCGTCAACGTGGCTACCGAACACGCGAACATAGACATGGTATAGGCCTTTTCCGTCCAACAGCATAAAAAGTCGAAGACCGTGAGCGTTAAGACATAGCGCAGAAGATAGATGCTATCCCCTACGCCGACCACATACCGGTTGATCGGAAACATCAAATTCGGCCTTACCAACACGGTGAGATTTTCCTGCATATGCGTGACGCAGACGGCGAAGACGGCGGCCGTAAGCGAGAGAAACACCGCCCAACGAAAGGCGTTTGCAGGCGCGTTTGCATGGTAAGCCCGCGCGCCGGACTTTTTCATGCGCGCCTTGGAGAGGATATAGACGGCGGCAAGCGCGGCGAAGGCGGCAAGCGTTACGCCCTCCCCGATGACGACCGGGGTCATGCTGTAAAAGACCCGCTTATCGTCGTCTGTCCGGAGCAGGGAGGAGACATAGCTCTGCGTATACGGCCGAAAGGCAACCGTGAGCACGGTGAGGACCAAAAGGGCTACCGAAGAGGCGAACATGGACATGGTATACCGCTTTTCGGTCATACAGCAGAGAAAATCGAAGATCGCCAGCGCCAAAATGATGCGTATGCCGTAAAGACCTTCGGGGAGCTCGCGCAACGAGGGATTGAAAAAGACATACGGCCAAAAGACATACGGCCGCGTCTCCCTTGCGAACGCCTGCGCGATCTCGATGATCGCCATGATGATATTGTTTAAGCACCCTGCCGCGAGGCCCCCCGCGAGCACGATCAAAAAGATCCTTCTCAAATCCTTCATACGCACCCCCTCACATGCCGCCCACGAGCGCGATCCTGAGAAGATAGAGGATAAGAAATTGCAGCAAGAAGCCGGTGAGCGTCGCGCCGACGGAAATGCCCGCGACCGACAGGTGCCCGACTTCTTCCAGCCTTCCTTCCCGCCATGCGGCGACAGCGCTGACAACGAGGCCCGCGATACACACTAAAAACGACAAGATGAACCCGACGATCGAGAGCGTTCTGCACGTCTTTCGTTCTTCTTCCCGTTCTTGCCTTTTTTGCGTCTCCTCGGACATGCCCCCCTCGGATTCGCTCTCCCGCGCCTCCGATACTTCCTGCGCGTGCGGAGTTTTCCCGAGGAGCAAGTCGTCGATGCTCACGCCGAAGAGCTTGGCCATTTTCACGACGTACTCCGTATCGGGGATCGACGCGCCCGTCTCCCATTTGGAGACAGACTGCCGCGAGACGCCGACTTCCTCGGCAAGCGCCTCCTGCGACATCCCCTTTTCCATGCGGAACAAATAGATCGTTTCACCGATAGTCATAGCCGCCTCCTATGCGGAAAGTATAGCAAATCTTTTCTGTTTTGTCTATCAACTTGCGTTGGAAATTGCCGAAAAGCCCTGCCAACTTTGGTTTACATCGCCGTTTTCCGACCCGATATGTGCATTTTAACCAAAAAAAGGACGGCCGAAGCCGTCCTTTTCCGTGCTGCATATTTACTTTGTCATGCCCTCTTGGACGGCGACCGCAACGGCGACCGTCGCACCGACCATCGGGTTGTTGCCCATGCCGATGAGGCCCATCATCTCGACGTGCGCGGGAACGGAGGAAGAGCCTGCGAACTGCGCGTCGGAGTGCATGCGGCCCATCGTGTCCGTCATGCCGTAGGAGGAAGGACCTGCCGCCATGTTGTCGGGATGGAGCGTTCTGCCCGTGCCGCCGCCCGAAGCGACGGAGAAGTACTTCACGCCGTTCTCGACGCACCACTTCTTATAGGTGCCCGCAACGGGGTGCTGGAAACGGGTGGGATTGGTGGAATTGCCCGTGATGGACACGCCGACGTTCTCGAGCTTCATGATGGCGACGCCCTCGGGGACGTTGTCCGCACCGTAGCACTTGACTTTGGCGCGCGGGCCCTCGGAATAGGAGATGGTCTTGGTGACCTCGACCGTCTCCGTATAGGGATCGAACACTGTCTCGCAGTAGGTGAAGCCGTTGATGCGGGAGATGATCATCGCCGCGTCCTTGCCGAGGCCGTTCAGAATGACGCGAAGGGGATTCTTTCTGACCTTGTTGGCGTTGAGCGCGATGGAGATTGCGCCCTCTGCCGCCGCAAACGATTCGTGCCCCGCGAGGAAGCAGAAGCACTCGGTCTCGTCGGAGAGGAGCATCTTGCCGAGGTTGCCGTGGCCGCGGCCGACCTGACGGTTTTCGGCGACGGAGCCGGGAATGCAGAACGACTGCAACCCGATCCCGATGGCTTCGGCGGCGTCGGCGGCCGTCGTGCAGCCCTTCTTGATGGCGATGGCCGCGCCCACCGTGTAGGCCCAAACGGCGTTTTCGAAGCAGATGGGCTGCGTCCCGCGGACGAGCTTATCGCAATCGACGCCCTTCGCAAGGCAGATCTCCTTGCATTCCTCGACAGAGGAGATGCCGTATTCCTGCAGGGTCTTGTTGATTTTTTCGATCCTTCTTTCATAACCTTCAAACAGAGCCATAATGCACCTCCTTATTCCTTACGGGGGTCAATATACTTGACCGCGCCGGCTTCCTCGGTGAATCTGCCATAGTGGCCGATGGACTTCTCCCATGCCTCATTGGGAGTGAGCCCTTTCTTCACGAAGTCGGTCATCTTGCCGAGGGACAAAAATTCATAGCCGCAGACCTGGTTGTCCTTATCGAGCGCGAGACGGGTGACATACCCTTCCGCCATCTCGAGATAGCGGACGCCCTTGCGCGCCGTCCCGTACATGGTACCCACCTGCGAGCGGAGCCCCTTGCCGAGATCTTCGAGCCCGGCGCCGATGACGAGGCCGTCGTCGGAGAACGCGGACTGTGTTCTGCCGTAGACGATCTGCAGGAAGAGCTCG
This sequence comes from uncultured Clostridia bacterium, assembly GCA_947627565.1. Lineage (GTDB taxonomy): Bacteria > Bacillota > Clostridia > Christensenellales > Borkfalkiaceae > Gallimonas. The sequence goes on from CANQWO010000010.1 coordinate 11,196, forward strand.
CGCATCGCCGTATTGATGGCGTCGCACACAAGGTCGGTATTGAGGGCTTCGAGAATGGTCTTGTGGGGCAGGATCTCCGCCGCCATCGCGGCCGAGTGGGTCATGCCCGAGCAGCCGATGGTCTCGACGAGCGCCTCCTGAATGACGCCGCCTTTGACGTTCAGCGTGAGTTTGCAGGCGCCCTGCTGCGGTGCGCACCAGCCTACGCCGTGCGTGAACCCGCTGATGTCGGTGATGAGCTTGGCGCATACCCACTTTCCCTCTTCGGGAATGGGAGCGGGGTCATGTTTGGGGCCCTTCGCCACGCAGCACATCTCTTCCACTTCGCGTGAATATTGCATGTTGATTCCTCCATTTTCATTTTCCCTTTGAACGGGATTTCTTTCTCTCCTATTTTAGCATATTTTCCGCCGAAATACAAGCGGTCGGAGCAAAAAAATCCCCGACAACTTGACTTTTTACGCTTTCCGTGCTATAATCAAGAAAAGCAACGGCGACGGCCGGAGAATAAGGAGAGCGAACGATGGCGAAAAACGTCTATTTCGATCCGCTGCTGTCCTCCAAACAGAACGCGATGCTGCTGCGCTCCGACATCGTGCAGGAACAGCTCGCGGAGAACGAACGGCATGCCCGCGACCTCGAAGCGGCCCGCGAAGACAAGAAACGGGGCGGATTTTTCCGCCGTCTGTTCAAGAAAAAATAATTTTTCAACGGGGAACGCCTCTTTCCGCGGCCTCTTGTTTTAACGCGAAACATTTTGGGGCGATTCCGTGAATGCGCTCCGACCGATCCATACGATTTCCGCCCGCGGCTTGCCGCGGGCGGTTTCTTGTGATCATCGGCGCGTTTTTGCGTCCCAATGCGGGCCTACTCGCATAAAACGGCCATACCATGTCCGAAAGCAGCCCTCAGGTTTTCCCGAAAGCGACATAAAGCGCGGAGCGTTCGATCCCCTTAAAACCGGATATGGTCGAAGCCCTCGCGCGAGGACCTTCTGTATAAGATCGCCTTCCTGCCGATGACCGCGACGACTTCGGCGTTCAGGAGGTCGGCAAGATTGGCGGCGAGATTTTCGCCGTCGTCGCCCGAAGCGGGCAGAAGGGTCAGCTTGATGAGCTCGTGCGCCTCGAGCGCGTCCGAAAGCCCCGCGATGAGGTTCTCGGAAATGCCCTCCTTCCCCACCTGCCCGATGGGCTTCAAAGTGGAGGCCATTGACCGCAAATTTGCGCGTTGTTTGGAAGTAAACATCGTATTTTCTCCTTATTTCCCGTCGAGCGGGGTAAATTCGAAGGCGCAGTCGTAGGCCATCATGCCCTCCGCGCCGATAAAGACCAACTTCGCGCCGTAATGCATGAGCAGGGGCGCAAGGCACCGCAGATTCCTGAAAAATTTCCGCTCGCTCGTTACGGCGTAATCCACAATGAACGCCTCGCCGCCGCAATCTGCCACCCCGATCCCGGCGCCGCCGTATTCGTCGTCGCCCGCAAGCATAATGGGCGCTGGAATCAGATTTTTGGCGTTGGAAGCATAGTAGGTGAGCGTCTCGAAGGCGCGCTCCACGCCATACATGGGGCGCGGAACATAGAGATAGGCGAAGGCGACCAGCGGCAGAATGGGCGGGCTCTCCGTGAGGGCGGTGCGGTCCATGAAGGAAAAATCGGGACAGCTCGTGACGCCGTCGGTGATCTGTTCGCGGAAGGGAAGCTCGTATTCGCCCGCCTCCTCCTTGCCGTAACCGATCGGCGCGGGGAATACCGACTCCTCGCCATATTCCTCGAAATACTGCGCCTCCAATTGGCTCGCGACCTCATCGAGGGGTATCATGTCCGCATTGTCGGCCGTCAAATCGTATTGGAAGACGGTGGCGAACACCCGCTCCTCGCCGATGCGCCGAGAGAGCGCGGCATGCAGTTCGTTTATGATCTTCGCGCGCGTTTGCTCCTTCAAACTGTCCGCCTTGGGGTGGTAGAGCAGAAGATTTCTCTGCGACGGGATCCCCGAGGGGACGAGGCGCAGGATGTTGCCTTCGAATTTCCGCTTGCCCGCGCCGCGATAGACGCCCTTCTTGCGGAAGGGATACACCCGCCAGCCCGCCTCCGCCATCGGGCCGTCCTGCGCGCTGCCGACATATGCCAAAAAGGCAATGACCTCGCGCGCGATCGGCGTATGGTCGGCGTCCGGGCAAAACAGCAGCGTGTATTGTCCGTCCTCCACGCCGCCGTAGAAGCGGACGGGAAAACAGAAGTTGGAAAGCTCCCGAACCAGCATGCGGTTGAGCTTGGTTTGGTCGCCGGCGTCGATGCACCGGCCGAGTTCCTCCGTCTTTGCGGCGACGCACATCCAAAAATACTGCGCGCACTGCGCGAAGGTCCAGCCGTCCTCCCGCCCCTCCCGTTCATAGCAGAGGCCGGAGAGCGAGATCTCGCGGTGGTGCCCCGTAAGGTCGCTACTGTCGCCGCCGAAGCGCGCGCAACCGGGGCAGATGCGCTGCACCTGCACCCTGAGGAGCGCATCGTACTCCTCGGAGGAATAGAGATTGACGCGCACCTCGAAGAGACGAGCCGCGTCTCCGAGAGTAAGTTCCTCCTCGAAGATGCTCTCATAGACAAAGTCCGGCGCCATGCAATTTTGCTCTGCGAGCCTTCTGACGCGGACATGGGTATGCCGTTTGAGCTCTGAAAGGGTGGGCGCCTCCTCGGGAAAGAGATAATATTTATAGTCGTAGAAGAATGCCGGGACCTGTTTTTCCATGGTAAATTTCTCCGATTTCGCCGCGCTTACACGTATTCGAACTCCACGTCCCCCACGACGACGGTGTCGCCCGCCTTACAGCCCATCTTTTCAAGCTCCTTGAAGACGCCGCGCAGCTTCAGAACTCTCTGGAAGTAACTCATGCTGTCGGGATTGTTCAAGACGACATTGCGGCATAGCATGTCCACGAGTCCCCCCACGACAACATAGCAATCGTTCTCGTCGACGAAGATCTCGTACTGCGCGTTGTCTGCCTCCTCGAACTCAAATTCATCGGCGGGGATGCGCTCTGCGGGCGGAAGCTCTTTGAGTTTTTCCGCGATGCGGGCGACGAGCTCCGCCGTCCCCTCGCCGCGAAGCGCCGTGATTTCAAAGAGTTCGTATTTCTTGCCGTACTTCTTTTTGAACTTTTTGATGTTCTCCTCCGCGCCCGCGATGTCGCACTTGTTGAGCGCGACGAGGGTGGGAAGCGCGGCGAGCTTTTCGGAGTATTGCCTGAGCTCGGCCCCGATCGTCTCGAAATCCTTCAGAGGATCGCGCCCCTCCACGCCCGAAATGTCCACGACATGGACGAGCATGCGGGTGCGTTCGATGTGCCGGAGGAAGGCATGCCCGAGACCGGCCCCCTCCGCGGCCCCCTCGATGAGGCCGGGAATGTCCGCGGCGATAAAGCTCTCGTCATAGTGGCGCACGACGCCCAAATTGGGGGAGAGGGTCGTGAAATGATAGTCCGCGATCTTGGGCTTTGCCGCCGAAATTTTGGAGAGCAACGTACTCTTGCCCACGTTGGGGAAGCCCACGAAGCCGACGTCGGCGATGACCTTCATCTCGAGGATGACGGCATGGGGCTTGACCGCCTGCCCCTTCTGCGCGAAGTTGGGCGCATGACGGCGGGCCGTCGTAAAGCGGACGTTGCCCTTTCCGCCCCGTCCCCCCTTCAGAATGACGTGCCGCTCGCCGTCCTCATAGACGTCGCAGACCACTTTGCCCGTATCCATGTCGCGGATCAGGGTGCCGCAAGGCACTTTTACGACGATATCGGCGCCGCGCTTTCCGAAGCACTGGTTGGTGCCTCCGCGCTCGCCGTTCCCCGCAAAGTATTTGGCCGTATAGCGGAAGGACAGGAGGTCGTGCATGTCCTTATCGCCGACAAAAATGACGTCGCCGCCGTCGCCGCCGTCGCCGCCGTCCGGGCCGCACGCGGGCTTGCCCTTGTAGGCCTTGAACGAGTTCATGCCGTCGCCGCCGTCGCCCGCCTTGATGGTGATTTTCACTCTATCGGTAAATCCATTGGTTGCCATAGCATGAGTATAGCAAATTTTTCTCCGCTTGGCAAGAATTTCCGAAGAAATTTTCAAAAAACGCTTGACAAGTATACTTGGCAGTGGTATGATTCTATTGCCAAGCAAACTTGGCAAAGGAGAATTTCTATGGAAGAATATGAACTTGCTTCGGAAGAGAATGAGAGAGCCGAAACGGAGCCGGAAGGCGCGCGGGAAGCGCTTTCGCGGGATGAGATCCTCTCGCGGGCGAGGACCGAGAATACGAAAAACGGCGACGAGCGACAGCGCTCGCAGATGCAATGGGCGAACTATGCGGGATTCATCGCCATGGAGTTTGCATGCATTATCGTCATGTTCTCCAAAATTTTCATGAGCGACGAATTTACGCCCGAGTTCTTCTGTATCATGTTCACGGGGATCGCGGCCCAGAACATCGTGCAGGCGTGCGTCAACAAAAACAGGAAAACGAGGACGGTCTTTATCGTCTGCGCTGCCCTCGTTACGGCGTGCGCGGTCATCTATTGGGTCTTCTGGATCCTCGGGCTGTGCGGGATCCGACTGTGAGGGGAACAATGAACGATAAACTCATTCTTCACAACCGCGTGAAGGAGTTCCGTGCGGAAAAGGGCCTCTCGCAGGGGGAGCTCGCGGCCATGGTGGGCGTCTCGCGCAACACGATCAGCTCGATCGAGACGGGGCAGTATTGTCCCACGGCCAAGCTCGCGCTCGTCCTCTGTCTCGCGCTCGAAAAGAAATTCGAAGAAGTCTTCTACTTCTGAGAATTTTCCAATATGACGTGAAACGAAGGGGGGCATGTCTGCGATCCCCCTTCACGGAAGGCGATCTCTCCGTGAGATCGAACGCTACTCTTTTCCGCGCTCTCCCCTGCTCCCGCGGGGCGAAGGGCAAGAGCAGCGACGGCGGGGCCATTCGTCGGACTTCGTCTCTTGCCCCTTTCGGCGGCGCCGAGGGGGGCGTAAAAAACTTCCCGGAAATGAAAATATCGTGAATTTTGTTGTAAACGCGGAAAATTGTGGTACAATAAAGAGGAGGTCATTATGGATTACTTATTGTTTTTACTCATCCTGCTTCCGCTCATCGCGCTTTCGGGCTGGGCGAGCGCCAAGGTCAACTCCACCTACGCCGCGTTCGACAGCGTGCCCAACGCCTCCCATATGACGGGTTACGACACGGCCGTGCGCCTTTTGCAAACCCACGGCGTGACGGATATCTCGGTCAACCGCATCCGCGGCAGGCTCTCCGACCACTACCATCCGACCAAAAAACAGGTCAACCTTTCGGAGAGCACCTACGGTTCGGCCTCGGTCGCGGCGGTCGCGGTCGCCGCCCATGAGATCGGGCACGTCATGCAGAAGAAGGAGGGATATTTCCCCTATAAACTCCGCGCGGCGCTCGTGCCTGCGGCCAACATCGGGTCGCGGCTCGCGCTCCCGCTCATTTTGCTCGGCATCATTTTCGATTTATCGTTCTTCGCCGCGATGGGCTCCAAGGCCGGCCAATGGATGATGATCGCGGGCATCATCCTCTATTCGCTCTCCACCCTCTTCATGCTCGTGACGCTCCCCGTCGAGCTCAACGCCTCGCGGCGCGCGAAGAAGATGCTCGTCGAGGAGGGGATTCTGACCGAGGAAGAGCTTCCCGGCGCCAAAAAAGTTTTGACCGCCGCGGCCATGACCTACGTCGCCTCCCTCCTCATCTCGCTCGTCTACTTCCTGCGCTATCTCGTCATCGTGCTGTCGCTGCTCGGCCGAAACAACAAAAATTGAATGAGATCGAAGATTGCGGCCCGCCGTGCCAAGGCACGGCGGGCCGCTTGATATTTTTAAGCCTTGTTCCCGATGGACTTTCGGCGAGCTTACTACCGTTTTTTCGCGCTCTTGCCACCCCCGAAGAGATCGCCCTCCAAAATGCCGGAGACCAGCACCTCCTTCGACATGGGTGGCTCGTTTAACGTCTCCTCGATGAGTTTTATGAGAAAATCGCGGCTGCCCGTCAGGCTGTTGGAAAAGAGATGGCACGCGAGAGAACCGGGCACGGTATTCAGTTCGTTGAAGTAGACCTCGTCGCCCGCAATGAGAAAATCCGCCCGCACGACGCCCCTGCCGCCGAACGTCTCATAGAGCAACTTGGTGTATGTACGGATGCGCGCCGCCGTCTCCTCCTTGAGCCGCGCGGGGAGCTCGCTCGTGCGCGTATTTCTCTCGTATTTTTCGGAAAATGTGAGAATTTCTCGATCGGAAAAAACTTCCTCGAGCGGCGAGAGCACCGTCTCGCCCCCGACGCGATAGGCGGCGCAATTCACGTCGCGCTTGCCCTCGGCGTACGCTTCGACAAGGGCGGCGCTATCCAAACGAAAGGCGAGATCGAGCGCTCGGTCGAGTTCCTCCGCGTCCTTTGCGACCTTGATCCCGATGCTGGAACCGAGCCGCGCCGGCTTGACGATCACGGGGTAGCCGAGCGCTTCAGCCTCCGCATGATACGTCGCGCCGCGCCCTTCGTAGGCGAAAAATGCGGGGAGCGTCGGAATGTCCAAACCGCGCGCGACGACCTTCGTCAGAATTTTGTCCATGAAGACCGCGGACATGGGTACCTCGGGCGACGCCGAAGGGACGCCGTGAAAGCGAAGAAGCGCCGAAAGCGTGCCGTCCTCCCCCTGCCCTCCATGACAGCAATTGAGCGCGCAGTCGATCGTCGCCACCTTTCTGCGGCGGGAGAAAAGGGCGCGCCCCGCAAGATGCACGGGCACGAATTTCGTCTTGCTCCCCTTTTTGAAATCGGCGGGGCCGCGAAAAGCCCCCGTGGCCATCCCCCCTTCGGGCAGGAGATAGACGGGGACAATGCGATAGGTTTCCCGCAGGAGATTGGCGGCGAGCATGCCGGTGATGACGGAGATCTCCCGCTCGTTGGAGTTCCCGCCGAAAAAAACCGCAACCGTAATTTTTGACTTCATAAAACACCTCCGAAGATTTTTTCATCGGGGGTGTTTCTTGCGTACTTTATGGAATTACAGATATTTATCGGGCAGGTCGTTCAAAAACAGCACGCAGTCGCCCGGTGCGAGCTCGCGCGCAAGGATCTCCTGCGCCTTTTCGAGCGTGGGAACGACGCGAAGCGCCCTATCGTCGCCGCCGGCGTCGAGATAGCCCTGCCGCACGGAGAGCACGAGCGTCTCCCCGACGAGGATGACGCCGTCGAGCCCCGCAAGCTGCGCGCCCAAATTGGCATTTTCGCGCTCTTCGAGCTCGCCCAACTCGACGAGCCCGGGCGTCACGACATACTTCTTCCCGCCGAACAGTTTCAAAGTCTCCACGGCGTCGCGCGCGCCCTGCACGTTGGAATTATAGGAATCGTCCAAAATGACGAGCCCGTTGGAATCGATGCGCTCGAGGCGATGTCTTACGGGCCCGAGCTCGGGAACGCGGGCTGCGATCTCCCCGGGCGTCATGCCGAGCATGAATGCGAGCGCCGCCGCAAGCGCGACGTCCTCCGCCGCATGACGGCCGAGCAAAGCGCTCCCGACTTGCATGCGCTCGCCGCCGAGGACGAGATCGAACGAGGTGCCTTCGGGCGACAATTTCACGTTCTCCGCCCCGAAATCCCGCCCCGCGAGGAGCGCGCCCGGCCGATCGCACGCCTTCGCCGAAGCGCCCAGCACGACGTTTTCCGCGCGCGCCGCAAGGACGCCCTTTTCCGCTTCGATGGCCGAAACGGAGCCGAACGTCTCGAGATGCTGCGGGCCGATCCCGGTGACAATGGCGAAAGACGGGCATACCATGTCGCAAAGCTCGGCGATGTCTCCGCGTTTGCGCGCCCCCATCTCGGCGAGGAAGATCTCGCAGTCGAGGCCGCCGTCGTTGACGCATTTGGCGATGCCGACGGGCGTATTGTAGGAGGCGGGCGTCGCGATCACGCGGTACTTCTCCCGCAGGATCTCCTGCAGGAAGTGCTTGACGCTCGTCTTCCCGAAAGAGCCTGTAATGCCCACTTTGATGCAGTTGCTCTCCCGCAGTTTTTTCTCCGCGAGACGGAGAAACTTGTGCGTGTGCGGGACCTCGTAGCACAGCATCATGCCGTTTGCCGCGGCCAAAAGATGGGGCAGCGCGGACGGCGCAAGCGCGAACGGGACGGCGCGGAGCAGCACAAAGGCGAGCGGATGCCCGATGGCGGAAGCCAGTGCGTATGCCGCGAGCGCCACGCCGTAGAGCACCGCCGCGAGCAGGATATAATAGGCGATCGAGAGGCGGACGGCGCGGGGCGTATCCCTGAGCGGGACCTTGAGCGCCGCGCGGAACGCATAGACAAAGAGCGCGCAGAGGCCCGCGAACCCGAGAAGCGCGAGCAGCGTCGAGACGCCGTCGCCGGCAAAGGAAAAGCAGAGCGCGAGCAGCGCCGTCATGAGGACGGACGTCAGCCCGAGGAGCAAGTAGCGCTTGCGGACCTCGTTGCCCCTGTGGTAATACCACTTCAAGAACGCGCCGCCCGCGTACCCCTCCTGTTGCAGGATCCCCAAAAGAGGACGGGCCGCCGCATAGAGCAGGAGGCCCAGAACAATGGCGTATGCCGCAGATGTCAAAAAGATGTCAAATGGGATCATGGTAAAATTCCTCCGCCGCAAGCCGAAAGGCGAGCGGGTCGTCGAGAAAGGCAAAATGGCCGCAGCCGGGAAGGACTTTGAGCTCGGAGCCGCGGACGGCGGCATGCAAGAGCTCCCCCGAAGCGAGCGGCGTTTCACGGTCGCGATCGCCGTAGAGAAAGAGCACGGGGCGCGCGATCCTGCCGGCGTCCACCCTGAGGTCCTCGCCGACGATCTTCTTGAAACTCTCCCGCATCACGGGCGGGAGCGCGCGGTAGTCGCTGCTCCCGAAGTGCCGTTCGGAAAACGCGGGCGCAAACCGCCGCACAAGGCGGTACGTCCCCACTTTGATGCGATACGAGACGCCCCGCTTGGGCACGACGCCCGCACAGCCGACGAGCACGGCGCGGTCGAAACAATCCCCGCGCGAAAGAAGTTTGATGGCGACTCTCCCGCCGAACGAATGAGCCAGCACATGCGGGAAAACGATGCCGAGCGCGGCGAGCTGCTCCGCCGTCCAATCGGCGTAATCGCCGACGGAAAACGGCTGTGTGAGCGCGTCCGCCCCACCCATGCCCAAGAAGTCGAGTGCGGTAACGCGGTAGAACCGAGAAAAATATTCGATCTCCGCGAGAAAACTTTCCTTGGAGGCAAGGTATCCGTGCAGCATGACGAGATCCTTTCCCTCCCCCCTTTGTATGAACGAAAGGCTCAAGCGAGCTCCCGCATCATCACGATGGCGTCCTCCCCGTCGGGATAGTAGCGGGTCCGGCAATAGAGCCCCGTAAACCCGCTCTTGAGATAGAGAATTTGCGCGCTTGCATTGGAGACGCGCACCTCCAAAAAGACGCGCCGCACCCCTTTCCCCGCCGCGATCTCCAAAAGATCCTGCAGGATCTTCCTCCCGCGGCCGCATCTGCGGTACATTTCACTCACCGCGACCAGTTGGATCTCCGCCTCGTCGAGAATGACGCGGACGCCGCCGTAGGCCACGATCGCGCCGTCCTCCTCGAGCAAAACGCCGTAAAATTTATCGGAGAGGAAGCTGTCGGCCAGCATTCTGCGGCTCCACGGGTCGGAAAAACACTCCCGCTCGATCTGCGCGATCGCGTCGAGATCGCTCATCTTCCAGCATCGTCCGTTCATCGCCGTTCCTCCGCCGAAGATCTTCTGAGGTACACCGCGGCCAGCGCGGAATGCGGGACCGTCTCCGTCCGCTTTGCGGATGCCGCCGCCGACAGACCGGCCGCCGCGTCCACGACGCAAGTTTCGAGCCCCGCGATCGTCTCGCCCGAGAGGAGCTTTGCGCCGCACCGTTCCGCGGCGGCCGCAACCTCGCCTGCGGGATAGTAGCCGGCCTCGAGATGAGCCCCGCCGTACCCTTGGGCATAGACATAGCCGTGCCCCGCGTCGACGAGAGCGATCTTCGTCTCGCTCTCTTCAGCGTATGCGATTTCGTCGAAGGAGGTGACGGGGAGCACCGCGCGCCCCGTGCCCATCGCAAGGCCCTTGACGGCCGAGATCCCGATGCGGATGCCCGTGAAGGACCCCGGGCCCACCACGCAGGCGATGAAGTCGCAATCGCATACTTTCATCTGTGCGCGAGAGAGGACTTCCTCGATCGCGGGGAACAGATTCACGGAGTGTTGCATGGCGCTTTCGGCAACAAATGAGGCCACCATGTCCGCGTTCCGCGCGACGACAGTCAATTTTTTCGCACCCGTATCAATGGCAAGAAATTTCAAAACTCAATCTCCCGCACGCCGTCCCCTTCCCCCGTGACGCGCACAACTTTGCAATGTGCGGGCAACAGCCCGCGGATGTTTTCCGACCACTCGATGAGGCAGACCCCGCCCCGTTCGAAATAGTCGCAAAGGCCCAATCCGATCGCCTGCGCTTCGGAAGCGATCCGATAGCAATCGAAGTGAAAAACACGGCCGCCGCCATACTCGTTGACATAGGCATACGTCGGGCTCGTGACCTCATCGGAGATACCCATGCCCGCGATCATCCCCTTTGCGAGGACGGTTTTCCCCGCGCCCATGGGGCCCTCGAGGAGCACGACGTCGAAGGGCTTCAAGGTCTTTGCAAAGTCCTTGCCCCACGAAAACGTCTCAAATTCGCTGTGAGAATCAAAAACGGCCATATGCAATATTATATCGCATACGGCCGCATTTTGCAAGGATTTCGAGATCGTTTTCAAAAATTACGCTACGCCGCACCCAATCTGCCGCGGCGCGGCCCGTTCTCCCCCGCCGCCCCCCTTTACGCGGGAAGAATGGCGATGGCGAGGCCGCAAAAGACGATGAGGGAAACGGCGTCGACGATGGTCGTGATGAAGGGAGACGCCACGGCCGCGGGGTCGAGCTTGCACTTCTTCACGAGGAGCGGAAGAAGACAGCCGACGAGCTTCGCGATCACGATGGTGCAGGCGAGCGCCAACGACACGACGGAGCACAGCAGCGGCGTATAGTCCTTGTATCCGAAGATGAGGTTGTCGATGAGCATGAGCTTCAAGAAACATGCGATGCCGAGCGTCACGGAGAGGAGCAGCGAGGCGCGGAACTCCTTCCAGACGACTTTGAGCGTATCGGCCGTCGTGAGTTCGCCGAGCGCGAGCGCGCGGATGACGGTGACGGAGGCCTGCGAGCCCGAATTTCCGCCCGTATCCATGAGCATGGGGACGCACGCAAACAGCACCGTGCTGATGGCGTTGAGGCGGCTCTCGAACGTGTTGATGATGAGGCCCGTGAACGTCGCCGACACCATGAGAATGAGCAGCCACGGCACGCGGTTCTTCCAGATCGAGAAGACGCCGGTCTTGAGGTAGGGCGTCTTATCGTGGACGATACCGACCATGTGCTCGAGGTCTTCGGTGTTCTCTTCTTCGAGGACGGTCATGGCGTCGTCGACGGTGACGATGCCGACGAGCCGCCGCTCACGGTCTACGACGGGGATCGCGAGAAAGCCGTAGTCGGAGATCTTCATGGCGACCTCTTCGCGGTCGTCGAGCGTGTTCACATAGATGACGTTATCTTCCATGATATCCGAGATGAGCGCGTCGGGATCGGCCAGCATCAGGTCCTTGGCCGTCACGAGCCCGATGAGCTCGTTCTTGGTATCGGTGACGTAGCAAGTATAGATGGTCTCCTTGTCGATGGCCGTCGCGCGGATGCGATCGAAGGCGTCTCTTACGGACATGGTGGGCAGGAAACGCACGAACTCGATGGTCATGATGCTTCCCGCGCTGTCTTTGGGATACTTCAGAAGCTCGTTGATGTAGGCGCGCGTCTCGCTGTCGCTCTGGGCGAGAAGGCGTTTGACGACGCTCGACGGCATCTCCTCGATGAGGTCGACGGTATCGTCGAGGAAGAGTTCATCCATGATGCCCTTGACTTCCCGGTCGTTGAGCTTTTTGAGAAGTTTTTCCTGCGTGTCCTTGTCGATCTCGACGAACATGTCGGCGGCAAGGTCCTTGGGCAAGATGCGGAACAGGACGGGCAGGTCCTCCTCCTTGACGTTTTCGAAAATGGCGGCGAGGTCGATCTCGTTCATCGAGGAGAGGAGCGGCTTCAAAACGGAGAACTTCCGCTCCTCCAAAAGTTTCAGGATTTCGTCTTCCTCGGCGATGCGAAGCGCCACGCCCTCGGGCATCTCTTCGATGATGTCGACGGTATCGTCGACGGAGACGTCCTCCATGACCTCCTCGAGTTCATCGTCGCGCAAACCCTTGACAATGGCCTGCTGCAAATTGGGTTCCAGCAGGACGAGAATGTCGGCAAGGAAGTCGGGATCGAGGACATGGCATAGGGAAACGACGTCCTCCTCCGGCAATTCAGACAATAGAGAAGCTGCCTCGTCTGGTTTTTTCAGCAACGCGGCAGCCTCTTCGAACTTCTTTGCTTCGAGCAAAGTCTTCAATTCTTCATTCATAGCAATTCCTCCGTAGGCAAGCGATCAAAAGGAAAAAAACGCAGACGGAGAATATGCCGTGGGTCAGGCGGAAACATACGCCGAGAGAGCCCGCAGCACTATTTCGCCCACGTTCGTACTTCGTCCTTTCACGGCAAATTCCCTCCTCTGATTTCTTACCTCTATCATACTATATGCGGCGGAAAAAGTCAAACGTTTGGCCGCAGTTGGTGAAAGAAAAAATTGCAAAGCGGCAATTCATGTGAAATCGGCTCCTCATGGGCGGGGAGCCGGGTGAGAAAAATATGATTTCTGCGCTTTATTCGCGGCCGTCTTCCGCGCTTTCCGAATGGGAAGTCTCGGACACGGGTGCCTCATTTTTCGTCTCGGCCGCTTCCGCGAGGGCGACGTCGCGGCGCATCTTCCGATGGACCTTTTCGTCCGTCATGCGGATAACGCGCGAGAGCGGCTTGTAGATGAGGAAGACGATGAGGCTTATGCCCACGCTCTTGATGATGTTGAAGTAGATGACGAAGGGCCAGAGCTGATAAAACATCGCCACGCCGTCAAAATGCCAAAGGGTGCCGAACACGGGGAAATTGATGTAGCGGTTGACGAGCAGGCTCGCGCCGATCTGCACGACGCAGGCAAGGAAGAGATAGAGGCACACCCACCATTTCCCCTTCTTGAAGCGGTAGATGACGGAGGGCACGATGACGTATGCCGTCGACATCAAAAAGTTCGCAAGCTCGCCCACGCCGCCCGTCGAGGATTTTGTCCAGCAGAGAAGTTCTTTGACGCCGATGGAGAAGATCGCCTCCACGGGGCCGAAGATGAAGCCCTCGATCATGAAGAAGACGTTTGCGAAGTCGAGTTTCAGGAAGTCCGCGGCGGGGAAGATGGGAAATTCGAGAAAGCTCACCGCAAACGCGAGCGCCGTGAAGAGCGCCATATACGCGATGTTCGTTGCGGAAAAATGCGCCTTCAGCCTGCTTTTTTCATTTGTCATAAAACACCTCAAAAAGTTTTTTCGGATATTCTTTGACAAAAAACGAGCACCCCATGTCTGAGACAGGGGCGCGCAAAAACATGTTTCTTTTCTCATCCGGACTATACCGTCGGTACGGGAATCGCACCCGTTCGGGCCCAAAGGCTTCGCAGACTATACTGCCGGTGGAGAATCGCACTCCGCCCCAAAGAATATTCGATTATCGGTATTATATCCCATCGGCGCCGCGATGTCAAGCGTTTGAAGCAAACAAATTGCCGTTCGCCGCGCTTTGCCGCAAAGGCCTGTTCGTTACGAAATCACGTCGCCCGCATAGACGGGAAACCGCTCGCAGAGCACCGCGACTTCCTCCGCAACGGCGGGAACGGCCGCCTCCTTCCTCCGGATGACCTCGGTGATGAGGTCGGCGATGCGCGCCGCCTCCCCCTCCTTCATTCCGCGGGAGGTGATCGCCGGCGTCCCGATGCGGATGCCGCTCGTCACGAAAGGCGAGGCCGTTTCAAAAGGAACGGTATTTTTATTGACGGTGATGTGCGCCGCGTCAAGCAGCGCCTCGAGCGCTTTGCCCGTGAGCCCCTCCTTGCGGAGATCGACCAGCATGAGATGATTGTCCGTCCCGTTTGAGACGAGTTTTATGCCGTTCTGCATCAGCCTTTCGGACATGGTATGGGCGTTTTTTATGATCTGCCGCTGATATTTGCGAAATTCCGGCGTCAGCGCCTCCCTGAACGCGACGGCCTTGGCGGCGATGACGTGCATGAGCGGGCCGCCCTGCGTCCCCGGGAAAACGGCCTTGTCGATGGCCTTGGCATACTGCTCCCTGCACAAAATCACGCCGCCGCGCGGGCCGCGGAGCGTCTTGTGCGTCGTCGTGGTGACGAAATCGGCATACGGAACGGGCGAGGGATGAAGCCCCGCCGCCACAAGACCCGCGATGTGCGCCATGTCCACAAACATCACCGCGCCCACCTTGTCGCAAATTCGGCGGATCCGCGCAAAATCAATGGCGCGCGGATAGGCGCTTGCGCCCGCAACGATCATCTTCGGACGGCAAGCCAGTGCGATCCGCTCCATCTCGTCGTAGTCGATGGTCTCCGTCTCCCGCGAGACGCCGTAGGGCACAAAATGATAACCGATGCCCGAAAAATTGACGGGCGAGCCGTGCGTGAGATGCCCACCGTGGGCAAGATCCATGCCCATGACGGTATCCCCCGGCTGCAGCGCGGCGAAGTAGACGGCAAAGTTGGCCTGCGCGCCGCTGTGGGGCTGAACGTTGGCATGGTCGCACCCGAAGAGCTCTTTGAGCCGTTTTTGCGCGAGTTCCTCGGCGACATCGACAAATTCGCAGCCGCCGTAGTACCGCTTCCCCGGGTACCCTTCCGCGTACTTATTGGTGAGATGCGACCCCATGGCCGCCATGACGGCGGGCGAGACGATATTTTCACTGGCGATGAGCTCGAGATTTCCGCGCTGGCGGGCGAGCTCCTTCTCCATGGCGTCGGCGAGTTCGGGATCGGCGGTTCGGATGCAGGCGAGATCGATCATGCGTTTCTCCTCGTGGATTTTCTTCGATTGTACCATATCCCCCCGCAAAAAGCAAGCGGCGGACGGCCGCCGACGGAAATTTCGGAAACTCTTGCCAAACCTGCCGCTCTGTGATACAATCAAACCATGAAACGACAATTTGCAACCGTCCGCGTCTGCCTCTTCGCGATCCTCATCCCCCTCGTGTGCCTCCTGGGCGTCCCCGCGTTGGGCCTCAAACTTTCCGCGAAGTTCGCCATCGCGTTTGCCGCGGCGGGGGGCGGCGCCCTCCTCGTTGTGCTTCTCTGCAACCTCATTCTCTATCTGAACATGCGCAGGAAAATCCTGACCGTCTCCGCGCGCACCATCCAAACGGCGAGTTTGGCCTACCGGGAGAAGGTCGTCGAAAACCCCGGGCGGGCCCGAAGGCGGCTCGTTCGGCATATGCGCCTCCTGCGCCTTCTCAACGTCTGCATCCTCCTCTTTTGGGCGGTATTTGCCTGCGGCGCGTGCAGGCTCTGCACGCTTTCCGTTCCCGAACATGACGCCTATTTCGTCGCCTTTCTGGTGACGAGCGCCCTCCTCATTCTCATCGCCTTCGTCCCCATTCTAACGCTCGCGCCGCGCATCGAGACGCGTTCGCCGCAGGTGACGGAACTCCCGCTCGCGCGGGAGGAATATCCCCGATTCTACGCCGTCGCCGAGCAGGCCGCAAAAGAGGCGGGGTACGGCGGGAAGTTCTTTCTCGTCTACAATCTCGGGCCGGAGTCGATCTGCGTCAGAGAACAGGGCGGGGTCTCATACGTCGCGCTGCCGCCCGTCACGGTGCGGCTCTTTGCCGAGGAGGAACTGCTTGCCGTCCTGATCCACGAATTTGCGCATGTCCGCTTCCGCGACACGGCGTGGACGGAGCGGCTGAGAAAATTCAATCGCAGCTACCTGCCCGAGGGCGGGCGCTTCCTCGGGCGCATGCAAAATATTTGGTTCTACGGATTTGCCCAATTGGTCGGCTCCGAGGCCGACACCTTTACACAATTCCAAAGTCTCGCCCTCGAACGGCGCGCCGATGAGATCGCCATGAAAGACCATGCCGCATCATTCGTCGCCGCCATTGCAAAAAACGCGCTCTACGCCGCGTTCTACCGCGCCCCGCGCCGGCCCGTAGATCATGAGATCTATGCCGCCGAGGTACAGCCCGAAGACTACTTTAAGCGGTACTTCACGTTATTCGAGGGGGGCATGCCCGCGTTCTGGGCGCAGAAAAGGGCCGAGCTGCTTCGCACGCTCCCTGCGCGCGGGGATACGCACCCCACCCTCAAAATGCGCATGGAGGCGGGCGGGATCGGCGAGCCCGATCTCTCCCAAAAGCCCGCGGGCGACTATCTCGAAGCGGCGGAGGCCTATCTTCTCGACTGCGGCAGGCTCCGCGCCGCATGGGAGGATTGGGAGGAGGCGCATGCGGACTATGTCGCGCGGGAGGCCCGTATGGAGCACCCCGAAGGGCATGCGAAAGCGCAGCTCCTACTCGACTACTTCGAAACGGAGGACGCGCGCTTTTTGCCGCTTGCGGACGAACTTCTCGCGGAGCACAATCTGTTGGCCGCGAGTTTGAAGGGCTGTTATCTTGCGGAGCGCGACGAGGCGGAGGGTCTTGCGCTACTCAGGGAAGCCGCCGGCGATTCCCCCTACTTCGGACTGCTCGCCTATCGGCATTATGGGGACGCCGTACTCCGCACGGGCGATGAGGCGCTTTTGGAGCGGGCGCGCGGCGAACAGGCCGAACTCGCCCAGCGGCAGATGGACGTCATGCGAAAGCTCTTCTTCAAACTGCGGCCGGCGCGGGACGCAAAAAAGCTCGTGCCATGCGATCTGCCCGAGGCGTCGATCTGCGCTATGCGAGCCGCAATCGCGGACATGGGTGCCTCCGAAGTCTTCCTCGCCAAGCCCAGCTTGCGCGGCGCACCGCCCCTCTACTTTGTCTTTTTCCTCTCCGAACGCGAAGAAGACGCGGCGGAACTGTCGCTCTATTGGGAGTCGGTCAGCCGCATCGGAACGGCGATCTTTTATCCCGTCCGCACAAAAAATATCCCCGTTTCCGTGCGGGAACGGGGAATCAGGCTCAAATAGATCATCAGGCGCCGTAGAAGCCGCTCGTCTGCGCCTTTTTGACGAGTTGCACAAACTCCGCCTTGTAGACGTCGCCCGCGGTATAGGCGGCGAGCTCCTCCAGCCGTGCGGCGACGTTTGCGAGCGACGCTTCGCCGCGGTATTCGGAGGCGCGGAGCACGAGACCGAACTCGGCGACGCATGCAAGAAACGCCGCGTCGTCGCCGGAAGCGCTTCCCGCGCTGAGCTCGGAGACGGCGTTTTTCGCCTCTCCGTCGGCCCCCGACTTATAGCGGATCTCCGCCGTCGCAAGCAGGGTATCCGCGGACATGGGTGCCCCGTCTTCCGTCTCATGCAGTTCCAATTCATACATGACTGAGACGCAGAGGTTGCTCCCGATCTCGCCCGCGTCCCGATCGGGATCGTTGAAATCGCTCTCCGACATCATCTTCATATCGTAGCCGATGATGCGGTATTTCGAGACCGCGGCCGCTTCGAACGTCACCCCCGCCTTTGCGTCCTTTGCGACGGTGACGAGCGTCCCGCCGAGTTCCTCCGAGAGCACCTTTTTGGCCTCGATCGGGCTGTCGATGTAGGCATAGTTGCCGTTGCCCGCAAGCGCCAGCGTCTCCATGATGTCGTCGCGCATGTTGCCCATGCCGACGCCGATGACGGAGAGATAGACGCCGCTCTCCGCCTTTTCGCGGATGAACGAGCGGAGCGCGTCCCGATTGCTGATGCCGACGTTGAAATCGCCGTCCGTCATGAGGATGACGCGGTTGTTGCCGTCCGCGGCATAGTAGCCCTCGGCCAGCGCATAGGCCAGTTCCAGCCCGCCCGCGCCGTTGGTCGAACCGCCGCTCTCCAAGTTGTTGACGGCCCTCATGATCTCGGATTTTCCATCCCCTGTCGCATATGTGGGCTCGAGAACGGTCTTAACGTTCGAGGCGTAGGTGACGACGGACACGCTGTCCCGCTCGCCGAGCCCCGTCAAAAGCTCCTCGATGCCGAGCTTGATGAGGTCGAGGCGGTTGATGCGCTCCTCCCCCTCTAAATTCCAGCTCATGGAGCCCGAGACGTCGATGAGGAACGTATAGTTGTTGCGCGAAGCGGAGAGCGCGCGCTCCTCCGTGCGGATGCCGAAGATCCCGAGCTTGTGCGCGGCGTTCCACGGGCAGTCCGTGAGGTAGGAAGAGACCGCTACCTCGGCCCCATTCTCGGGCATGGTATAGGCGTCGAACGTGAAGTAGTTCATGAGCTCCTCGATGCGAACGGAGTCGTAAGACACCTTTCTGCCCGCGTTGAGTTGGGAGCGCACCATGGCATAGTTGGCCGTATTGCGGTCGAGCGAGAAGTAGCTCGCGGGCTCCTCGGCCGTCTCTCGGAACCCCTGCTCCACAATGGAATCGTAGGAATAATTGGGCGCGTCGTTCTCCCCCGAGTCCGAGCCCCAGAGATTGGTCTCCGCCTTGGAAGCGCCGCATGCCCCGAGAATGAGCGCGAGCGCGAGCGTAGGGATCATAAAAAATTTCTTGTTCATCTTGACCTCCTGCCTTTCCAACGAACGGCGCACAGGTTTGTCCCGCAGGACGGGAAAATTTTAAGAAATCAGCGAGAGAAAGTATCCGAGCCCGTCGGCGCTGTTCGAAACAAGGTCGATATAGGCGGGGACGCGCCGCTCCCAATACGCCTTGGAGTAATACTCGGCATTTTCGTAGACGGTCTCGTAGCGGTAGCCGTAGCGAGAATCGGCGAGGCCGCGGAAATCCGCAAGCTCCTCCGCCCGCTTGGCGCCGCCCGTGAGATCGAGATAGACGGTCCCCTTGAGCTGAACGCGCCCGAGATAGGCGAACTCGACGCGCACGAGCACGACGTCCCCCTCGAGCGAATAGCTCGTAAAGCGGGCATCGGCATTGTCGGCCAGCACGAATTTTTCATACGGGGCGAGCGCGTCGCGATAGGAATCGTACAGTTCGGTATAGGAGACTGCGGCCTCCGCCGTTTCGGAGATCGAATAGGCGGACCCGACGGCGGGGTCGGCGGGAACGCCGTCGCCCACGCGCCGAGGCAGCATCTGCAAAACCACGGTGACGAGGAGGATGACGGAAGCCGCGACAGCCATTGCGGCCGCCCAAATTTTTCCGTTGCGGCGGCTGCGCGAACGTTTTCTCACCGCCGCTTTGGCCGCGGAGAGATCGATTTCGGGGAGCGAAACGCCGTCGAGATAGGTTTTGAATGTCTGTTCGAGCGTCGAATTTTTCATATCATCCGCTATCATAACGTTTCAGTCCTCCTTTTTTCCCGCAAGATGCGCGAGAAGTTTTTGTTCGGCGGCTTGCAGCCTGCGCGCCGCGGTGGATTTTCCGACGTCCAGTTCCTTCGCAATGTCGCGGACGGTGAGATCGAGATAGTAACGGAAGTAAATGAGCCGCTTCTCCTCACGGTCCAAATGTTGCATCGCGGCCTCGAGCGCGACGGCCTCCACCATGCGATCGGGGGAATACCGCTCGTCGGTGAGATGGAAAAACGCCTCGAGGTCCTCCTCGGCGCGGATCTTCCGCTTGCGGAGGAAGTCCAGCGCGGTGTTGCGCGCAATGCGCATGCACCAGGCGTATCCGTTGGTGCCCGGGCGGAAGGAACGCGCAAAGCGCGCAATCTTCAAAAAGCTCTCCGAGAGCACGTCTTCCGCGTCGGCCTCCCTTCGAACGATGCCGCGCGCGAGCACGAACATCCGCTTTCCGACGAGCGCGAAGATCCCGTCGAGCGCCGCGGCGTTGCCCTCCGCGACCATGACGATGAGCCGATTCAGTTGTTCCAGATCGAGCGGCGGCACGGTTCCCTCCTTGTTGTTTTCATTGTAGCATAGCCGGCCGCAAATTGCAAGGATCTGATTTCACATTTTCCTTCGTTTCTTGTCACCGTTATTTTGACAAAAATCGAAATAACGATTTTTTTGCGAAATTTTATTAAATTTTACCTGTTTTTTATGTATTTCGATTAAAATCGAAATAAAAAGTCATAATAATAGGACGGCTCGACGCCGTCCTGTCCATTGCGTTTTGTCAGAGATTTTCCTTTAGAAATGCGCGCATTTGCTCCTCTGGAAGATAGCCGAGATTGTGCGTCTTCACGCCGCCGTCCGCAAAGATATAAACGTCGGGAATGGAGAAGATGCCGAGCGACGCGGCGAGATCGCCGTTTTCGTCGACATCGACTTTGACAAATTCCGCCTTCTCGCCAAATTCCTCCGAGAGCTTCTCCATGACGGGGGCGAGCATGCGGCAGGGTCCGCACCAGCCGGCCCAAAAATCGCACACCACGGTGCCGCCCTTTTCCACCAATTCGTCGAGCGCCCTGCCCGTAAGTTGTTTTACCATGTCAGTTCCTCCTGTAATTTTTGATATACTGTGCGATATCCTCGAATTTTACGCGCTCCGAAGTGGAACCGAACATGTTGCGCACCTCCGCGGCGCCCTCCTCGAGCTCGCTCTCGCCGATCGTGATGACAAAGGAAGCGTAGAGCTTATCCGCATATTTGAACTGCGCCTTGAGCGAACGCTCCATCAGATCGCACACGACGACATAGCCTCGCCCGCGCAGTTCCTCGGCGAGGAGCAGCCCGCGCCTACGCGACTGCGCGTCCATCCCCGCGATATAGATGTCGGGGACGCGATCCGCGAAGGGCGCGTCCAACGCCTGCAGCGCGAGGATGAGCCGTTCGATGCCCGCCGCGAATCCGACGGCAGGCGTGGGCTTCGCGTCCATCTGTTCGAGCAGGCCGTCGTATCGCCCGCCGCCGAGCACGGTGGATTGCGCGCCGATGAGGTCGGTCGTAAATTCGAAGACTGTGCGGCTGTAATAATCGAGACCGCGGACGATGCGGGGGTCGACGACAAACTTGACGCCGGCCGCCGTCAAAAGCTCCTTGAGCGTTTCGAAGTGCGCGCGGCAGTCGTCGCAGAGGTAGTCGAGCATACTCGGCGCGTCCGCCGTGTATTTTCGGCACGCGTCGTTTTTGCAGTCGAGGATGCGGAGCGGATTCTTCTCGAATCGCGCGCGGCAGTCCTCGCACATCTCCCCGATATGCGGGCGAAAATAGTCGCGCAGGGCCTCGCTGTAGCGCGCCCGGCACTGTTTGCAGCCGATGGAATTGAGGTGCAGGGTGACATCATCGCCCAGCCCCAAGCCGTTCAAAAACCGTGCGGCGAGCAGGATGGCCTCGGCGTCCGCGGAGGGCGAAGCCGCGCCGTAGAGCTCGGCGCCGAATTGGTGAAACTCGCGCAATCTGCCGGCCTGCGGGCGCTCGTAACGAAACGCCGAAATGAGATAGTAGGCCTTGAAGGGGAGCGTTCCGCCCTGCAGCCCGTTTTCCACAAAGGCCCGGGCGACGCCCGCCGTCCCCTCCGGGCGAAGCGTGATCGAACGGCCGCCCTTATCGAGGAAGGTATACATCTCCTTGTTGACGATATCCGTCGTATCGCCGACGCCGCGCAAAAAGAGCTCGGTGTGCTCAAAGACAGGCGTGCGGATCTCTTTGAACCCATAGAGTTCGGCCGCCGTGCGCGCCTCGTCTTCGATGGCCTGCCAAATGTGGGCCTCCGCCGGCAACATATCCTTACAGCCTTTCGGAATGCGGATCATTTGCTTTTTCTCCTTGTATCGTTTTCGTTTTACGGTCGTTTTCGATTGCGTATCGCGGACATGGGTAGGTCATTTTACGTCAAGCCGCTCCAAAGCGTCCCATGCTTCGGCGTCGCCGCCGTCCGCCGCTTTTCGGTAATATTCGGCCGCCGACGCAAGATCTTGGTCTACGCCGACGCCGGTTTCATAGCATCTGCCCACCGCGCTCTGCGCCCACGGATTCCCGAGATCGGCGGAGAGACGGTACATGGAAAACGCCTCCTCTTCGCTCTTGCCGACCCCCGTTCCCTCTTCGAGACAGCGGGCGAGGAAGTAGAGCGCGAGCGCGTCGCCCCGGGCCGCGGCGCGTTTCAGCCAAAAGACCGCCTTGGAATGATCCTGCGGCACGGCCACGGTGCCCCTTACCGATTCGTCCACACCGTAATAATACTCCATGGCGAGATCGTACTCGGCCAAAACATACCCCTTCTCCGCGGCTTCGACAAGCAGCGCGTGTCCCTTCTCGGGATAAACGGCGGTACCCATGCCCGCGGTATAGCACGCCGAAAGCGCATAGAGTGCATTCAGATCGCCCTGCGCGGCGGCCTTTTCAAACCATGAGAAGGCATTCCGGCGGTCCTCTGCGACAAGTTCGGAAAAAATATCCCGGTCGTAGAGCCCGAACGGAACGCGCATGTTGGGGCTGCCCGAGGGGACATTGCCCTGCAGATAGGCGAGCTTTTCATCCGCCTGCGCGCGGTACGCACAGCCGGCGAGATATTGCGCCGCGGCGTCGCCCGCCGCGGCATTTTTGAGCAGAAGCTGAAATTCTTCCTCGGTTTGGGGCAAGTCCGGCTCCTCCGTCTCCCCCTTTTTGACGACGAACGGTCCGCCGTCGATGTGGAACACGATCGGGATCATTGCAAGCGTCCTCCTTCGGACATGGTATGGGGCAATGACTTCATCCCCACCCCCTTTTGTTCCCCCTCCCCAAGGAGGGGGTAGGCAAAAATACTCTCCAAGAAGGTAGGCGGAACTGCCCCGAGGGGGCATGCGGTCTCCCCGCAAGACGGATCACAATACGTATTTCTTCAAATTTCTGTCGCTGGTCATGTTCTTGAGATGCTCTTCGACGTAGGCGCGGTTGATCTCGACGGGAATGACGGGATAATCGCCGCCGCCCGCGTTGAAGGAAATATCTTCGAGAAGATACTCCATGACCGTATGCAACCGCCTTGCGCCGATGTCCTCGCTCGTCAGATTGATCTCCTCGGAGATCTCCGCGATGGCCTCGATGGCGTCGGGCGTAAACTTGAGGTCGATGTTGTCGACGGCGAGCAGAACGGCGTATTGCTGGGTGAGCGAGTGCTCGGTATTCGTCAAAATCTGCACGAAGTCCTCTTTGGTGAGCGATTTGAGCTCGACGGACACGGGGAAACGGCCCTGCAGCTCGGGGATGAGGTCTTCCACGCGGGAGACGTGGAACGCGCCCGCCGCAATAAAGAGCATGTAGTCCGTCTTGACGGGGCCGTATTTGGTCATGACGGTGCTGCCCTCCACGATGGGAAGGATGTCGCGCTGGACGCCCTCGCGGGAGACGTCTGCCCCCGACGTGTTGCCCTTGCCCGCGATCTTATCGATCTCATCGATAAAGATGATGCCGTCGTTTTCGGCACGGCGCAGGGCCTCGTCGGTCACGGCGTCGTCGTCGATGAGTTTTTCCGCCTCCTCGTTGAAGAACAGCTTCATGGCCTCCTTGACGGTCAGCTTGCGCTTCTTCTTGCGCGCAGGCAGCATGTCGCCGAAAATAGAGCCGAGGTTGATGGCGGCGCCGCCGGGAACGAGTTCCATGTTCTTGGGCTCGTCCCGCACTTCCGCCTCGATGACGGTGTTGTCGAACGTCCCCTTGCGGAGCGATTGCAGAAGATTTTCCTCGAAAATTTTGCGGTCGAGCTCGCCGCGGTCGTTCTTTTTGAGCTCTACGAGGATGGAGAGCATGCGGCGCTCCGCGGCTTCGGTGGCCTTGACGGAGACCTCGGCCGTCTTCTCGTCCTTGACGAGGCGGATGGCGCATTCGACGAGATCGCGCACCATGCCCTCGACGTCCTTCCCGACATATCCCACTTCGGTATATTTGGTCGCCTCGACTTTGATGAACGGCGCCTTGACGAGCTTGGCGAGCCGCCTTGCGATCTCGGTCTTGCCGACGCCCGTCGGCCCCTTCATGATGATGTTCTTGGGCGTGATCTCCTCGCGAAGTTCGGGGGAGAGCTGCGCGCGGCGATAGCGGTTGCGGAGCGCGATCGCGACGGCCTTTTTGGCCTCCTCCTGCCCGATGATATGTTTATTGAGTTCATTTACGATCTGTTTGGGTGAAAGGTCCATAAATCACTACTCCTTCATTTTTTAGAGCAAAGGTTCTGCGAAACACGGCGCCGCATTGCAATGCAGACGGGCGCTCAGACCGTCTCGCAGATGATGTGGTCGTTGGTATAGACGCAGATCTCCGACGCGATCTTGAGCGACTTTCTCGCGATCTCCTCGGCCGAAAAATCCGTGTTTTGCGCCAGCGCGCGGGCCGCCGCGAGCGCATAATTTCCGCCGCTCCCGATGGCGCAGATGCCCTCGTCGGGCTCGATGACCTCCCCCGTCCCCGAGAGGATGAGGAGCGTGTCCTTGTCCGCCGTGATCATCATGGCGTCGAGCTTGCGGCCGATCTTATCGCTCCGCCACAGGTCGGCGAGTTCGACCGCCGAGCGCATCAGGTTGCCCGCGAATTTATTCAGCATCCCCTCGAACCGCTCCGAGAGGGAGAACGCGTCGGTGACGCTCCCCGCAAAGCCCAAAATGACTTTGCCGCCGTAGATCCTTCTCACCTTGACGGCCGTATTTTTGAAGACGACGGATTCGCCCATGGTGACCTGCCCGTCCCCCGCAATGGCCGTGACGCCATCCCGTTTCACGGCGCAAATGGTTGTTCCTCGAAATTCCATAGCATTCTCCTTAAAAATGTGGATACCCTATCTATTATTACCCGAAAATTTCCGCTTTGAAACGCTCGATCTCGGAAAGTGCGCGCTCCGCCAAAAGTTTTTTGCGCGCCTTCTTGTCGCGCACGCCTTCGAATCCGCCCGCGAGGACGCCGTAGTTGGCATTCATGGGCTGGAAATCGGCATTGGGCGCGGCGATGTACCGCGAGAGCGCGCCCGCCATCGTCGTATCCGGCGGGACGATCGTCGGCTTTTTGAGCGCCCTCCTCAAGACATGGTACCCACATAAGAGGCCTGAGGCCGCGCTCTCCACATATCCTTCGACGCCCGTCATCTGCCCCGCGAAGAAGAGTGCGGGGTTGTCCCGCGCCGAGAAATCGGCGTTCAGACACTTGGGCGACTGCAGGTACGTATTGCGGTGCATGACGCCGTAGCGCTCAAATTCGGCCGCTTTCAGCGCGGGAATCATGGAAAATACCCGCTTCTGCTCGCCGAATTTCAAGTTGGTCTGGCATCCGACGAGATTATAGCTCGTCCCCGCCGCGTTCTCCTTGCGCAGTTGCAATACGGCGTAAGGCCGCACCCCCTCGAACTCCAATCCGACGGGTTTGAACGGGCCGAAACGGAGCGTATCTTTGCCCCGCGCGGCCATGACCTCCACAGGCATGCACCCCTCAAAGATGTCCCCCCGCTCGAAATCGCGCAGGGTCGCGCGCTCGGCGGAGACAAGCGCCTCCCAAAAGGCCTCGTACTCCTCCCTGTTCATGGGGCAATTCACATAATCGCCCGTGCCGCGGCCGTAGCGGTCCTGCGTGAAGGCCCGCGTAAAATCGATGCTCTCGGCCGAGACAATGGGCGCGGAGGCGTCGAAAAAATGCAAAGTGCCGAACCGCCGCACGAGGTCCGCGGCGAGCGCCTCCGAGGTGAGCGGCCCCGTCGCGACGATCCCCGCCGCGGGCAATTCTCGGATCTCTTCGCTCACGATCGAGACATGGGGGTGGGCTTTGAGGTGTTCGGTGACAAAATCCGCAAATTTTTCGCGGTCTACCGCGAGCGCGCCGCCCGCAGGAACGCGGGCATAATCCGCCGCCTGCATCGTGAGACTGCCGAGCCTGCGCATCTCCTCCTTCAAGAGGCCGCAGGCATTGCCGTAGACGTCGTCGCTCTTGAGGGAATTGGAGCACACGAGCTCGCAGAATTTTTCGCTGGTATGGGCGGGCGTAAATTTTTTCGGCTTCATGTCGTAAAGCACGACCGAAAGGCCGTGCTCTGCGAGAAAATATGCCGCCTCGCTGCCCGCGAGGCCCGCACCGATGACGGAGACGTTCACTTCTCTTCCTTGGGCTGCTTGGGCGCCCGATAGTTGCATTCTTTGCCGGAGCATTTGACGACTCCGCGAGGCGATCTCACGAGCGCCGCACCGCATTTCGGGCACTTTTCGCCCGTCGGGACGTCCCAGCTCATGAATTTACAGACGGGATAGCCGCTGCAACCGTAGTATGTCTTGCCCGTGCGCGTCTTAAGGCGCTTGGTGGGCTTGCCGCATTCGGGGCAGACGCCCTCATAGACGTCGTCCTGCGGCGCGTCGCCGTAGGGAAGGGTGGATTTGCAGGCGGGATAGTTGGGGCACGCGAGGAATTTGCCGAACCGGCCCGACTTCACGACCATGAGTTTGCCGCATTTGGGGCAGGGCGTGTCCGAGACCTCGGCCTCGCCTTCGCTCACGATGTTGGAGCAGGCGGGATAGTTGGAGCAGGCGAGATATTTGCCGTATTTGCCCGTCTTGCGGACCATGGGATGGCCGCATTTGGGACAGAGGATGTCGGTCATTTCGTCGCCGTCCGTCGAAGCGAAGCGCAATTTCTCCTCAAACGGCGGATAGAAATCGGCGATGATCTTGTGCCAATCCGTCCCGCCCTCTTCGATCTCGTCGAGCTTCTCCTCCATGTCCGCCGTAAAACCGACGTCCATGATGTCCGTGAAATATTTGAGCAGCATGTCGGTGATGCGGTATGCGATCTCGGTCGGCTTCATATATTTTCCGTCTTTCTCGACGTACTTCCGCTTGGTGAGCACGGAGATGATGGAGGCATATGTGGACGGGCGGCCGATGCCCTTGTCTTCCATGGCTTTGACGAGGGAGGCGTCGGTATAGCGCACGGGCGGCTTCGTGAACTTCTGCTCCGCATTCAGGCCGAGCGCTTTGAGCGATTGCCCCTCGTCGAGCGCGGGAAGAAGGCCCTTCGTCTCCTCCTCGTCGTCCTTACGGAAGTCGGCATAGATGACGGTGAAGCCGGCAAAGCGGAGCGCCTTCCCGCTTGCCTTGAGCCCGTAGTCGCCGTTTTCGATCTCGATCTGCATCGAATCGTATTGCGCTTCCGACATCTGCGACGCGATGAAGCGCTCATAGATGAGTTTATAGACGTTGTAGTGCTTGCGGTCGAGCAGTTTTTTGACGGACTCGGGCGTCCTCGCAAGGTCGATGGGACGGATGGCCTCGTGCGCGTCCTGCGCGCCCTTCTTGGAGGCGTAGAAATTGGGCTTTGCGGGCAGATATTCGGGGCCGAATTTCTCCCTGATATAGTCGCGGGCGGCCGCCTGCGCGTCGGCGGAGACACGGGTGGAATCGGTACGGATATACGTCACGAATGCGACATGCCCCTCCCCTTCGAGGTCCATGCCCTCATAGAGGTGCTGTGCCATGAGCATGGTCTCGGGGGCCGTCATGCCCAACTTGTTGGAGGCGTCCTGTTGGAGGGTAGACGTCGTAAACGGCGCGGGCGCATGCGATTTCGTCACCGATTTCTTGACGGAAGCGACGATGTAATTCCCCGCCTTGAGCGCGGCGAGGACCTCGTCTGCCGTCGCCTTGTCGGTCACCTTGAACTTCTTGCCCTTCTTCTTCTCGAGCAGCGCCCGGAACGCGGGGAAGTTCTCCTCGCTGTCCCGAAGGTCGGCCGCGATCGTCCAATACTCTTCGGGCACAAACGCCTCGATCTCCCGCTCCCGTTCGACGACGAGGCGGAGCGCCACCGACTGCACGCGGCCCGCCGAGAGCCCGTTCTGGATCTTGTTGTTGAGGAGGGGCGAGAGTTTGTAGCCGACGAGACGGTCTAAAACCCGCCGCGCCTGTTGGGCGTCGACGAGGTTATAGTTGATGGTGCGCGGATGCTCCAGCGCGTGTTGGACGGCCTTGGGCGAGATCTCGTTAAATTCGATGCGGTTGGCGCCCGTCTCCGGAAGCCCCAAAACCGTCTGCAAATGCCACGAAATGGCCTCGCCTTCGCGGTCGGGGTCGGTGGCGAGATACACTCTGCCCGCCTTTGCCGCCTCCTCCGTGAGGCGGTGGATGGTCTCCTCCTTCCCGGGGGAAGTGACATAGCGCGGCTCGTAATTCTTATCCACCGCGACCCCGAGTTTCTTGGGGGGCAAGTCGCGGATATGGCCGCCCGACGCGTCGACGCGGTATTTCCCCTTGAGGTATCTTGCGATCGTCTTCGCCTTGCTCGGCGATTCCACAATGATCAGATCCATATAGTGTTCTCCGAATGAAATGAATTTTCAATATTATATCTTTATGATACGGCGCTGTATTGGTTGCCGCCCGCCTTGACCGCCAGCCCCTTGATCTCCAGCGCGGAAAGGATCGCGGAGACCTCATACGCGGGCATGCCCATCCTCTCGGCGATCGCCGCGGTGTGCATCTCCCCCGTCTCACGCAAAATTTCGAGGGCGCGGGCCTCGTCCGGCGTGAGGTCCTGCCGAACCTTTTGCGTCCGCTCCATGCCGTATGCGGAGAGAATATCCGCGGAGCCCGTCGCAAGGTAAGCGCCCTTTTTGATGAGTTCGTTACAGCCCTCGCCGCGGCTCGCGCCGACGTTGTGCGGAAGCGCAAAGACGTCTCTGCCGTAGTCGAGCGCGCAGTTCGCCGTGATGAGCGTGCCGCTCTTGGCGCCCGCCGCCAGCACGAGAACGCCCTCGGAGAGCCCCGCAAGCAGGCGGTTGCGCGCATGGAAGGAATATTTTTTGGCCGTCTCGGAAGGCAGGAGCTCGGAGAGGAGCAGACCGCCCCGCCGGATGCGCTCTTTGAGGGAGGCGTGCGCGGCGGGATAGCACTCGTCGAGCCCGCAGGGAAGCACCGAAATGAGATTTCCCGAGGGGAGCGCGCCCTCGATGGCGGCGTTGTCGCCGCCCTCGGCGAGACCCGTCACGATGACGAATTTCTCGGCGATTTCCTCGGACATGGTACGCCCCAATTTCTCCGCCCACGGCGGAATGATGCGTGAACCGACGATGCAGAATTTGCGTTTTTCGAGCAGTTCCCGTCTGCCCGCGCCGAAGAGCACGAGGGGCGGGAGCGAGATGTGTTTGAGCGATTCGGGATAGGCGTCGGAGACGAGCGTTACGGCGAAATATCCCTTCCGCGCGAGTTCTCCGAGAAAGGCATCCGCCTCGGCCTCCCGCTTCTCCCGTTCACTGTGATATGCGCACGCTTCCCCCTTGCAGACCGCGGGAAAATACTTCTCCGGCGTCTCCAAGAGCGCAACGGGGGATGGCGCACGCCCGAGGAGCGCGACGCGTTCGCGATAATCGGTTTGCGTACAGGCACACAGCCATAGATATGCCCGTTCTTCTGCGCTGTAATTCATCGTCGTCAGATCTTATCGTAGATTCGGTAGGAAACGGCCTCGAACACATGCTTGGGAAGGATCTCCTCCGAACTGTCGAGGTCGGCAATGGTGCGCGCGACTTTGATGATACGCCCGCGCGCCCGCGCGGAGAGATGCATGCGCTCAAAAGCGGCGCGGAGGATCTCGTCCCCTTCGCGGCTGAGTCCGCAAAAGTCGGCGATCTCCCGCTCCCCCATCTCCGCATTGGTCAAAATGCCGCTCTCTTCGAAGCGATTGCGCTGGATCCGCCGCGCCCGGTCGACGCGCTCTTTCACCGCCTTCGAACTCTCCTGTTCCGCTCCCGCGGTGAGGTCGTCATAGGCGATGTCGTCCACCTCCACCTGCAGATCGATCCTGTCGAGCAGCGGCCCGGAAACTTTTTTGCGGTACCGCCTGATCTCGGCCGGCGTACATGTGCAGGTGCGTTCGGAGGACCCGAAATTGCCGCAGGGGCAGGGATTCATGCTCGCGCAGAGCATGAAGCGCGCGGGGAAAGTGACCGTGCCGCCCGCGCGGGAGACGGTGATCTTGCCGTCTTCGAGGGGCTGGCGGAGCGCTTCGAGCGTCGAGCGCTGATATTCGGGGAGCTCGTCCAAAAAGAGTACGCCGCCGTGCGCGAGAGACATCTCGCCGGGGTGCACCGTCTTATTGCCGCCGCCGCACATGGAGACGGTCGTCGCCGTATGGTGCGGCGTTCGGAAGGGCCGCTCGGTGACGATCCCCTCTTCGCCGAGGACGCCGGCCACCGAATGGATCTTCGTGATCTCCAGCGCCTCCTCGAAGGAGAGATCGGGCATGATCGTGGGAAGACAGCGCGCCAGCATCGTCTTGCCCGTGCCGGGCGGGCCGATCATGAGGAGGTTGTGCCCGCCGGCGACGGCGATCTCGATCGCCCGCCGCGCCATGGGCTGTCCCTTGACGAATTTCAGGTCCGAAGACGTGCGAGCGCCGGCATGGGGTACAAAGACCGCCGTATCGAGCGGCGCGATGGGCTCCGTGCCGACGAGGTGCCGCACGACGCTTTGGAGCGTCTTGGCGGGATAAATTTCCGCGCCGCCGAGGTAGCGCGCCTCCTCGGAATTGCCCGCGGGAATGACAAAGCGGGTGAATCCGTGCCCCTTGGCCGAGATCAGAATGGGCAGCAGCCCCGCGATGGGTCGCAAATCGCCGTTCAGGGCGAGTTCGCCCAAAAAGACGGTGTCTCCCACATTGACCCCGACGAGCTGATCGCTGGCTTTGAGAAGGCTGATCGCCACGGCGAGGTCGAAACCTGCGCCCTCCTTGCGGATATCCGCAGGGGCGAAGTTGATGGTGATGCGGTTCATGGGGAACAGCAGTCCGCTGTTCTTGAGTGCGGAGCGCACGCGCTCCTTGCTCTCCTTGACGGCCGTATCGGGAAGCCCCACCATGTCGTAGGACGGAACGCCCCGGTTGACGTCGGTCTCCACTTCGACCGGCACGCCCTCAAGACCGAGCAAAGTATAGCAGACGATCTTGGCAATCATGGTTCCCCCCCCTTTCGGTCAACCGAGAATTGCCGTCAAGAACGTTGCGGGAAGCGGGATGGAAAACGTGAAGACCGCAAGCGCCGCAAAGCCGAGGACGAGCAATACGAATCCGACCACATTCACGACCTTCATCGGCGTCGCCAACTTGCCCTCAAACGAGGCGCCGAACAGGCAGGACGCGAGAAGAAAATAGAAGAGATAGAGAAGGAGCACGAACGGCGCGCATTCTCGAACGGTCAGCGCCGCAACGAGCGTGACCGCGAGCCCGCAGAGCAAAATGCACACCCGCCGCATCTCGGCGCGCCAGACTTTGTCGCGCTCCTTGACGCCCAGCAGGATAATCAGCCGATAGATGCCGTAGGCCAAGCCTGCGGCGCCCGCGGCCAGCGCGACGGGATTGAGCGCGATCATGGTGACGGCGTGCATATAATTCGTGCCGCTGTATACGGTGCGGAAGATGTTCCACGGCGTACCCGCGCCATAGGCATTGCTGCCCGCAAAGCCGTTGGCGAACGTCTTCCATGCGAGCGCGAAGACGTTCATCGTCGGCGCGGCGGGATCGTCGTAGAACTTGACATAGGTGAAGTAGGCGGGCAGCATCCCGAGCAGCGCCAAGAGGAACGTGCCGAGCACCAATCCCACAAAGAACATCACGGGCGCGGCGCGGTTGCGGAATTTATATTCCGCCGCCACTCTGCCGACGCGCAGCGCGGGCGTATCCTCCGCATCCTCCGTCGCCTCGTTTTCGGGCGCGGGAGCCGCTTCGGCCTCCGCCGCCGCTTTCTCGAGATGATAGCGTTTGGCCGTCTGTTGGCGTACCATGCCCGCGACGAAGAGCGCGATAACGCCCACGAGCGGGATGAGGAAGGCGCCGTCGACGCACATCGCCGCCGCCCCGAAGAGCCCCGCAAAGAGGAGCGGGAGCGCCGAGAAAACGCTTGCGCGCTTCATGCCGTTCGCATAGAAGCGGTAGGTCAGCCCGAGCGCGCAGGCAAAGAAGAATACGCCGAGCATGAGGGGCGTGCCGAGATGCCCGTAGCCCAAGGTGATGCAGGAAAGCGAATAGAGGAGCGTGAAGACGAAACCCGCCTTTTCGCTCTTCATGAGCTTTGTGATGAGGCGCGCAAGGATGAGAAGCGCTCCGAACGCCGCCAACATGGGGAAGAAGCGGAGGCCGAACGGGCTCATGCCGAAGACGGCCGTCCCGAGCGCGAGAATGTCGTGGCCGAACGCCCCATAGACGCCGTCGATGGTATAGGCGTCCGTCGCCACGTTGTCATTGGTCGAAGCAAATTCGCTGCCCCGCCGCATCTCGGAGATGGTCATGAGCGTATAGATCTCATCGGCGGAGAAGACGTCGAACGTCGATTGCGCGCCGGCGGGCATGGTCTGCGCGTCCAAAAGCGCCTCCGCGCGTTTTTTCGCCGTCTCGGAGGATTCGTTGCCGTAGGGCGTCGCCGAATAGACGGTGGCGGGCACGACTTGCAGCTTTCCCGTGGGCTTGTAGTCGGAATCCAGCCGTTCACCCACAAAGACGACTTCGTTCAAGAGCACATTGGGGCTGTCCGATTTCAATTGCAGTTTGACATAGGGATATGTGGATACGCGCCACCCGTCTCCGAAGGAAAACGGCGAAACATAGCGGAAGAGCGCATCCGTCGCGTCGGGCGCGGGAATATCCTGCACGGGCTTGCCGTTCTCATCGAGATCGGCCGTGGGCGTATAGAAGTTCTCGATGACGCAGTCGATGGGCGACGAGAACGACGTGGACGTCCCCGAATAGCTACGCTCTATGCGGAACTTGGCGGGCGTACCCGGGTCGCCGTAGATGATGGCGATATTGAGATGCACCGCGACCAAACGCAGGTTGACGGTCGTCGTGCCGCCCTCCCCGTTGGGTTCGGTGGGGTTGGTAAGACGGAAGACGACGCCGGGCTGCTCTTCCGCCTCGGTGGAAGTGCCGAGCTTCGTCATGAGCTCGAACGCATTGCCCGTCCCGCGGACGGAGCCGAGCGTGCCGAGCCCGACCGCCAAGAAAACGAGCGCCGCGATGAGAAACGCGAGAAAATAACCTTTCGGGCCCTTCCGGACAAACTTGGTGTTTTTCATAGTGGTACTATTCCCTATTATATTGATAAAACTATTCTAACCGATTGCGGCCGAATTGTAAACGGATTTTTTGCCGTTTTTCGGAATTTTTATTTTTCTGTGAGAAAATTTCGGCAAATTACAGAAAAAAACAAAGGACCCGCGATCCGCAGGTCCTCTGTTTTACTTCTTTTCCTTGATCTTGGCAGCTTTGCCCGTGAGTCCGCGAAGATAATAGAGCTTCGCCCTTCTCACCTTGCCCGCTCTCACCACGTTCACATACGCGATCTTGGGAGAATGGATGGGGAAGCAGCGTTCCACGCCGACGCCGAACGAAAGGCGGCGTACCGTGAAGCTCTCGCGGATCCCGCCGTGTTTCTTGGCAATGACCACGCCCTCGAAGTTCTGGATCCTCTCCTTGCCGCCTTCGATGATGCGGTAGCCCACTTTCACGGTGTCGCCGACATTGAACTGAGGAACGTTTTCCTTCATGTTCTCGGCTTCGATCGCCTCGATGAGTCCCATGACTTTACCTCCATATTTTACGCGACGTTCATGCCATTTTTGCAGAGGACCGCCCGAAGTCAATTCATGATTATATCGGAAATCGCAGAAAAAGGCAAGCGATTTTCGCGCGGTTTCCCGAATTTCTTGCGGATTCTTGCGAATTTCTTTCAGGCTCCCCCCTCTCGTCTGCATACCCCACATTCGGCGCCGCGCGGCAGCTCCTCCCCCCGAGAGGAGCTTTTTTTCACCTGCGTTACGGCTCGGGCGAGGCCTCTTCCGACAAAATCTCATCGGGTGTCGCGGGCATGGGTGCCCTCTCTTCGATCCCCTGTACGCATTGATAGCTGTCGCGGCGGATGAGCGAGCGGGAAATTTCCTCGTCTCCGTCGTAGACGACGAGATAGCTCTCGCTGGCGAGGCCCGCCTTTTCCTTGCGCACGGTGCGGTTCCTTTCGCCCTCGACGATCTTCGCGGGAGGCGGCTCCACGCGGTACAAAACCCTGCTCTCCACCTCATAGCGATAGCCGTCGGGAAGGCCGTAGAGCGTGAATGTGATGATCCCGTCCTCCGCGCTCGCCAAAATATAGATGGGAAATTCGCGGCCGTTGACGAACTTCAAGTCGCTGTACTCCGAAACCATGGCGTCCTGCGAGGGCGCGACATAGCCGACGGACAGCGAATGCGGATTGCTTTCGGCGATGTCCAGCCCCGCGCGCAATGCGGCGCCGAACAGCGTGGTGCTCGCCTGGCACACGCCCCCGCCGACGCCGCTCACAAACTCGCCCTCATAGATGACGGGCGCCTCTAAAAATCCGTTCTCCCGCGTGCGCTTCCCCACCGTCTCGTTGAAGGAAAAAGTCGCGCCGCTCTCGACGACGGTCCCCGCGATGCGCGACGCCGCCAGCGCCAAATTGTGACTGCGCGGCTTGTTGGAGGCGTCGTATCGCGTCGAAAAGGAGGCGAGGGGCTGCGTGCGCGCCTTGAGATCCTCGACCGTCAGGGGCGCCGTCACCTCCTCGACGGGGAGCGTGACCTCCGTCCCGCCCGTCCGCAGCGCCGCATAGACGTCGGCCAAAAGTGCATGATAACGGCACGCCGTGCCGCTCTCCTCGGGGACATATGTGAACCCGGTTTTATCGAAAAGAAGTGCGGCGTCTTTGGGCGCTTTGACATGATTGCGGCATACCATGTCCAAAAACTCCTCTGCGTGGATCCATTCGCGGCGCTGCGTGACGGCATAATTTCCGCGCCGCGCCCTGTGCAGAATTTCCTCGGCGTCGTCGGCATAATCGAGCTCGCAGGCGATGTCGCCGGTCGGGGTATGCAGGGTGAGCGGCAGATCGGGCAAGGTCTTCCGGACCCGCTCCGCCGCCTCCGGATAGGACATCCCGCCCACGTCGACGCCGTTCACAACGACGCCCTTTCTGACCTTTCCGCCGCCGCATCCGCCCAAAAAAAAGCTCCCCGCAAGGAGGAGCGCCGCCATCTTCATGTTCTTCATACGCTCCCTTTCAAAGAAAGGAGCAATTCCGCGATCTCCGACGCATCGAATACGGGAGAGCCGACCGAGCGCGAACTGTTGGCCGAATGGAAATCCGAACCGCCCGTAACAAACAGGCCGTGCGCCTTGGCAAACGCGCGAAATTCCTCCGTTTCCTCTGCAGTATGCGTCGAATGGACGCATTCTATGCCGTCCGCGCCCTCCTCGATCAGCCGCTCCATGAGCGCGTTCCGCGCGCCGGCATAGGTGCGCTTGGCCTCCTCGCGCGCCTCCCTGTCAAAGTGCCGGAACCGGGCGGAGACGTCCTCGGGGAGCACGAGGATCTGCGCGGGATGTGCGATCACGGCGAGCCCGCCCATGGCGTGGATGAGGTGCACGGCGTCGATGGGCGAAGGGCGGCAGAGATCGGAAAACGCAGGGGCGCCCGGGACAAAGATGGCGCCAAACAGGGCACCCATGTCCGAAGATAGGCGCTTCGCAAACGCGTTGACGACGTGCATCAAATGGATGGGCGCCTCCTTGCGCGTGTGGAAAACTTCCACCTCATCCATGGTGACGTCGAGCGAGAGCGCCCGATTGGCCTTTTCGAGAATGTCCTCCGCGCGGCGGCGCGCGCCCTCCCTGCACGCCTCGAGATAGCGGAAATAGGCCGCGTTCTCCGCACAGCCATAGCCGAGCATATGGACTTTGGTCGGGCCGATGTATGCGGAGATCTCGATCCCCCGCACGAAATGCAGTCCCAGCGCCCGTGCGGCCTCCGCGGCCTCGCGGCAGCCCGCCATGTTATCGTGATCGGTGAGCGAAAAGAGTTCAACGCCGGCCTCCGCGGCAAGGCGGGCCACCTCTGCGGGCGGATACGCCCCATCCGAGCAGAGCGAATGCAGATGAAGATCGGCTCTCATACGATGATCTTACCTCCTTGAATGCGGATCTTTTTGCTCTCGGCGCCGCATAAGACGCGGGAGGCATGGGTACAAGTCAAAATGCACTGCAAATTTCCCACGCGCGAGAGAAGTTTTTTGCGGCGCGGAAGGTCGAGCTCGCTCAAGACGTCGTCGAGGATGAGCACGGGCGCCTCGCCCGAGAGCCGTTCGAAGATCTCGACTTCCGCCAGCTTCATGGCCAAGGCCGCCGTCCGCGCCTGCCCCTGCGAGGCAAATCCGCGGGCGTCCTGTCCGTCGATGCAAATTTTGATGTCGTCGCGATGCGGCCCCACCGAAGTGAAACCGAGGCGGATGTCGCGCTCGTAGTTTGCCGCGAGCTCCCGCCCGATTTTGGCCGCGACTTCCTCCTCCCCGCCTCGATACTCCCTGTCCGGCGCAAGCGACAGGGCCTCGCCGCCGTCCGTGAGATAGGCGTGCGCCTCGGTCGCGCGTGCGGAGAGCTCCTTGAGATACTCCCGCCGCCTGACCGCGATGCGCGCGGCATACACCGAGAACTGTTCGTCCCAAACGGGAAGCGTCTCGAGGACCATGCCCGCGTCCCGCTCCTTGAGAAGGTTGTTGCGCTGTTCGAGGATGCGCTGAAAACGGAGGAGCGCCGTGCAGTATTCGCGCGAGGTTTGGGAGATGGAGAGATTGAGAAAGCGCCGCCGCTCGTCGGGTCCGTCCTGGATGAGCCGAAGTTCGCCCGGGGAGAAGAAGACGCTGCGCATATTGCCGAGGAAGTCCACCGTCCGCGTGACGCGGTTCCCGTTGAGATAGAGTTCGCGGCGGCTCTCCGTGATGACGGCGCCGAGGCTGAGATCGCCGTAGCGGCTCTTCACCTCCGCCGTGACGCGGGCAAACTCCGCGCCTCTTCGGATGAGCTGCCGGTCGTGGCGGATGCGCAGCGACGACCCCGTGCAGAGATAAAACACCGCCTCGGCGCAGTTGGTCTTCCCCTGCGCGTTTTTGCCCGTAAGGATATTGAGCCCGTCGCAAAACGCAAACGTCTCGTTCTCATAATTTCTGAAATTTTCCAGCGTCAATTTTTTTACGACCATGGCGGCAAAAACACTTTTCTTTCGGACGGTTTTGTATTATAATGGAAGTACGGCGGATGGCCGTCTGTTTCTATTATAACAAATTCCGCGGAAAAGCAAAAGCGTTTGAGAGGGAAAAATGTCCGAAAAAGCACAATTCGAAGTTTTATGGGAGAAAATCAAAGAGCGGCTCGAAAAGCTCATCACCCCCATCACCTACGTTACGTTCTTTGAGGGACGGCTCGAAGCGACCGACGTCATCAACAAAAAAATCGTCCTGCGGGCGGATTCGGAAAATGTCGCCGATATCGTCACGCGGAACGGAGACAAAGTGAGAAAGGCCATCGCCTCCGCAGACGTCGGGCTCACGGACTTCGTCCTCTTCGTGGAGGGCAGCTCGAACTATACCCTCGACGAACTCCCCGATGCGCTCGAAGAGGTCTCCGTCGCCACGGACAAGCGGTTCACGTTCGATTCCTATGTGGTCGGCGCCTCCAATAAGTTCGTCTATGCGGCCGCAAAATCGGTGGCAAGCGCGCCGGGAGAAAACTTCAATCCGCTCTACATCTATGGCGGGACGGGGCTCGGCAAGACGCACCTCCTGCAGGCCATCGCCAACGAGATCGCCGATAAGAAGCCCTCGCTCAAGGTGCTCTATACGACGAGCGAGAAGTTTTTGAACGAATATGTGGATAGCATGTACGCGAGAAAGGGCGAGGGACGGGAAGCGGACGCGCGCTTTCGGAACCGCTACCGCAACGTCGACGTGCTTCTCATCGACGACATCCAATTCTGGGCGGGCAAATACGGCGTGCAGGAGGCGTTCTTCCACACCTTCAACGAGCTCTTCTCGCAGAACAAGCAGATCGTCATCACGTCGGACTGTCCGGCAAAGGATCTGACGACGCTCGAAGAGCGCCTGCGGACCCGCTTCGAGGGCGGGCTCATCGCCGATATCCAGCCGCCCGACATCGAGACCAAGATCGCCATCCTCAAGAAAAAGGCGCTGGAAAAGAAATATATCGTGCCGGACGACGTGCTCCAGCTCCTCGTCAAAAATTCCGACAACAATGTGCGCACGCTCGAGGGGCGGCTGAACACCGTCATCTTCGCCAGCAAACTGCATGAGGAGCCCATCTCGCTGCAACTCGCCGCCACGGCATTGCAGGAGGCCATCAACGACGACGAGCCCGAGATGATCACGCCCGACGCCATCGTCCGCGCGACGTGCACGCACTTCAACCTCATGCGGCAAAACCTCCTCGGCAAGAACAAAAAGCAGGAATTTGTCCGCGCGCGGCAGATCTGCGCCTATCTCATGTGCGAAATGCTCTCGCTCCCGC
Source organism: uncultured Clostridia bacterium (assembly GCA_947627565.1). Taxonomy (GTDB): domain Bacteria; phylum Bacillota; class Clostridia; order Christensenellales; family Borkfalkiaceae; genus Gallimonas. The sequence continues at coordinate 49,565 of CANQWO010000010.1, forward strand.
TCGTCAACATCGGGCAGGAAATGGGCGGGATGCACTATTCCACCGTCATCTACGCCCGCGACAAGATCGCGGAACTGATGCGCGTCAACGACAAGATCTTAAAGGACGTGAACGACATCAAGAGCATCGTCCTCAAACAATAAGGGGATCAAACATTGCGCCCGCCCCTTTCCCCGCGCGGGGAAAGGGGCGGGCGCGCTTCGGAGCAGCTATGCAGACTTTCCAAGAGACAACTTGCGACGCCGTCGTCATCGGCGCGGGCCACGCGGGCGCGGAGGCGGCTCTCGCCCTCGCAAGAACGGGGTGCCGCACCGTCGTGTTGACCCTCAATCTCGACAGCATCGGCTTCATGCCCTGCAACCCCTCCGTCGGCGGCACCGCCAAGGGGCATCTCGTGCGCGAGATCGACGCGCTCGGCGGCGAAATGGGCGTCGTTGCCGACCGGTGCGCCCTGCAATACCGCATGCTCAACGAGGGCAAGGGCGCGGCCGTCCGGTCGCTCCGCGCGCAGGTCGATAAAAACCGCTACCATACCGAAATGAAGCGGGTCTTCGAGCATACGGAAAACCTCCGCGTCGTCCAAGGGGAAGCCGCCGAACTGCTCACGGAAAACGGCAAGATCGTCGGCGTGAAGACGTCTTACGGCGGCGTATTTTCCTGCCGCGCCGTGGTCGTCGCAACGGGCGTCTATCTCGGCGCACGCACAATTACGGGCACCCATGTCCGCGAATCGGGCCCCAACGGCTTCGAACGCGCCACGCTACTGACGCAAAATCTGGCCGCGCTCGGCTTCCGCATCCGCCGCTTTAAGACGGGCACGCCCGCCCGCCTCGACGGACGGACGGTGGACTATTCCCTGCTCACCAAACAGCCGGGCGAGGCGACGTATCCCTTTTCCTATCTCACGCCGCACGTGCCCGAAGCGGAGGCGCAGACGCCGTGCTATCTCGCCTACACCAACGCCCAAACGCACGCGCTCATCCTCGATAACCTCGACCGCGCTCCCCTCTACAACGGCGAAATTTCCTCGACGGGGCCGCGCTACTGCCCCTCCATCGAGACCAAAGTCGTGCGGTTCCGCGAGAAATCCCGCCATCAACTCTTTTTGGAGCCCGAAGGCGCGGACACGGGGGAAGTCTATGTGCAGGGGCTCTCCACCTCCCTCCCCCACGACCTCCAAAAGGAGGTCTACCGCTCCGTCGAAGGACTTGCGCACGCGGAGATCATGCGCTACGCCTATGCCATCGAATATGACTGCATCGACAGCCTCGACCTTTTGCCAACGCTGGAGAGCAAGCGCGTCGCGGGGCTGTATTTCGCGGGACAGATCAACGGCACGAGCGGCTATGAAGAGGCCGCGGCGCAGGGGCTCATCGCGGGGCTGAACGCCTCCCTCGCCCTCCGCGGCAAGGCGCCCCTCGTCCTCCGGCGCGACCAGGCCTATATCGGCGTCCTCATCGACGACCTCGTCACCAAGGGCACCGAGGAACCCTACCGCATGATGACCTCGCGGGCGGAATTTCGCCTCGTTTTGCGGCAGGACAACGCCGACGAACGCCTCACCGAGATCGGCTACCGGGCGGGGCTCGTCAGCGAGGAGCGACATACGATCTTTTTGCAGCGCATGGCGATCAAGGGGCATACCATGTCCGCGCTCAATGCGCGCGCAGATCAAAAAACGGCCGATAGACTCGTGCAGGAACACGGCCAACCGCCGCTTACGGTGGGCGTGACTTACGCCGATCTCATCCGCCGCGGCATCGGAATCGAGGAGATCAAAGACGTCTTCGGGCTCTTCGAGGGCGTGCCCGTCGATCTGCTCGGAAGCTGTGAGACGGAGATCCGCTACGCCGGGTATCTGAAGCGCAGCGAGGAGGAGATCGCGCGGGCCCGCAAGATGGAATCCGCCCCCCTTCCGCCCGACCTCGACTATGCAAAACTCGAGGGGCTTCGCTTGGAAGCGCGGGAAAAACTCGCCGCGATCCGGCCGCTGAATTTGGGACAGGCGGCGCGCATCTCGGGCGTCTCCCCCGCCGACATCGCCGTTCTGACCGTCTACCTGAGCATGAAGAAGTAAAATTTTCTCTTTGGTCCGATCCCGCTTCGCCCGATTTTCGGGCGGATCGCAGCATATCAAAAAAGAGTCCGCACGGGACTCTTTTTTTCATTTGACAGAAAATGGCACTACCATGTCCGCGACAGAGGCTTCGCTACGACCTCTGTTTGCTGAAAACGCACCCGCAATAGTTCTGCCGATAGAGCGCGTGCTCCTTGGAGAGCGCGATCGAACGCTGGTATCCCCCGCGCTTTTTGAAATCGGAGGGAAGGTAGGCGACGCCAAGCTCCTCGCCGAGCGCAGACCCGATGGCGTTGATGCGGGCGGCGTCTTTGAGGGGAGAGACCGTCAGCGTGGTCGCAAAAAAATCGTACCCGCGCGCCTTGGCCTCCTCGGCCGTGCGGCGCAGCCGAAGTTCGAAGCACTTCGTGCACCTTGCGCCCCCCTCCCGTTCCGCCTCCAAGCCGCAGACGGCGCGCATGTAATCCTCGGGCGCGTAATCGCAATCGAGGAAGTCCGCGAGGCCCGTCTCCCGAAGAAGGCGGAGCTGCTCGGCCTTGCGGCGGTCGTATTCCTCCCGCGAATCGAGATTGGGATTATAATAAAAGACGGTGGTCCGCATGGGCCCGGCCACCTGTTCGAGGCAATACGACGAACAGGGCGCGCAACAACTGTGGAGAAGCAACCGCTTCCCCCTTTGCGCGTCCAGAATCCGCAGCATTTCCTTGTCGTAATCGATGCGATTCATCCGTCCGGTCCCGCGCCCCCGCTCCGGTCGCCCTGCGCGACGCAAACACGGGGTTCGGCCTTACTCCTCGTCCGGCTCCAGCGCGGCCGCTTCGTCGGCGTCCTCGAAGTCGTCGTATTGATTGCAGAACTCCGCAAAGACTTCGTCGAGCAACGCGTCGTCCTCGATGGGCTCCAACTGTTCGTCGTCCTCGCCGCCGACCAAGTGATAGATGGCGACCTCGTCGCCCTCGTCTTCCTCGCTCTCGTCTTCGGGGGCCTCCTCGGCCGCCTTTTCGGGTGTGAGCGCGACGTACCACTCGTTCTTATATTCGAAGGTCATGAGGTGCTCATAGCGGAACGTATTGCCCTCGTCGTCTACCAGTTCGACGATGTTGTCCTCTTCCTCATATTCTTCGCGATCTTCTTTCATATTGCAACTCCTTTCCCTGCTCTCCGCAAGGTAATTTTCCAAAATATATGCCGCGGCCAGCGAATCGACGGACTTCTTCTTTTTGTCCTTCTTCACGCTGACGCCGAGGAAATTGAGATCGGCGCGGGCGGCGCGCGTCGTATTGCGCTCATCGACGAACTCGACGGGGATCTTGAGGCATGCCCTGAGTTTTTCGACAAAGCGGCGCGTCTTTTCCGCCTGGATGCCCTCCGACCCGTCGGCATGGAGCGGCAGGCCGCAGACTACGCGCGCGGCGCCCTTTTCCATGACCAATTTTGCGACGGCTTCGACGTCCTCCGCCCATTTCCCGCTGCGGAAAAAGGTATCCGAAGGCACGGCGTACTGCCCGAACGGATCGGTGACGGCGACCCCGATGCGGCGGTCTCCGATATCCAATGCAACGACCTGCTCCATGCCTTTCAGTATACCACATTTCGCGGGCGTTGGCAAACGATTTGCGCGGCTTCTCCCAAATGAAAAGAAAAGATCACAAAACCGAGGCTTTGTGACCTTCCCTCTTACTTCTTGCTCTTTTTCTCGGTCTTTTCCGTCTGATCGCCCGATTGTTCGCAGCGATCGCCCTTTTCACAGGCTTTGAGCCGCTCATCCATCATTTCGTCTACCTTTTGCATGATTTCGGCCTGACTCTTTTTGACGAGCGAACGCGCCTTGTAGCTATTGGCGACGAGGAGAGCCCCGCCGACCATGCCGAGCACGACACCGAGACAAAATAATTTTTCCATACCGTCCTCCGACATGAATAGTTTGTGAAGCCATGCGCCGCGTATGCATTCATGCCCTTGGAACATTTTGGAATCATTTCTCGCGCTTCAGCCGCTCGATCTCGGCGCGGAGCCGCGCATTTTCCTGCTTGAGATCCTCCGCGATGCGGGCGTAGAGCGCGTCGATCTCCCGCTCCAATCTGCGCTGCAGGAAGGGGTTGACCGCGGACATGCCTGCCGCGTTTGCCGCCTTCTCCACGCGCTCCGGCTGTTTTTTCAGGAGATTCCGATACTTATTCTGCATGCGAAGCATGAGCTTTTCGTCGCCGCCCGAGGCCTCCATGATGCTGCGGCGGACGGACAGCCCGCGCTTCTTCCCATCGATCACCTTCTCGAGAAGTTCGTCCGTCTCCTTCTCCGTAAACGGCTTGATGACCCCCGCGGAGAGGCCCTTCCCTTCGAGGATGCGCCGGACGCGCGCGTCGTCCTGCCGCTTCAAAAATGCGTAGTAATAGTTGCGCACGCTTCCCTTGGCACGGCTGTGTTCCTTCCCGTATGTCTCGAAGAGATAGGAGAGCGTCTTGCCCGCGTTCTTCCCCGTGTAGATGTACTCGATGAGGCCGATGGCCTCCTCTTCCGTATAGCCGTTGATCTTATTCATCATAACCACCTCGGGAGAATTATTGACATAATTTTGTCGCGTTATACATTTCTTATACTGTATGCGAGTATATTTTTTATCCGAACTTCCGTGCATGCTCTCGGTGGGCGGCCTCATGCTCGGCCATGTCGACGGCCATGAGCGCACCGCCGAACTCGACCCCGCCGATTCCCTGCTCCTCGAATTTTTCACGCCGGGGCACAGGACCGTCCGATTCTTCTTCGACGAGGCCTTCCTCCTCGACCCGCCCGCGCATGTGGACCTCTATTATACGCGCAGCGGCGTCGCGCTCGCGCTCTCGGGCGTCCCCGAGGAAGACGGCAGCCTCAAACTCATCCGGCAGGAACGCATCGGCGGGACCCTCCTCACCCTCTACAAACAGGGCAGTCTGCAGCTCTCGCTCGAAAACGAGACCGGGTTTCATCTCGTCGATCTCCCCCCTTCGCTGGAGGGAGCCGGCTTCGCCGCCGCGGGCGACGGATTCGTCGTATTCTCCGACGTCGCGTTCTGCCTTCTCGGCCATGATGGCACGGTCGTGACCATTTCCGAGGGTACCGTGTCCGAAACAGGGGTGCGCGTAACGGCCGAAGTCCCCTTCCACGACAGCCTGCGGCACACCGCGCTCTGCACCTATGAAAACGGGAAACTGACCGACTGCCGCATCCGCACGGGCATGACGCCGACCGCCGCGACCTATGCCCTCGCGCTCTTCGAATGCGCGCTCATCGGCGCCGATCCCACACCCTATCTGCATGAAAATCTTCTCGCCAAGGCCGGCGCGCTCCGGGAATTTTTGGGGGACTATACCTCCGTCGTGCTCACGCAGACGCCCGAGGAGGTCGGGCTCGTCTATGCGCGCAAGCCCCATGTCTATGAGGTCCGCTACTTCCGCGTGACGCTCGAGGAAAACGGCAAGATCTCCAACATCCTTCCGCTCGAATCGTGATCCGCGCAATAGTAAATATCCCCCACTAAAGTGGGGGCTTTTATTTTCGCCCTAAAGGGCATGAATACCAGCCGGTGCTCAAGCACC
>CANQWO010000011.1 GCA_947627565.1 uncultured Clostridia bacterium
TTGCAGGCTTCGTTCCATCTTTGGAGTTGATATTCGCGGCTCTCCCAAATGCACTTGAAGTCGCGCCCGTCGAAACGGTAGATAGCGAGGACTTCACCGATGGCGCAATCAAAGAAGGCTTCGTTATTTTCATTGCGGGCGACAGCAACATTCTCCTCCCCCGTAATGCCAGAGATGAAGCGTATAATATCGCCCTTCTGAATTTGCGGTCTGTCCGCGAACTTCTCTTCAGCCATACTCACATCCCGACGGGCAAGCATACTGTCCGTCCAATGGTACGGGAGAAGTTCTCCGCTCTCCGACGCGAGCCGATACCAATTTTCGCCCGTGTTCTTATACTCCTGCACTTCTTCGATGACAGCGCGCTCTCCCGCATAGTCGTTCATACTGAAGTCGTAAACGCAATGCGCCTCGCAATAGATTTTCCCCTTCTCTTGCCCGCGCTCTTTCGCTACCTCGTGCCAATCGCGAATGATAACCTTATCTCCGATTTTGTACATATTTACGTCTCCCACAGAATTTCTTTTCCCGATAGGGCTTCACTTCCCATTCACATCCGCATTTACACTGAAATTCGATTTTAGTAACTCCTTTCGTAGTGATAGTCGTACAAACGCATTGTGGAGACGAGGAGGCTCCGCAATTTGGACATATTTTTGCCTCATTAAAGTACTCTTCCGCTGCCACAAAGTCGTAGGGATGCCGCGTGATTTTCTTCTTCACTTTCATATGAAATTCCTCCCGCTGAACTTGTGGCACTATTCTACCAACTCTTTTGGGACCCCGCTTGCGCAAACTGCCAAAAATTTATAAGAAAAAGAAAAAAGTTTTTGATTATCACAAAATAAAAAGCCGAGGCTCCTTTGCCCCGACTTTTTCGGTTTCAATATCCTATGCCACGATTCAATCTTTTTTATCGCTCAACAGATGAGAGGTGTCGATTTGTTGCAGGACCCGAAGTTGCGAACGGGCCATGTTGTTGAGCTGGACAAGCCGCTCTGCCTGCGAAATCCCTTGCTCGATGAGGATCGCATTGTAGCTTTCCATGTTGGCAATCACCAAAAGCTGCTCTATCGTGGCGTAATCGCGGATGTTGCCCTTGAGTGTCGGATTCTTCTTGCGCCACTCGGCAGCCCTCATCCCGAAGAGAGCGACGTTGAGAAGATCCGCTTCATCGGCATAAACGTATTTGAGCTGTTCTTCGGTAAGCGTCGGAACAATGTTCTCCTTGATCGCGTCAGTGTGGATGCGATAGTTGACCTTGGCGAGTTCCCGCTTGGCGGACCATTCGAGTTCTTTCTGTTCCTGCGATTTGAGACGCTGAAATTCGGTGATCAGATATAACTTGAACTCGGGACTCAACCAACTTGCGAACTCAAAGGCAATATCTCGATGAGCAAATGTACCTACACTGTATTTCCCCGCACCCGGAACTATTCCGATAGCATTGAATCCCTCTTTCCAACGTTTCGGCGTCATTGTAAAACGGTTATATCCCACTTCCTCGATTTTAATTCTGCGCATTTCCACGGAATTAAAATCGGGATTGTTTATCTCTTCCCAAAGGCTGTAAAAAGCGAAAGAATCCTTATTGGACATCCAATTCCTAACGACTCCGGATGGGTCATGGGGATTGTAATATTTCGCTAAATCTGTAAGCGATATATAATCATCTTTATCGATTCGTTTGTATCTTACACTTAATCCATTTACGTTTATCTCTTTGCTTGCCATAATGCTCTCCTTTGTAACCGTGCCGAATTTGATACGGTTGATGATAGGAAAATCGGAAATTCCGAATAATCTCTATCCTTGATGGGTTCGCCTACTCTTCGATTATCTCGACAAGTGCCTTTTGGAGAACTGCGGAAAAGTTCACGCCTTGCGCCGTCGCTTTCTTATCGAGCCATGCGGGAATGGTGCAGTTTTTCCGAATGCTGCGGTTGTCGTTCTTTTCCCGATAGGCGGTAAAATCGACCTCGACGAGCGTCACGATTTCATTTTCTGCGGCTTCGGGTTTCATGGTAACGCCCTTCGGGATCTCCCGCTTTGCGTCCTCTTCGCTGATCCCCCAAATACCGATACAGTCCTTCGCCATAGCAATGCAGTCCTCGATGTCCTTGCCTTGCGTATACAAGTCCAGATCGGGAACATACACCGAAAAATATTTCTCCCCGTTTTCGGGGGGTGTGATGATGATCGCGTAAATACTTTTCATTGTTCTTCACCTCGCTTTATTTCAGGTTGTGCTTTTTGATGAGAGCTTTTGCAAGCCGTTCGTTGATCTCGCTGTGTCGCGGGATCGCTTCGCTCTTTTCGCCGTTCGAGTAAACGGTGTGATTGCCGCCCTCGCGCTCCAATCGCCAGCCGTTTCGCTCAAACAGTTTTATCAAGTCTTTCCTTTTCATCTGCAATCTCTTTACACTCTATATTATACGCATTTATACGCATTATGTCAAGCGTTTCAAGAAAGATTTTCTTCTTCAACAACGATAAACTGCCATACAAAATCATAAATTTGAACATGAGGAAGAGGAGCAACCAAAAACTGAACAAGAGGTGGGTGAGATGGGCAATACGGGATATACAATTCCTTTTGGGAAATCCCCATCGAAAAAGTACGGGGGGGTGGTGCGGTTGTTCCCCCCGTCAACACATATCCATTATACCATATAATGGTAATGTGTTCGGGCTGTTTTCCCCCTTTCCCACTCTCCCTTGGCGGCAACGCTGGAACGCAAGCGGGGCGGGATTTGCTCCCGATCTTGGCGGGGCTGCTATGTCTCTATGAACAGGCCGCCGCTGTGATGACATTCTCCCATCCTTTTTGCGGTTTCGGGTGCTCTTCGTCCTTCTTGTTTAGATATCCGCTTGGCGTGGTCTCTCTCCTCTTCGTGTTTCTTCTTCTGTTTAGGCTTGTTTCTCCCCTCTCTTCTTTTTTTCTTTGCTCTCAGGCGTTATGCTCTTATATGTTGTTATACTAAACTATACTATATAATTAAATTTATATTTTAGATAGCTTGTATATATAAATAGGCTTCATCAATTCCCATATTTTCAAGAAAGAAAAAAGAATAAGAGAAAAAAGAAAAGGGGCGCGGGCTTTGGCTCTCCTCTGCTCCCTCTCTCTCGGGGGTGTGGTAGTGCTTGGCTCGTGCCTCTTCTCTCTTTGTCTTGGGCTTGCCTTGCGTTGCCGCTCTTGGTGCCGTCGTCGTGCGGTGGCAACGGTGCCGTGCGGGTGTCCGTCCGGGGGCAGGTGCGCGGGGCTTCGTCGGGGCTGTCCCCTCTTCTGTTCGCCGGGGCGACGATCTGCGCGGGCGGGTGGTGCGCTTGGGGGCGGGCTTCGCCTCGGGGCTTTGCTTTCGCTCCCGCTTTCCGCTTGGGTTCTCCGCTCCGGTGGCTTGGGGTCCGGGCGCGTCTCCTCTCACCGTCGGAGGGGCGGCGGCTTCCGCTTGTCCCCCTGGCGGGGCTTGGCTTTGCGGGTTCGGTCGGAGGGTTACCGCTCCACGATGGCGGCGGGGCTTTTGCCGTCACGATCTGCGCGGGGCGGCTCTCCCTCGCTCGGATTCATGGCGGGCGCGATGTCCCGCTCTCCCGTCTCCCCCGTTCCGCTTGGTCGTCCCATCTCGATGAGCTGGGCGCGGGGCTGTATCAGCTCCATAAAACGCTTGGCTTCTTTTGGCTCTTGGCGCAATCCGTTAGATACAAATTGATTAGGGTTTGATACGGGATACCGATGGATTCCGATAGCTTTTTGAAATACTCGACAGTTTCGCAATCAAGGTTGATTGTAACTTGTCTTTTCAACTTTGGCAGATAAGGGTTTTTTCTTGCGTTTGAAAAATCATATTCCGTTTTCATGCTGTCACCTCCTTTCATATGCGCTTGCCTCGTTCTTCGTTGCCTTACGGGCAGAAATGATTCGAATGATTTCCGCCGATTCTCGGTAGCAATGGCAAACAATAAGCAAATTTGCCCGATTGCTCATACCCAAAATAATAAAACGTTCTTCTTCTTGCGAATGGTCCGGGTCATCAATTAAAAGTGCGTTTTCGTCGTAGAAAACGGTCTTTGCTTCCTCAAAAGAAATGCCGTGCTTCTTTTGGTTGGTTGCGTTCTTGTTCTCGTCCCACTCAAATTTTATCGCTTCCATAATTATATTATAATTATTTCGTGTCGTTTTGTCAAGGGCGTCGCGGAAAATTTTCAAGGAAAATATTCCCTCCGTCCTCGGCTTATTCCTCGGCGCTGTCCATCCCGTCGCCGTCGGGGGCTTCCTGCGCCTCTTCTGCTGCCTCGTTGCGGGGTTTTAATGTCCCCGTCTCGCGGTCATAGTCGCGCCGCAAGTCGTCTCCCTGCGCGATCCGATCTGCAACGCGTTTCAAGGCTTCCGCGTTCGTCAACCCGACGGACTGCAAGGCCGCTTTGATCCGCTCCGCCTCGGCGGGGCTTACAGTCGCGCCGATCGTCTTTTGCAAGCCTTTTACGCCTCCGCGCTTCTCCCTATATCGCTTTGTGGCTCTTTTCTGTGCTTCTGATGTCGCCATGCTTCCTTGTGCCTCCATGCCCCTTTGCGGGGCTGTTTTTGCCTAAAATTATAGCACGGCGGCGGGCGTTTGTCAATAACTTTTTTATATCATTTTTGCTATAAGCTATACTTATACATAATCACTATTGCCATAAGTAATTCAAATGGCAAAGCTGTACATTTATGCCATAAATCTATTGACTTCTATATTCATTGGTGATATAATATGTAATGTAAACAGGTTGAGGAAACGCGCAGGTCGTGACCTCAACCGAAGGAGGTGAAAACGTGGTCTTTATCAACGGCATCAAGGCAACGCAAGCGGACTTAATCGCCCTGAAGCGCAACCTCGAAAACGGAAAAGACCGCATCAAGCGGGCGCGGGTCTGGCAAGGCAAGCTCCTGCTTGAAACGGTCTAACCGATAGAACAGCGTCACACCCCATAGGCTTGACACCTGCTAAAAGCCTATCACATTTTTTTCGGATTGTCAAGATAAAATCGAAAGATTTTTCAAAAATAGTCACTTGCCCCTCTCGGGGCGTCCCCGCCGCTGGCGGGTCAGCGAAAATTGACAACTGAACAGCCCCGCGCCGTTGGGAAGGGCGCGACGGTTTAAGGCTTCCCCCCTGCCGCGCGGGGGTTAAGATTTGCGCGCGGGTATGTTCGGCGGGCGTTACGGCTTTGCCCGTCGAGAGAGGCAAGAATCACAAGCCGCCGCGCCTTCGGGCGCGTGTGTCGGTCTGATGATGGCGTGGGTCGTTCCCCGCCGAAACGGTGAACAGATTCCCACGGGGATCCCACCGTCACCGAAAACCCATTAGGAGGAACAGATCATGAAGAAATTTGAGGTCGGAAAAGTTTACTCAAACTTTTGGCGGCAATGCTTTGAGAATGGAACGGAAATCCCGCTCGGGGTACCCATGATCCGTGTCATGAAACGCGCGGGAAATCGGCTCTACTGCGTCATGGTAAATTCCTTGGGGCGGGCCCATAGCCCGTTCAAAGACTACTACGTCATCAAAATTAAAGGCGATCGGGAAATGATCGACGACGGCTTGGCGACATACTATGCGAGTTGCGAGGTCGGGAGATATGGTAGACGCTTACTTCCGAAATGTATGGGAAAATGAAAAAGGACATAAACTGCACGACTTACGCCATACGTTCGGCACCATCCAAAACAAAGTAGAGTTGGTAGATATAAAAACCGTCTCGCTATGGATGGGGCATTCAACGATAAAAACAACCGTCGAGACATACGACCACCCCGAGCAGTTAGATAGCGGAACGTTCCTACGAGGGGATTTAAGCAACGAGGAGAAAACCGCCGTTTATCGTGAGAAGTACGGCGGTATTTTAATGCTCATCGAAAGGTTTATCGGCGGCGAAAAGTAGGCTTTTTACCACGGATTTACCAAAAAAACGGCACGAAAAAAGCCGACCTCAACACTATATCTTGTGATGATACTTGTTAAAGTCGGCTATATGTTGCGCTTGCTTGCCGTCGGAGAGATTTCGAATCGTGCGCGTTCAGCCGCTCCGCCATCTCTGCATCAAAGCTATCTTATTTTACACGATTTCCCTCCAAAAATCAACCGTTTTCAGCCAATAATTCGCGTTTTCCCGCGAAAATTTTATAAAATGTTTTCCTTGTCGGACGCGGCCCCGTAACGGTCCACTTCGCCGCGAAGCGCGTCCCCGTGGATCAGACACCCGGCCCCGCCGATACATCCGCCCGCGCAGGCCATGCCTTCGATAAAATTCGCCGGAAGCGCACCCTTCCCCGCGCGAAGTAGCGCGGCACGGCACTCCTCGATCCCGCTGCACGAGATCGGCCGAAAATCGAAGTCGCTCCCCCGCTCGTCAAGCGCGCGGCGCACCGCCTCCGCCACTCCGCCGGAGCGCGCAAACTTCCTTCCGTAAGGGGAAGCCTCGGACATGGTTACCTCGTCGAGCGCCGTGATGTCGATCTCCCTGCTGTCGATGAGAGCCTGCAATTCTTCAAATGTGAGCACGCTGTCGATGAGACCCGCGTATTCCGCACGCTGAAATTCCGCCTTCTTGGCCGTACACGGACCGATGAAGACCGTCTTTGCGGAGGGATCCTGCGTCTTTATGAATCTCGCCGCCGTGCCCGCGGGGGACAGATTGTGCGAGATGTGCTCCCGGAGCTGCGGGAAATTTTTCTCGACATAGGAGACGAACGCTGGGCAGCATGAGGAGGTCAAAAATCCCTTCTCGGCGAGCTCGTCGGCCTCATCGGCGGCCACCATGTCCGCGCCCATGGCCACTTCGGCGATGTCCGTGAAGCCGAGTTGCAAGATCGCCGAAAACACTTGGCCGAGCTTGGCATAGGCAAACTGCCCCGCGACCGAGGGGGCGATCAGCGCGACGGTGCGGTAATGCTTTCCCCCGCCGCTCTTTTGCAGGATGTCGATGACGTCGAGGATGTAGCTGCGGTCGGTGATGGCGCCGAACGGGCACATGCGCACGCACGCGCCGCAGGCGATGCACTTCTCGTAGTCGATGACGGCCTCCTTGTCCTTGCCCATCGAGATGGCCTTCACTTTGCAGCTCTGTTCGCACGGACGCTTGAAGTTCTGAATGGCGGAATACGGGCATGCCTTGGCGCAAGCGCCGCACTCGACGCATTTGGTCTTGTCGATATACGCCTTCTGGCGCTCGAAGGAAATGGCCTCGCGCTTGCAGGCCTCCTCGCAGTGGTGGGCAAGGCAGCCGCGACAGGCGCTCGTGACTTCGTACCCGCCCGTCGGGCAATCTTCGCAGGCGATGTCGATGACTTGGATGACCTTCTTGTTGTGACGGTTGCCGCCGATGGCAAGACGGACGCGCTCGTTGAGAATGGCACGCTCCTTATAGACGCAGCAGCGCATCGTCGGGACCTTGCCCGGCGCGATGATTTTCGGAATTTCCGTGACATTTTCGAGCAGGCTGTCCGTCCACGAAAGGCGGGCGACTTCCTTCAAAACTTTATATTTCAGAAGTTGTACTTTGGTATCGAACTTGTGCATCAGGTCTCCTCATACGTCCATTTCATGAGCATGGCGCGGCGGACAGGGTCTTCCGCGGCGCCGAGTTGGGCCGCCGCAATAAGCGGGATCCACTCCACGACATAGGCGCGCGTCGCGCCCGAAATGCGGCAAAATTCCTCGATATAGAGCTCGGCAAGCTCCTCTTCCCCCGCCATGCGGAAGAGCAGATAGCTCTTCGTCGCGTCGGCAGTGGAGTTGCCCTGACTGGCATGCGACCAGTCGACAATGTACGGCGTGCCGTCCTTCGATTGAATGACATTGCTCGGAATGAAGTCCCCATGGCAGACATGGGTATGCCGCCGCATGTCATCGAGGCGCATCGAGAGGTCATAGCGCGTGGAGGCGTCGAGGTCGGTACGCAGAATTTTCATCTTGAGTTTGTCGATATATTTGGTGAGCAGAAGATGTTTTCTGGCGTGAATGTCGCGCTGGATGGCGACGAACTCCGCGATGAGTTCCCCCTGCTTTTCGGGATACGTCCGCAACAGTTCAGCATAGGTCTTGCCCTCGATGTAATCCATCACGATGGCCGAGCGGCCCTCGATGACGGTGACCTCGTGGAACTTGGGGATGGCGAGCCCCGTCTCCGCAACGCGCGCCTGATTGATCGCCTCGTTGAGGATATCCGACTTTGCGTAACTTTCGTCGAATAATTTAATGAGTTTATCCCCGTCGCGGTAGATGACCTTGTTTTTTCTCCGGGCGATGAGCTGTTTCATGCGCGCCTCCGTGCGTATTATAACATTTTTCGGGCAAATTGTCAAGACTGAAATTCCAAGCGGCAAGGCCTTGTACCCCTTCCTTTCGCCCGCGCAAAATTGCGATGGAACATAAAATGCGGGGGGGCATGTCTGCGATCCGCGATGCCGTTTTCATTTTATTAGAAAGGGCGTCGCTCTTTTGAGGACACCCCTGTTCGATACGCTCCTCCGCTCTCGACAACGGAAATCGCGGCGCGGATCATTTCAAATCGCTCAAGATCATCTTGATGCCCTTGATCCAATACGGCCGGTCGCGCTCCTCGCATCGGAAGGAGCCGTTCTCCAATTGCTTGAACCGGAAATAGGCGTTGGCGCGGAAAATGATCTTTTGCAGCTTGCACCAATTCGGGTCCTTCTTGAAAATGTTGCCCGTGGAGGCGAAATTCGAGCCGTAGCAGGTATGGCAGATATGTACCGCGATGCAGTCGCGGCATTCCCCCTCGAAGCAGGTCCTGTCGATCTCCTGAGGGAAGACCAATTTCTGCGCCTTCTCCGATCGTTCTTCGCCGATGGAGAGCGGCATGAAGAATTGGCAGGCATAGCTCTTCCCGTTCACGTCGTAGGAGAACATCTCGATCCCCGCGCCGCATTGGCGGAATTTCGAATCGAGGTCGGTGGACGCGACCATGAAGAGCGGCACGTCCATAAACGTGCATGGCGTGATCTCGGGATGCGCGAGATAGTAATCGATCATCTTCGAGAGCTCCCGCTCCAAAACCGACTCGTTGTCGGGATCGGACCAGTCGATGTCAAAGGCGAGATTGGCCGTGAAACGGTAGCCGTGTTCGTGCATGAAAATGATGCCTTCCGCAAGATAGGGAAGCGTCTTCTCGGAGACCGTCATCTTCATCTCCTGCGTGGGCCATGTCCGCGCAAAGAACTCGATATCGATGGAATCGAAGCTGTTGCAGCGGTTGATGTCGTGCATGCGCTTGGAGCCGTCTAAGCTGAGCGCGCAGACAAAAATATCCGCATGCTTTTCGAGCCACTCCTTGATCTCGCCGTGCACGAGCGTTCCGTTCGTCGTCGCCGTGAAGAGCAGCAGCTTCTTCGGATACGTCTCGGCGACATATTTCACCGACTGTTTGATGAGATCGAACTCCAAAAAGGGTTCTCCTCCGAAAAAGTCGATCTCGTATTCGTCGAACCTGTCGTCGTTCAGCGCCTCGTCGAGAATTTTTTTCGCCGTTTCAAACGTCATGCGCTGCCCAGACTTATTCGCCTCGAAGCAGTAGCGGCACCGCAAATTACAGGATTGCGTCAACGTCAATGTGATGATTTTTCTACGCCTTGTTGTAGCCATGGCCTCTCGCCTCTCTTTCTATATTTTCATCCGCCGCGGGATTTTTCGGTAAATAAAAATGGGAAGGAAGGCCTCCCCATTTCCGGTCGATCATTAGAACAATGATGTACAGGATGACTTGCAGGCCGCCTGACATGTTCCGCCGCATTTGCTCTTGCAATTGCTGCCGCCGCAATCATAATTGAAGTGCGTACCTCTCTCATCGACGGGGAGATTGTCAACCTCCGACATCATGCTCTCGAGGAATGCCCACTGCTGATCGTTGAGCTTAAACATGACTCTACCTCCATTGCAATTGATTTTTGGAACATTATAACATACAGTTGATACTTTGTCAAGAAAATTTTTTAATTTAATTTCTTTTTCTTGACGCCGCCGGCCGAGGCGGAACGTTCCGACGCCCCATACAGAATATGCACGGCCCGACGTTTCCGTTCCTGCGCTTCGAACCCCGATTTCCGACCCCTCATTGCGCCGTGTAGACGGTCTCCCCGCCGACGACGGTGAGAAGGACGCGGAAGTCTGCGTCGAGCACGGTGAAATCGGCGCGCTTGCCGACGGAAATCGTGCCCGCTTCGCCGAGGATGCCGAGGTCGCGCGCGGGATCCTTGGTCGCGGCGTCGACGGCGCGTTCAAAGGGCACCCCCACCCGCTGCACAAGATTGCGCACGGCTTCGTTCATGCGGAGCACGCTGCCCGCCAGCGTCCCGTCCGCGAGACGCGCCTCGCCGTTCTTCACATAGACGGTCTGGCCGCCGAGTTCGCTGACGCCGTCGCCGAGCCCCTTGGCACGGATGGCGTCGGTGATGAGGATCAGCTTGCCCTCCGGCTTGCACTTGGCGAGCAATTTCATCGCGGGAACGGAGACATGGATGCCGTCGCAAATGAGTTCGGCGGAGAGTTCGTCCAAAAGCAGCGCCGCGCCGACGACCCCCGCCTCCCTGTGATGCAACGGAGACTGGGCGTTATAGGTGTGCGTGACGTGCGTGGCGCCGTGCAAGACGGCGTTCTCCACGTCGGCGAACTTTGCGCCCGAATGCCCGACGGAGATGAGGATGCCGCGCGCGTGCAGGAAGTCCATGAGCTCCGCCGCGCCCTCCTCTTCGGGCGCGAGCGAGACGATGCGGATGGTATTTCCGCTCGCCGCGAGATAGTCTTCGAAGACGGCGGGATCGGGCTTTGCGACGTATTCGAGGGGCTGGGCCCCCTTGTGTTTGGCGGAAATGAACGGGCCCTCGAGGTGCACCCCCAAAAGGCGCGCGCCGCAAGCGGGATGTTCGCGGTATTCCCGCGCGGCCTCGAGCGCACGCTTGATGTTTGCGGGGCTCTGGGTCATGGTCGTCGCGCAAAATGCCGTCGTCCCCTCTTGCGCGACCGTCTTCGCGATGGTCGCAAGCGCGGCATGGGTGCCGTCCATGGCGTCTGCGCCGCCCGCGCCGTGGATATGCTCGTCGATGAATCCGGGGACGACGATCGCCCCTTGGGGAAGCGCCGCGGGCTCAGCGTTTTCGTTGTGCGCGCCGATCGCGAGGATGCGGCTGTCGAAGAGCACTGTCGTCTTCACGAGCCCGTCTTCGGTGTAGACGAGCGCATTTTCAAATGCTTTCATGGCTTACCTCGCAAGCAGGGAAGCCGCCGCCTCATCGACGACGAGCGTGCAGTCCGGGTGAAGCTGCAGAACGCTCGCGGGGAGCTGTTCGGTGACGGGACCCTCGACGAGCCCCTTGACCGCCTTGGCCTTGTTCGCCCCGTTGGCGAGGATCAAAACGCGCCTTGCGTGCATGATATTTTTCAGGCCCATGGTGAGCGCGCTGCGAGGGACGTCCTCCTCTCGCGCAAAGAGACGGGCGTTGTCGCGGATCGTGCTCTCGGCGAGGCGGACGACGTGCGTCTCGGCACCGAAGGGCGTGCCCGGTTCGTTGAACGCGATATGGCCGTTGGAACCGATGCCGAGCACCTGGATGTCCTGCTGCAACGCGGCGAGAAGGGCATTGTAGCGGGTGCACTCCGCCTCGAGATCGGCCGCCTTGCCGTTGGCGATGTTGGTATTTTCCTGCGGAATGCCGATGTGCTTGAAGAGATTCTCGCGCATGAAGTAGACATAGCTCTGGTCGCTCTCGGGGCCGAGGCCGACATATTCGTCGAGATTGACCGTCCTGACCCCGGCATATGAGGTGTGATTTTTGCGGTGGTCTTCCGCCATGCGGGCATAGAGCCCGAGGGGGGTCGTCCCCGTGGCGAGGCCGAGAACGGCCGTGGGTTTGGCCTTGACGACGGCGGAGAGAACGGCAAACGCCGCGTCGCTCATGCTTTCATAATCTTTGGTGACAATGATCTTCATAGTTTACCTCTTTGAATTAAAAGGATTTTTGAACGGTAGAACGCGGACATGGTATGCCCGTTTTCGCTCTCCGTTATGCTTTGCCCTTGGGAAGCGAAGCGGCGGCGATGGATTGGCCGACCCTGCGCATGTGTTCGCTCGGCGTGGCGACGTCGAGCGAAGCGAATGCGGGGAAGTCCTCTTTCAAGACCTTTTTGCAGGTCTCTAAAATGACGTCGCCGCCCTTGCCGCTCATGACGCGCCCGAGGAGCAGAATGTGTCGGATATCATAGAATTGTGCATAGTAGGGAATGGTGTCGGCGAGATAGACGCCGATGTCCGAGAAGACGTCGAGCGCGAGCTTGTCCCCCTTCTCGGCAAGGCCCTGGATGACCTTGAGCTTTTCGGCGGGCGTGAGGCCCTCTTCGAAGACATAGCCGCCGTATTCCGCAAGTTTGATGACGGCGTCCTGCGAGAAGTATTTGCACCCCACGCCGACGTCGCCGCTCCACTCGTCGCGCATCGCGTCCGCGGAGAAATCGACGGGCGCGAAGGCAAGCTCGGAGAGCCAGCCGTTGAGCCCGCCCTCGGCGTTGATGTAGCCCGCCGCCTCGCTCGTCCCCATGGCGAGCCCCAACACGCGGCCGTCGTTGAGGTCGAGACTGCCCGCGAGGGCCGTGACGTCTCCGTCGTTGGCGACTTCGATGGGGACCCCCATCTCCCTGCCGATCTCGATGTACATGTTCTTCACATAGTCGCCGTAGACCGCCTTGTCCACCTTGATGAAGAGCGAAGCGACCATGATCTTGTTATCGATATAGACGCCGGCCGAGGAGACGCCGATGCAGTCCACCCGCGGCATCTTGGAGGCCGCCGTCTGCATCGCGGTGAGGATCTCGCGGTAGTGATAGTGCGGATCGGCCGTCGTCTTGGGGCTCCAGACGACCTCCTCGCTGTAGACGACTTCGCCGTCGATGACGGCGCTGACCTTCCTGTCGCTCCCGCCCGCGTCGAAGCCGATGCGGCAGCCGTCGAGATAGCCGCCCACCTTGACGGAGGCGCGCTTTTCGGCGGGGACGCGGTCGTATTGCACGACTTCGAAGGGGCATTCATAGACGCCGCTCATGAAATCTTCGTCGAAGGCGCGGGCGCCGGTTTTCGCGTAGGCGGCCTTCAGACGGCGGTAAATTTCCGCGCTGCCGCAAACGCCGATGCGGTACCCGCCGCACACCCAGAGAATGGTTTTGACAAGCCGTTCCGCGACATGGTAGTTGCGTTCGTCGTCATACCCGTCCTCAAAGGCCTTGAACGTATAGAGATAATTGTAGCCGCCGTTGCGCTCGACGACCAGCGTGACGTCGTGTCCCTTCCCGAACGCCTCGACGTCGCGCGAAAAATCCTCGAGGGCGCGGATCATCGGATAAAAATGCCGGTCCAATTTGGGTGCGGTCATGCCTCTTCCTCCTCATACCCGTTGGGGTTGTTTTTTTGCCAATTCCACTGGTCGCGGCACATCTCCGCAAGCCCGCGCTCCGCGTGCCAGCCGAGTTCGCGCGCCGCCTTTTCCGAGGAGGCGTAGCACGTTGCGATGTCGCCCGCGCGGCGGGGCCCGATCCGATAGGGAAGGTCGCGCCCGCAGGCCTTGGAAAATGCCTGCACCATCTCGAGCACGCTATACCCGATGCCCGTGCCGAGATTATAGGTATAGACGCCGGGCGACGTGAGTTTTTCGATGGCGGCGATGTGCCCCAGGGCGAGATCGACGACATGGATATAGTCTCGCACGCCTGTGCCGTCGGGCGTCGGGTAGTCGTTGCCGAATATCCCCACCTCCTTGAGCTTGCCGCTCGCGACTTGCGCCACATAGGGCATGAGATTGTTGGGAATGCCCTTGGGATCCTCGCCGATGAGCCCGCTCTCGTGCGCGCCGATGGGATTGAAATAGCGGAGCAGTGCGACCGTCCAGCCCGCGTCGGCCGTATATACGTCGCGCAGGATGTTCTCCTGCATGACCTTGGTCGCGCCGTAGGGATTGGTCGTCGGATTGAGTTTCGTCGTCTCCCTGAGCGGCAGCTCGGCGGGGTCGCCGTAGACGGTGGCCGACGAGGAGAAGACGATGTTCTTGACGCCGAACTTCTGCATCGTCTCGACGAGCACCAGCGTGGAGACGAGATTGTTGTCGTAATACTCGACGGGCTTTCTCACGCTCTCGGGCACGCATTTGAGCCCCGCAAAGTGGATGACCCAGTCGATCTTGTGCGCCGTGAAGATGAGCTCGAGCGCGGCGCGGTCCCGCACGTCGTTTTCGTAAAAGAGAACGTCCTTCCCCGTGATCTTGCGGATGCGGCCGAGCACCGCCCGATTGGCGTTGGAGAGATTGTCGACGACGATGACGTCGTAGCCCCTTGTGAGCAATTCCACGACGGTATGCGAACCGATATAGCCGGCACCGCCGGTCACAAGCACCTGCATAAAAGCCTCCTTTCGGGAACGCCTGCGGCATGCAAAGGCCGCACAGTCCTCCCAGTATCTCTATTATAGCATATAAGAAACAAAATCTATATATATTTTTCTATCTTAAATCTATAAAATCCGGTAATTTTTTGCCCGCGAAAGGACTTAATAAACTTAACGCGGGAAGGCGCACGGGATAGGGAAAGAGGGCCGCAAGGGCCCCCTTTTTATTCTTTGAGATATAGGCCGTCTTCGCCCGCGTCGAGCACGATCTTAGCGCCCGGGGCGGGGTCGTGGGTGAGGATATATTTCGCGATGGGCGTCTCGGCGTGCGTGTGGATAAACCGCTTCAAGGGCCGCGCGCCGAATGCGCTGTCGTAGCCGTTGTCGGAGATGTATGCCCGCGCCCGCGCCGTCACCTCGAGCTCCAACGGTTTCAGGCGCTCCGCCAGCTTGCCGACGAGGAGGTCTACGATCCTGTCCACCTCCTCCCTGCCGAGGGGACGGAACAGGATGATCTCGTCAAGACGGTTCAAAAATTCGGGACGGAAGCGCGTCTTCAGCAGCATCTCGATTTGCCGCTTGGTCTCCCCGTCGATCTCCCCCCGTTCCGCGCTCTCGAGCAAAAGCTCCGAGCCCAGGTTGGACGTCAGAATGATGATGGTGTTTTTGAAGTCCACCGTGCGCCCCTGCGAATCGGTGATGCGGCCGTCGTCGAGGATCTGCAAGAGGAGATTGAAGACGTCGGGATGCGCCTTCTCCACCTCGTCGAAGAGCACGATGGAATAGGGGCGCCGCCGCACCGCCTCCGTGAGCGTGCCGCCCTCCTCATAGCCGACGTACCCGGGGGGCGCGCCGACGAGGCGGGAGACGGAGAACTTCTCCATGTATTCGCTCATGTCGATGCGGACGATGTTCTTCTCGTCGTCGAAAAGATTTTCGGCGAGGGCCTTGGCGAGCTCCGTCTTCCCCACGCCCGTGGGGCCCATAAACAGGAAGGAGCCGATGGGACGGCCCTGGTCGGCGATGCCCGCCCGCGCCCGCAAGATGGCGTCCGCGACCTTGGAGACGGCCTCGTCCTGCCCGATGACGCGCCTGTGAAGATCCTCTTCGAGCCGCAGGAGTTTGGTCCGCTCGCCCTCTTTGAGCCGCGCGACGGGGATGCCCGTCCAGCGCGCCACGATCTTGTGGATCTCCTCCTCGGTGACTTCGTCCTGTAAAATGGCGTTTTGCCGCGCCATGACGCTCTGCTTGGCCTCCTCAAGCTGTTTCGTGAGCGCGGGAAGGACGCCGTAGCGCAGACGCGAGGCCTCCTCGAGTTCGCCGCGCGCCATCGCCGATTCGATTTCGCCGTGGACGCGGTCGATCTTCTCCTTGCACTCCTTCTCGCTGCGGATGGCGTGCTTTTCGTCCTCCCATTTCGCCTTCATTCCGGCGAATTGCGCCTTGTCCTCCGCGAGCTCCTTTTTGAGCGCCTCGAGACGGGCCGCGGAGAGATTGTCCTGCTCCTTGGCGAGCGCGCGTTCCTCCACCTCGAGCTGAACGATCTTGCGGTTCAGCGCGTCCATCTCCGCGGGCATGGAGTCGATCTCCGTCCTGATCATGGCCGCCGCTTCATCGACGAGGTCGATCGCCTTGTCGGGGAGAAAGCGGTCGGTGATGTAGCGGTCGGAGAGCGTCGCCGCGGCGACGAGGGCGTCGTCGTGGATACGCACGCCGTGAAAGATCTCGAAGCGCTCCTTGAGGCCGCGCAGAATGGAGATCGTATCTTCGACCGTCGGCTCCCCCACCAACACGGGCTGGAAACGGCGCTCGAGCGCGGCGTCCTTTTCGATGTATTTGCGATATTCGTCGAGCGTGGTCGCGCCGATGCAGTGCAGCTCGCCGCGCGCCAAGAGCGGCTTCAGAAGATTGCCCGCGTCCATGGCGCCCTCGGCCTTGCCCGCCCCCACGACGGTGTGCAATTCGTCGATGAAGAGCAGGATGTTGCCGCCCGAATCGGTGACCTCTTTGAGCACCGCTTTGAGCCGTTCTTCGAACTCGCCGCGGTATTTTGCGCCCGCGATCAGCGACCCCATGTCCAAGGCGAAGAGCGTTTTCCCCTTCAAGCCCTCGGGGACGTCGCCGCGCGCGATGCGCTGGGCAAGCCCCTCCGCGATGGCCGTCTTTCCGACGCCCGGCTCACCGATGAGCACGGGATTGTTTTTGGTCTTGCGGGACAGGATGCGCACGACGTTGCGGATCTCCTCGTCCCGCCCGATGACGGGCTCGAGCTTGTGCGCCTTGGCGAGTTTGGTCAGATCGCTGCCGTACTTCTCCAGCGCCTCGTAGGTGCTCTCGGGGTCGTCGCTCGTCACGTTGCGGTTGCCGCGGACCTCCTTGAGCCCCTTCAGGAATCCCTCCTTGGTGAGTCCGAAGCGGTCGAAGACGCCCTTCAACTGCTTCTCCCCGCAGTCGAAGAGGCAAAGGAAGAGATGCTCGACGGAGATATATTCGTCTTTCATCGCGTCGGCGAGCTTCTCCGCCTCGGCGAATACGCGGCTGAGCTCGGGCGTCGGATAGGGTTCGCTCGCGCCCGCGCCCGATACCCTCGGCAGCCGCTCGATCTCATCGCTCAAACTGCGGACGAAGCCGTCCGCATCCGCGCCGATGCGGCGCAGGATCCGGTAGCACAGTTCGTCGGGCGCCGTGAGCGCCTTGCAGAGATGGATGGCGGTGAGCCGGGGATTGCCGTATTCGAGCGCGATGTTCTGTGCGCTTTGGATGGCCTGTACGGATCGTTGCGTAAATTTCTGTGCGTTCATCATGTTCCCTCCTTTTCATAAGAGATCGTGTGTTCTCCTATATTATACCTCGTTCCGGAACGCACTAAACTTTTTCCCGAAAAATCCGAAAAAATGTTTAAGGCCGCCGGACATTCGCCGGCGGCCTTGTTCGCTCAGACCGCTTCCGCAGTGAGTTTGAATGCGGTCCCATCCAAAAATGTGAGCGTAATCGTGTTTTGCGTCTCCTCAAACTTGGCGATAAATTCGTCGCGCAGGACGACGGCCAACTCCCGCATAAATTCCTCGACGTTCGTACTTTTCGACATGTGATACCTCCTTGGTGGTTCGGTTTCCGACCGACTTGATACTATCATACACCAAAGAACATTGCCAATGCAACTTTTTTGGCAGAGTTCTTAGGTTAAAATAATGTCGAAAAAGGAGAAGTTTATGGATATTTTGTCGAATTTTTCCGAGCGGCTCGCGGAGCTCATGTTTTTCCACGATGAAATGTCTTCCGAGGAACTCGCAAAACGGACGGGCATCGCGGGCTCGAGCATCCGCGCGTGGCTCCGCAAGGAGACCGTGCCGAGCTACGACAAGCTGATCGCCGTCGCCGATTTCTTTTGCTGTTCGCTGGATTTTTTAGCGGGACGTTGCGACGTGGATGAACGGGTCGAGCCGAGGGAGCTGCCGCCCTTCTATCCCCATCTGCGGGAACTGATGGAAACGTTGGGCGTCTCGCGGTATTCCGTGACGACGCGTTCGCCCATCAAGGATCCCTATTTTACCAATTGGTCGCACGGGCAAAAGCCGCTTCTCGTCACGCTGTGCAGCCTCGCCGACGTCTTGGGCGTCTCCCTCGACTACCTTGTCGGCAGAGCCGATTATTGACCTCTGAAATTGAAAACGGGAGCGCCCATCGCGGACATGCCCCCTTTGTTTTCTGTCTCGCGCTCGATTTCCCTCATGAAACGCTTTGCGCAATGTTGCGCTCAGAACGCGGCGCAATCTTCAAAAAAAGAACAGCCCAAACCGAAAAACGCGGTTTGGGCTGTTTTCATGGTCGCTTGATTTTCCGAATCTATTTTACGAATTTTCCATAGACCTCCGAGGCCTGCGTGAAGTAGGCGAACGTCCCCGGATACTGCTTGATAATGCGCTGGACCTCCGCGACCTGCCGCTTGCGGATGATGCAGACCAACAGGCTCTTGTCGCCGTGGGTATACATCCCCGTCGCGTGGACGAGCGTCACGCCGTGGTGCGTCCGCCGCATGATCTCTTCTGCGAGTTCCTCGGGACTATCCGTGACGATCTCGAACTTATACGCCGTCTGGAAACCGTGGACGATGACGTCGCACGTCTTGCTCGTCACGAAGAGCGAAATGAGGGCCAAAAAGATGGGATCGAGCTTTATCATGAACGACGCGCCGCGGTTGTAGACGAAGAAGGAGGCGAGGACGACGATGGCGTCGAAGCCGGACGTCAGCCAGCTCACGCTCACATATTTCCACTTCTTCTTGACGACCGAGGCGAGAATGGCCGTGCCGCCGGCCGTACCGCAGCTCCGCAGCATGATGGCGAGCGCCGCGCCGAGCAGAAGTCCGCTCGCGACGGCCGCCATGAGGCCCGTGACCGTCGCAGGCCCGTCTTCGCCGGAACCGTAGATGGGGAAGTTCGGGATGTAGTCGAAGACGATCAGAAGCCCGGACGTGAAGAGCATCGAAAGCGTCGCCACAATGGCCTCGCGCTTTCCGAGCATGAAGAACGCCACGAAAAACAGAGGAACATTGAAGAGGATGAGGAAGTACCCCGAGTTGATGGGGAATCCGGCCTGCTTCGAAATGTATTCGAGGAGGACGGCAAGCCCGTTGATGCCGCCGGGAGCGAAATTATTGGGTGTGACAAAGATGTAGATGCCGAGGGCGCGCGTCACCCCCGAAAGGACGATGGGCAGGATATATAACGACAAGAGCGCCCAAAAACCCTTGCGAACATTTTCTCGGTCCATTGGATCTTCTCCGCGCTTCGTGCGATATCCGAAGCGATACTATCTTACCATACTCCGAAAAGAAATGCAACTCTTTTTTCAAACGGAATCTGCGGAAAAGTTCCTTGCGTGCGCATATGCCGCTATCTGCAAGGGAATTATTATTTCGACAGAAATCGAAATAACCGATTTTTTACGATTTCTTCCGATAAATTACCAAATTTTTTATTATTTCGATGAATTTCGAAAAAATAGCGCAAACGAAAGGCCTCCGCGCGGGAGGCCGTTTTCTTACAGAATTGTTTTAGACGCGCGCGGGAAGAGCGTGACGTCGCGGATATTTTCCATCCCGGTGCAATACATCACGAAGCGCTCGAAACCGAGCCCGAAGCCCCCGTGCGGAACGCTGCCGAAAAGCCGAAGGTCGAGATATTGGCGATAGGCAGACGTATCCATCCCCCGCTCCCGCATCGCGGCGACCAGCTTGTCGTAATCGGCCTCCCTCTCGCTCCCGCCGATGATCTCGCCGATGCCGGGGACCAACAGGTCGGTCGCGGCGACCGTCTTCCCGTCGGGATTCTGCTTCATATAGAACGCCTTGATCTCCTTGGGGTAATCGGTCACGAAGACGGGACGACGGAAAACTTGCTCCGTGAGATATTTTTCATGCTCGGACTGGAGGTCGCTCCCCCAGTGCACGGGGAAGTGGAAGTTCGCATTCTCCTTCTCCAAAATGGCGATGGCCTCGGTGTAGGTGCAGACGGCAAAATCGGAGGCCGCGACATGCGACAGTTTCTCGATGAGCCCCTTCTCCACAAAGCTGTCGAAAAATTTGATCTCGGCGGCACATTCTTCGAGCACGGTGCGGACGAGATATTTGAGGAGGTCCTCCGCGATCTCGATGACGTCGGGCAGTTCCGCGAACGCGATCTCCGGCTCGATGTGCCAAAATTCCGCGAGATGGCGCGTCGTATTGGAATTTTCGGCGCGGAACGACGGCCCGAACGTATAGATCTTGCCGAGCGCCGTCGCGGCCACTTCGCCCTCGAGCTGCCCCGAGACGGAGAGCCCCGCCTTCACGCCGAAGAAGTCGTTTTTGCAGTACTCCTCTTCCGTCGCATATTTGGCGTTCCACGGGTGCGTCGTCACGCGGAACATTTCGCCCGCGCCCTCGCAATCGCTCGCGGTAATGAGGGGCGCGTTGATGTAGTAGTACCCGTGTTCGTGGAAATAGCGGTGGATGGCCTGCGCCGCGACCGAGCGGACGCGGAAGACGGCCTGGAACGTATTCGTGCGAAGGCGAAGGTGCGGAATGCCGCGCAAAAATTCGAGCGTCGTCCGCTTTTTCTGGATGGGATATTCGGGCGGGCACTTGCCGAGGATCGCGATCGCCTCCGCCTCCAGCTCGTGCCCCTCGCCCTTGTAGGCCTTGACCACCTTGCCGCGCGCCACGACGCTCGCGCCGAGTTTGGTACATTCGGGATCGACGGACAGCGCCGATTTGTCGATGACGACCTGCAATTTTTCGAAGCTCGTGCCGTCGGAAAGTTCCAAAAACGAGACCTGCGCGGAATCGCGGAAGGTCCGCACCCAACCGCACACGACGACCGACGTCCCTACCATGTCCGAATCGAACAGGACTTTTTTGATATCAATATGCTTCATATGATGACCTCTTATCTGAAAGTGACATCCCCCAAGGCGAACGAAGCCGGGGCAGCCGGACGCTGTGAGGACGTCAGTACGCTCTCGCGAAAAATACGGTGTGCCGGGCGGGTTTGCCGCAGCAGACGCACGTTGCGGCGTCGTGATGATCGTCCATGACGCGCGCCGTGGCCTGCGCAAATTCCTTGACTTTATCCTCGCAGGCGCGCTCGCCGCACCAACCCGCGCGGACGAAATTGCCGCCGTTGACGCCCGCGAGCAGCTCGTCCAACGTATTGGCGGGGACGATGCGCGACTGCATGCGGGCCTTGGCCCGCGCAAAGAGCGCGTTCCCCATCGCCGCAAGCTCCGCGACGACGGTCTCTGCCGCGTGCTCCGAAGAAACTTCCTGTTTTTCGCAGGTGTCGCGGCGGAAGACGAGCATCTTGCCCGCCTCGATGTCGCGCGGGCCGAGCTCGATGCGGAGCGGCACGCCCTTCATCTCCCACTCGTTGAATTTCCAACCGGGAGAGTTGTCGCTGTCGTCCAATTTCACGCGCAATCCCGCGTTTTTGAGCGTCTCTTCCAAGACATGGCATGCCTCGAGCACGCCTTCCTTCTTTTGCGCGATGGGCACGATGACGACCTGCACGGGCGCGACGGGAGGCGGGAGCACGAGGCCGCGCGCGTCGCCGTGCGTCATGATGAGCGCGCCGATGAGGCGAGTGGAGACGCCGTAGCTCATCGTATACCCGTATTTCAGCGCCCCGTCCTTATCGGTGAACTGCACGTTGAACGCCTTGGCGAAGTTCTGGCCCATATAGTGCGTAGTGCCCGACTGCAAGCTCTTGCCGTCGTGCATCATCGCCTCCATGCCGTAGGTCGCGACCGCGCCGGCGAACTTCTCTTTTTCCGTTTTGCGGCCCGTGAGCACGGGCATGCATAGCACGTTTTCGGCGAACTCGCGATAGAGCGCGAGCATGCGGAGCGTCTCTGCCTCCGCCTCTTCGCCGCTTGCGTAGACGGAATGCCCCTCCTGCCACAGAAATTCGCTCGTGCGGAGGAAGGGGCGGGTCGTCTTCTCCCAACGCATGACGTTGCACCACTGGTTCTGGCGGAGCGGCAGGTCGCGCCAGCTCTCCACCCACTTGCCGAACATGTGGCCGATGATCGTCTCCGAAGTGGGCCGCACGACAAGGGGCTCCTCGAGCTTTTCGCCGCCGGCATGCGTGACGACGGCGACTTCGGGCGCGAAGCCCTCGACATGCTCTGCCTCCTTGGTCATGAACGACATGGGGATGAGGAGCGGAAAGTATGCGTTTTCGACGCCGTTCGCTTTGAAGCGGCTATCGAGTTCGCGCTGAATATTTTCCCAAATGGCATAGCCGTAGGGACGGATCACCATCGTGCCTTTGACGGGGCCGTAGTCGACGAGTTTGGTCTTGACGACGACGTCGGTATACCACTGCGGGAAGTCCGTCTCGATGTCGGCAATTGCCTTTACAAACTGTTCGTTTTTCGCCATAGGAATCCTCTCGGATACAAAAAAATCAGATATGGCAATTATACCATATCTTTCCGTTTTTGTCGATTATTTGATACGCAGTTTTCGAAAATTCCGAAAATTTCTTGCCACATGCGCCCGGATCGCGGACATGGTATGGGGCAATTGCGCGAACGGCAGATTTTTCATGGCCGCTTGGCGCCGAAAAGCGCCCGCCCGTCTTCCCCTTTTGCGGGAAGACGGGCGGGCGGAAGCCTTAAAATTCGTTTCGTTCGGATCTCGAGATGTAGCCGAGGGCGAAGGCGCCGGGGCCGACGTGTGAGCCGATCACCGGGCCCATGATCTGCACATAGGGCTCGATCTTGAAGCGATCGCGCACAAAGTCCGCGAGTTCGTTTGCGGGACCCTCATTGTCGGTATGTACGATGAACACATAGTTATATGCGGGGTCGGGACCCTCTTTTTCGAGCTTGGCCTTGATGTAGGAGATGGCCTTCCTCGCCCCCATGACCTTGTCGATGACGCCGAGCTTGCCCTCCTTATCGAAGCTGATGATGGGCTTGACCTTGAGCATGCTGCCCACGGCCGCCGCCGCCGCGGAGATCCTGCCCCCGCGCTTCAAAAATTGCAGGTCGTCCGCGACGATAAAGTGCTGGATGTGCAGGCGCAGATCCTTGCAGAGCGCATACGTCTCCTCGGCCGTCCTGCCCTCGTTGCGGCATTTGAGCGCGATGCGCACGAGCGCGCCCTGCCCGACCGTCGCCGTCAGCGGGTCGACGACAAACACGCGGAACTTCGGATATTTCTCCTTGACGGCGGCCGCCGCCTGTTCGGCGTTTTCCCATGTGTTGGCGAGCCCGGAAGAGATGGTGAAGTGGACGACGTCTTCCGCGCCCTCCTCCGCCATCTTCAGAAAGTGCGTGTAGTGCGATTCATAATTGAGTTTCGACGTCTTCGGCATCGCGCCGTCGCGAAGACGGTTGTAGAAATCCACATATTGCGAATACTCGGTAAACGCATCGAGATGCTCCTCAACGGCCCCGTTCTGTTCCAACATAAACGTCAGAGGCGCCAGTTTGATGTCGTTTTCCACCACAAAGTCATGATAGAGATCGCAAGTCGAATCGGTGGAAAGCGTGAACTGATATTTTTCCATGATGACCCTCTCAATGATACGATGTTTATTCCATAAGACAAAACAATTATAACACAAAAAAAACGGAAACGCAATAGCAAAAAGGTTTTTTTCCGAATGTTTCCTACATTTTTTATGAAAACCCTTGAAAATCCGCGGGCGAACTAGTATAATATTGGTTAGCTTGCGAAATATTTCCGACATAGAGGGGGAACTATGACTGAAAAAGATTTTATGGCGCTGAAAAACGGGACCGACGTCCGCGGAACGGCCATTGCGTCGGCGGACAGCCCCGTCACCCTCACAGACGAGGCCGTGACAAGGATCGCTTCCGCGTTTCTCGTCTGGGTGACGGCAAAAACGGGCAACCCGCATCCCGTCATCGCGGTCGGACACGATTCGCGGATCTCGGCGGGGCGCATTTCGGACGCGGTCACGCGCGGGATCACCGCGTGCGGCGGCAACGTCGTGCTGACGGGCCTCTCCTCGACGCCCTCGATGTTCATGCTCCTCAAGGATGACTTCGGCGCGGACGCCTCGGTCATGATCACGGCCAGCCATCTGCCGCGGGAGAAAAACGGGCTCAAATTCTTCGTCCCCGAGGGCGGGCTCGAGGGCAGCGACATCGCGGAAGTTCTGCGCATCGCGGCGCTCGGCGTCTTTCCCGAGGGCGGGGGAACGGTCACAAAGAGGAGCTATATCGAAAAGTACGCCGCCGATCTCGTGGAAAAGGTGCAAAAGGCGACGGGCGAGGCGCAGCCGCTCGCGGGCAAACGCATCCTCGTGGACGCGGGCAACGGCGCGGGCGGATTCTATGTCGATCTCGTTTTGAAGCCCCTCGGCGCGGACACGGTGGGCTCGCAATTCCTCGAACCCGACGGCAACTTCCCCAACCACATCCCCAATCCCGAAAATAAGGACGCGATGAGATCGGTCTCCGAGGCCGTTCTGCGCAACCACGCCGATTTCGGCATCATCTTCGATACCGACGTCGACCGCGCGGGCGCCGTCGCGCCCGACGGGGAGGAGATCAACCGCAACCGCCTCATCGCCCTCATCTCCGCCATCTTGCTGAAGGAGCGGACGGGCGCCTATATCGTCACCGATTCCGTCACGAGCGACGGGTTGGCGGCGTTCATCAAGGCGCACGGCGGCATCCATCACCGCTTCAAGCGCGGCTATAAAAACGTCATCAACGAGAGCAAGCGGCTGAATGCCGAGGGAAATTATTCTCCGCTCGCCATCGAGACGAGCGGCCATGCCGCGCTCAAGGAGAACTATTTCCTCGACGACGGCGCCTATCTCGTCACCAGGCTGCTCATCGCCCTCGCCACGGCGAGCAAGGAGGGAAAAAATCTTCTCTCGCTCATCGACGATCTCCCGGAGCCCAAGGAGGCCGACGAGATCCGGCTCACCTTCGCGCCCGGCTGCGACTACAAAGCGCTCGGGGCCGAGGTCATCCGCGATTTCGGCGCCTATGCCATCGCCAAGCCCTATCTCTCCCTCGCGCCCGATAACTACGAGGGCGTCAGAGTCAACTTCGACAAGGCGCACGGCGACGGCTGGGTGCTCGTGCGCATGAGTCTGCACGAGCCCATCATGCCCATCAACGCCGAATCCAACACGGCGGGCGGCAACAAGCTCATCCTCAAAGAACTCTATTCTTTCCTCAAGGAATACCCCTATCTCAACTGCGAACCGCTCGAAAAGCGCGTCAAATAAAAATTCAAAGGAGTGTGAAAATATCATGAAACAGACGACCATCAATGCCATCCGCATCCTCTCGGCGGAAGCCATCCAGAAGGCGAACTCGGGCCACCCCGGCCTTCCGCTCGGCTCCGCCCCCATTGCGTATACGCTCTGGCAAAACTTTTTGAAGTTCAACAATAAGGACCCGAAGTGGGACGACCGCGACCGCTTCGTGCTCTCCGCCGGCCACGGCTCCATGCTCAACTATTCCCTCCTCTATCTCTATGGCTTCGGTCTCAAGATCGAGGACCTCGAAAACTTCCGCCAGCTCGGCTCCAAGACGCCCGGGCACCCCGAATACGGCCACACCGTCGGCATCGAGACCACGACGGGCCCGCTCGGACAGGGCATCGCGAACGCCGTCGGCATGGCGGTCGCCGAAGCGCACCTCGCCGCCCAATTCAACCGCGAGGGCTTCCCCGTCGTCGATCACTATACCTATGCGCTCGTCGGCGACGGCTGCCTCGAAGAGGGCATCTCCTACGAGGCCTGCTCCTTCGCCGGCACCCATGAGCTCGGCAAGCTCATCGTCTTCTACGACGACAACGACATCACCATCGAGGGCAATACCGACATCACGTTCAAGGAGGACGTCGGCGCGCGCTTCAAGGCGCAGAACTGGCAGGTGCTCCACGTTGACCTCGTCGCCAATCCCGACAACGTCACGATGATCGCGAACGCCATCCGTAAGGCGCAGAAGGAGACCAAAAAGCCCTCCCTCATCATCTGCAAGACCAAGATCGGCTACGGGACGCCGCTCGAGGGCAGCCACAAGTGCCACGGTTCCCCGCTCGGCGCGGAAAATCTGCAAAAGACCAAGGAAAAGCTCGGCTGGACGTGGGCGCCCTTCGAGGTCCCCGCGGAAGTGCTGAAACATACCGCCACCGCGGGAAGACGGGGCGCAAAGCGCGAGCGCGCGTGGAAGGCCATGTTCGCGGAGTATGCAAAGCAGTATCCCGAACTCGCGGCGGAATACAAGAGCGCCATGAAGGGCGAACTGCCCGACCTCACCAAGGTCGAAGCGCTCTTCCAATGGGAGAAGCCCATGGCGACCCGCCAGACGTCGGCCGCCGTGCTCCAACAGATCGCCGCACGCGTGCCCTCCCTCATGGGCGGCTCGGCCGACCTCGCGCCCTCCAACCTCTCCGACATGAAGAATACGGACGCCGTCACCTACGGCGATTTCGGCCCCGGCAACTATGCGGGGAGAAATATGCACTTCGGCATCCGCGAGCATGCGATGGCCGCCATCACCAACGGCATGCAGCTCCACGGCGGCATCCATGCCTACTGCGCAACCTTCTTCATCTTCTCCGACTACTGCAAACATGCGATGCGCCTCTCCGCGCTCATGAATATCCCCGTCATCTACATTTTGACGCACGACTCCATCGGCGTCGGCGAAGACGGGCCGACGCATGAGCCCGTCGAACAGCTCATCGCGCTCCGCTCCATCCCCAACATGAAGGTCTACCGTCCCGCGGACGGCAAGGAGACGGCCGCGGCCTGGATCTCCGCGCTCACCGGGAAGAGCCCCACCGCGCTCGTCCTCACCCGCCAGAATCTTCCGCAATACGCGGGCAGCGGGCTCGACGCGCTCAAGGGCGGGTATGTACTCGAGGACTGCAAGGGCAAACCCGACGTCCTTCTGATCGCCAGCGGTTCGGAAGTGGAACAGTGCGTCGGCGCAAAGGCGGAGCTCGAGAAAGAGGGCATCAAGGCCCGCGTCATCTCCATGCCTTGCTTCGAGGAATTTGAGAAACAGAGCGCGGTCTATCGCGAACGCGTCATGCCGTCTTCCGTCAAGGCGCGCGTCTGCGTCGAAGCGGGCAGCCCGTATAGCTGGTACAAATACGCCGGCGACAAGGGAGAGATCATCGCGATGGAGACGTTCGGTGCAAGCGGCCCCGCGCCCCTTCTCTTCAAGAAGTTCGGCTTCACCGTCGAAAACATCGTCGAGAAGGCGAAGATCAGCCTCGCCAAGTAAGTTTCAGACAATCCGAAAAGGAGCTGTCCCCTGCGGGACGGCTCCTTTTGCGATATGCCGCAATGTTTTGAAAGTTGTCGTTTTCAAACGACAGCGAGGGGTCGATCGCAGACATGCCCCCATCGTTTTATGTCATATGCCCCTTTTCAGCCTCACATCTCCGCCCGCCCGTCTCCCGCTTTGGGAACTTTCTTGATGCGATCCATTGACAAACGGGGGGTTGCGTCGTATAATAAAATCATGAAGTTTTCCGTCATCGGTTGGACGAATTACGAAAACGAGAGATACCCCGAGCACCGGGGCGATTTCGGCGCAGTGGAGTCCGCCGTTGAAGACGCGATCCGCGCGGGCGGATACCGCTTCGGCGGCGACACGCATCAGGGCGCGGAGACGGGTACGCCCGTCTTAAACGACGGGACGCGGGCCTGTTTTTCCTATCGCGAATGGGGCTCGGTCATGGCGGAGGCCCTCTCCCTCTATGACAAAGACGGTCTGAACTACATGGAGTGGTATATGGACCTCGAAAAAGTCCTCTTGGGGGACGTCGAGCTCGTGCTTCCGCCCAAAGGGATCGACCGTTCGCGCATCGTGGCGCGCAGGGACCTCGCCGAGGATTTCCCCGTCGCCGTTTGTCCCGCCGCGCTCGAAGCGATCGCCGCGGGGCATAAGGCCGTCGTCTTCTTCCCGAAAGAGGGGGAATACGACCGCATTTGCCGCGACGATCTTCTCACCTTTCGGGCGGAGGAGCGGGTCTGCCGCGGACATGTCACGCGGACGGAAGTCTTCGCCTACCGCACGCTCTTCCAAGATAGAGGCGGGCCGGACGCGAACGACGCCGCACGGGCGGTCAAGCGGGCGCGCTTCGGCCCGATCCAAACGCCCGAACAGCTCGGCAAATGCTTTTTCGAAGCGTTTCCCGAGGCGGAACAGCCATGCTGGGTGCTCGCCGTCTCGTTCCGCACCGAAAAGCGTTGAATCTTTGCCCCGCTGCATCGCCAAAAAAGTTGCGGCAATGCGGCCGCGCGCATGCGGCCCCACTGAATTTTCTGTTTCTGCGTTATGGCAACCAAATATCCCATTGTCCTCGTACACGGGATCGTGTTGAAGGATATCGCCTTTGTCCGCGCATTCGGGAGGATCGGGCGGACGCTCGAAGAGGCGGGCAACACCGTCTTTACCGCCGATACCGACGGCTTCGGCACGATCGAAACCAACGCGCTCCAGCTCAAGGAGCATATTTTGCGCGTACTCGAAGAGACGAGCGCGGAGAAAGTCGACCTCATCGCGCATTCCAAGGGCGGGCTTGACGCGAAATACATGCTCTGCCGCCTCGGCATGGCGGACAGGGTCGCCTCGCTCACGACGCTCTCGACGCCCCATCACGGCGCCGAAATCGCGACGCGGATCCTGCGTCTTCCGGGGCCCGTCACGAAATTTCTCGCCTTCTGGATCGACCTGTGGTACCGCATCTTCCGCGACAGACATCCCGATTCGCTCGCCGTATGCAGGGAGCTGCAGGCGTCGCCCAATGCGGCGATCGACGGGCTCACCGTGCCCGCGGAGGTATACTGCCAGAGCTACTCGGCGACGCTGGAGCGAAGCCGCGACGATTTCATCATGGGCATTCCCTTTGCGTTCACCAAGCGCTGCGAGAGCGGGCCCTCCGACGGGCTCGTCTCGGTGGAGTCGGCGCAATTCGCCAACTATCGCGGCGACGCCTTTGCGGAGTCCCTCTCCCATTCGGAACTCGCGGGGTACAGTCTCAAAAAGCGCAAGCGGGCGCGCGTCTGCGCCTTCTATCGCAAACTCGCCGAAGAGCTTGCGGAACTCGGATTTTAACTTCGGAAAGGAGTCATTATGCGATCGATACACAGCAGAACATGGAGCTACGTCATCCTTGCCGCCGTCTACGCCGTTGCGGGCGCGGCGGGCGTCTTGACCTACCTCCTTCTCCCCCTCCCCTTCTGGCTTTCGCTTCTCATCGCGGACGTCGTTTCCACCGTCGTCACCTTTGTATTCAGCCTGATCTTCCGGAACGCCTCCGTCTACGACCCCTATTGGAGCGTTCAGCCCATCGTCATTCTCGTCGCCTACGCGATCTGCACGCGCCCTACCGCGGCGACGGTCCTGCCGCTCGTCGCCGTGCTCGTCTGGGGGATCCGCCTCACGGCCAACTGGGCATACACGTTCCACGGGCTCGACCATCAGGATTGGCGCTATACCATGCTCGCGGAGAAAACGGGCAAGGCCTATTTTCTCGTCAATTTCATCGGCATCCACATGGTCCCCACCCTCGTCGTCTACGGCTGCGTGCTGCCCGCCGTCTTCACGACGGTCCTCAGCCCCGCCTTCAACGCAGGGAGCGCGGTCTTCTTCGCCGGGTCCCTTCTCTTCGTGCTATTGCAGGGGACGGCGGACGTCGAGATGCACCGCTACCGCAAAAACCGCACGGGCAACTTCATCCGCACGGGGCTGTGGAAATACGCCCGCCATCCCAACTATCTCGGCGAGATCGGGATGTGGTGGTGCGTGGGGCTCGCGGCGGTCTGTCTCATGCCCGAACGGTGGTATCTGCTCGCGGGCGCCCTCGCAAATACGCTGCTCTTCGTCTTCGTGAGCGTACCCCTCGCCGACGGACGGCAGGCGCGCAAGGAGGGATTCGAGGATTACAAGCGCAATACGCGCGTCTTCCTCCCCATCTATAAAAAACAAAAATCGCCCCAAAACGGGGCGCAATGAAGGAGCGGTCATGAACATCCAAGAGTTGGAAAAATTGTATTTACAACGGCAAAGCTGCAGGGAGTTCTCGGACATGGTAGTGCCCAATGAGGTCATTTGCGAGATTTGCAGGGTCGCACTGCTCGCGCCGTCGGCCATGAACGCCCAGCCGTGGCAGCTCATCGCCGTGACCGGAGAAAAGAAGCAGGCAGTTTTGGCGGCCATTCAGCACCTCGGGATGAACAAGTTCGCGAGCAAGGCTTCCGCCATCATCGTCGTCGCCGAGGGAAAGAACGGCGGACTGATGAAGGTCGGCGCGGCATTCAAAGAGAACGAGTTCGTCCGGAACGATCTCGGCATCCTGACCGCGCACCTCGTGCTTGCGGCGGAGGCCGCGGGGCTCGGGAGCTGCATCATCGGCTGGCGCAACGAAGCCAAACTCCGCGAGGCGCTCGGGCTCGGCAAAAACGTCAAAATTCCCGAAGTCGTCGCCGTCGGCTATCCTGCGGAGGGCTACCCCGTCCGCGAAAAGAAGCGCAAGGAGCTCGGCGAGGTCTTCCGATTGATCTGAGCCCTGCGTTTGAACCGTGCAAAAGAGCCCGCCCCGCTTGCAAGCAAGCGGGGCGGGCTCTTTTGCGGCCGATCAGCGGCGTTTCCGCGCGCGGCCGACGCACTTTGCGATCTCCACAATGACAAGCGGCGCGACCGAAAGCGCAAAACAGACGAGATATTCGTCCCAACTCAAATAGATGAAGTGGAAAAATTCATCGCGCAAAACGGGGACGGCGGGCGTCACGAAGAGCAAGAACGCCATGAGGAGCGCGGAGGCGGCGATGCAACCGAAGAGCACGGGGTTGTGGCCGTTGCCCTTCGCAAAGAAGGATTCCGCATTGGAACGCTGGTTGAGGGCGTGCACGAGCTGCGAAAATGCGATGACCGTAAACGTCATGGTCATGGCGACGGAATGCGCGACTTCCCCGTCCGAAGTGAACGCGTACAGGCCGAGGAAATACGCCCCGAGGGAGATCGCGGAGAGCATCACGCCGTGCAGGACGATGCGGAGCACCAAGCCCCGCTCGAACAGCGTGCCCGACTTCACGGGCGGCCGCCGCATGATGTCTTTCGCCGCGGGGTCCACGCCCAATCCGAGCGCGGGAAGCGTATCCGTCACGAGATTGATGATGAGGATGTGGACGGCGAGCAGGGGCGCGGGGAGGCCGAACAGCGTCGCGATCAGCAGCGTGAGCACTTCGGCGATGTTGCCCGCGAGCAAGAACTGGATGACTTTTTGGATGTTGGCGTATACCCGCCGCCCCTCCCGGACGGCGCTCTCGATGGTCGTGAAGTTGTTGTCGAGCAGGATGATGTCCGAAGCGTCCTTGGCGACGTCGGTGCCCGCGCCCATCGCGACGCCGATATCGGCCGCCTTCAACGCGGGGGAATCGTTGACGCCGTCCCCCGTCATGGCGGCCACTTCGCCCGTGCGCTGCAACGATTTGACAATGCGCAGTTTGTCGGTGGGAGAGACGCGCGCATAGACGGAAGTCGTTCCGACCACTCTGTCGAGCTCATCGTCGGTCATGGCGGCGAGCTCGCTGCCCGTAACCACCGTGTCTCCCGCGCGGAAGATCTTGAGTTCGCGCGCGATGGCGACGGCCGTCGTCTTGTGGTCGCCCGTGATCATGACGACGCGGATGCCCGCCGAGTGGCAGGATTCGACGGCGCCGATCACCTCCTTCCGGGGCGGGTCGATCATGCAGGTGAGGCCGAGGAAGGTGAGCGCCTGCTCGACGTCGTCGCCCTCTTTGGCGACAAAATCGAGGGTGCGCGAAGCATAGCCGAGCACGCGGAGCGCCTGCTCCGACATCCTTTCCGCAAGCGCGAGGATCGACGCCTTCTCCGCCTCCGTGATCGGGCGCACTTTATCGCCCTCGAGGACGGTGTCGCACAGGGGCAAGAGCTCGTCGATCGCACCCTTGGTAAAGACATGGTATGCCCCGTTTTGGTCTACCTCGACGGACATGCGCTTTCTGTCCGAATCAAACGGCTGTTCGAAGACGCGCGGATTTTCCGCCTTCATGCGCACTTGATCGAAGCCGAAACGCCCCGCAAAATCGATCAGCGCGCCCTCCGTCGGGTCGCCGAGGCACACGCCGCCCTCGCCGATCGAGGCGTCGTTGCAGAGCGCCGCCGCACGGATGAGCTCGTCTCTCTCGTAGGTGCGGGTGCAGTCCCCCTCCGTCTCGGCCACGCCGTCCCCTGCGAGTTCCCGCATGGTGGCGTAGCGCGTGACGGTCATGCGGTTGAGGGTGAGCGTGCCCGTCTTGTCGCAGCAGACGACCGTCGCGCTTCCAAGCGTTTCGACGGCGGGCAGACTGCGCACGAGCGCCTGCTGTTTGGCCATGCGCTGTACGCCGAGCGCCATGACGATGGTCGCCGTGGCGGGCAGGCCCTCCGGAATGACGGAGATCGCAAGGGCGATGGCGGTGAGGAGCGGCTGGACCCAGTTGTTCGTGACGCTCCAATCGGTGACGCGCAAAAAGCTGATGCCGAGCACGACGAGCGCGATGATGATCCCGACGACGGAGAGCGTTTTTCCGACCCCATTCAGCTTTTTCTTCATGGGCGTCTCGAGTTCGTCCGTCGTATCGAGCAGATTTGCGATGCTGCCGACTTCGGTCTGCATGCCCGTCGCCACGACGACGCCCGTGCCCGTCCCCGCCACGCTCACGCAGGAGGAGTAGGCCATGTTGACGCGGTCGCCGAGGGGCGCGTCCGCTTCGAGCGCGGCCAGAGCGTCCTTTTCGGCGGGCACGCTCTCGCCCGTGAGCGCCGATTCCCGCACCGCGAGATTGGATTCCTCCAAAATGCGCAGATCGGCCGGAATGACGCACCCGTCGCCGAGAATGACGATATCGCCCGGGACAAGCTCCTCCGCCGGCAAAACTTCCTCTTTTCCGTCGCGCAGAACGCGCGCGGTCGGCGCGCTCAGCGTCCCGAGGGCGGCCAAGGCATCCGCCGCCTTCTTCTCCTGTACGATGCCGATGACGGCGTTGACCACCACGATGACGAAGATGACCACCGCCTCGGCATAGTCGCCGAAGACGAGCGAGACGACGGCCGCGATGAGCAGAATGATGACCATGACGTCCTTGATCTGCTCCCAGATCATGGCGAGCAGCGTCTTGGGCTTCCGCTCTTTGAGACGGTTTTTCCCATAGACCTCCTGCCGCCTGTGCGCCTCCTCGGAGGTGAGACCCTGCGGCGCGGTGTCGAGCGCCTTGAGCGTCTCCTCCGCAGACATGGCATGCCAATGCTGATGTTCCATAAATACTCCCAAACGGCCCCTTGAAATTTCAGATAACGTCATTATACCACATTCCGCAAAGGATGAAAACCCTCTCATGGGAATTTTTCCGAAAACGACGAAATTTTCGCGTCCGCGGACTTCTAAGCAAGCCGCGCCCGTGCCCCGAACGGCCGTAAACAGAGCACGAACGGCCGTAAACAGAGCACGAACGGCCGTAATTCTGAAAAAAACTTTCACGGAGGGGAAGAGAAATATAAAATTTTTTTCAAAAGGGGCTTGTTTTTTTGGCGCGGGTCTGCTATAATACTAAACACCGCATTTCGGGAGGGGGGTATCTTCCCCCCTATTCTATTCTGAAAAGGACTGGATTGCGCCGGGGCGCGTCTTCGCGTCCGCCGTTCCCCGAGGGATCGGGGCGGCATATCATAAACCATGTTAGATAAATTTTACGCACAACTCTCCGCGACTTCGCCCGTGCCCGTCATCATCATATCCATCGCGATCATGCTGCTTGCGGGCTTCTTGGGAACGCGGATCACCAAGCTCCTGAAGCTGCCCAACGTCACCGCCTACATCCTCGTCGGCATCCTGTTGGGCCCGTATTGCCTCGACCTCGTGCCGGAGTTCGTCTCCGAAGGCATGGACTTCATCTCGGACATCGCGCTCGCGTTCATCGCGTTCAGCGTGGGGGAATACTTCCGCTTTTCGACGCTCAGAAAGAACGGCGGGAAAGTTGTTGTGATCACCCTCTTCGAGGCGCTCTTCGCCTCCGCGCTCGTGTTCATCCTCACCTATTTCTTCCTGCGCCTCGGGCTCGCGTTCTCCATCATCCTCGCGGCGCTCGCCTCCGCGACCGCCCCCGCCTCCACGATGATGACGATCCGCCAGACGAAGGCGCACGGCGATTTCGTCAATACGCTCTTCTCCGTCGTCGCGCTCGACGACGTGGTGAGCTTGATGGCATATAGCGTCGCCGTCTCCGTTGCGCTCGCCACGCTCGGGAACGGCTTCTCCGCGGCCGACGTGCTTCTGCCCATCGCGTGGAACGTCATGATGATCGCCATCGGGATCGCATTCGGATTTTTGCTCAAATTCCTCATGGCGAAGCGCTCCACCGATAACCGCCTCATCGTCTCCATTGCGCTCCTGTTCGCGATCTGCGGGATCGGCGCCGCCGTCGACGTCTCTCCCCTCCTCGGCTGCATGACCATGGGCACGGTGTATATCAACGTCTCGGGCGACGATAAGCTCTTCAAACAGCTCAACTACTTTTCGCCGCCCATTCTGCTTTTGTTCTTTGTGAAGTCGGGCATCGGCTTTCAACTCGATTCCCTCGTCAGCACGGCGAGCGTTTCGATGGGCGTACCGCTGATCGTCGTCGGCGTGCTCTACTTCTTCGTGCGGCTCATCGGGAAATATGCGGGCGCGTTCGTCGGGTGCACCGTCACCAAAAAGGACGCAAAGGTGCGGAACTATCTCGGCATGGCGCTTGCCCCGCAGGCGGGCGTCGCGATCGGGCTCGCCGCGCTCGGCGCGCGGGTGCTCGAAGGGAGCCCCGACCCTGCGATCGCCGCCATGGGGCCCGTGCTCGAGACCATCGTCCTCTCCTCGAGCATTCTCTATGAACTCATCGGCCCCGCGCTCGCCAAGCTCTCCCTCTATCTCTCCGGTTCCTATGGTAAAAATGCGGAAGAGACATCGGAGGAGGCACCCATGCCCGCAAGTCACCCCTCGCGCGCCGATGAAGTCGCCGCGCTTAAGGAGCGGCTGTGCGAAATTCAAAAGGAGCTCTCCGTAAAGGAATATGCGCGCTCCCCCGAAGAAGAGGCCTTTTTGGAGGCGACCGAACCGCCCGACGACTCCGAGACCTCTGCGGGGGCAGAGTACAACAGAAGAAAATTCATCAATAAGAGGTAACCCAATGCCTGCCGACATCATCGCAAAACTGCTCGGAGATTGGTCCGCGCAGATCAACATCGCATCCACCGCACTCAAGACGGCCATCGTCATCGTCATGGCTGTCATTCTCGGCTGTGAACGCTCGCGAAACCGCCACGCCGCTGGACTGCGCACCTTCATCGTGCTCTCCATCGGCTCCATGCTCGCCGGCATCGCCGATACTTACTTCGTCACGGTGCACGGCGTGAGCTTCCCCTTCCTCTCGGCGGCCGTGTTCATCGGCATCTCCGTCATCACGGCGAATACCATCGTCTACTCCTCGAAGAACCAGATCATGGGGCTGACCACCTCCATCGGCGTATGGACGATGTCCATCATCTCCGCCATTCTCGGCTTCGGGCTGTACACCGAGGCGCTCATCGGCTTTGCCGCGCTCATGATCGGGCTCTTGGCCTTCTCCGGGATGGAGAAATACATCAAGGATAAATCCAACCACTTTGAGATCCATCTCGAACTCAAAGCGCGGAGCAGCCTGCAGGAATTTATCTCGGCGGCGCGGGAATTTGGCCTCACCATCGACAATCTCGAGCTCAATCCCGCCTATGCCAATTCCGGACTGAGCGTCTACACCGTGCGGTTTACCGTCGTCGGGAAGGCCCTCAAAAAGAAGAGCCACAGCGACATCATCGAGGCGCTGTCCGTCTTGGATTGCGTCTACTTCATCGAAAAATTGGGCTGATCCCCTTCCTTCGGCGCTTCGATACGGCGCCCCTTCTCTTGGCGCTTCGGCTTGAATATGTGCGTCCCACTCGCGATCCGGAAATCCCGGGTCGCTTTTTTCTGCGAAAAATAACAGCCCGTGCGGTCCTGCATGGGCTGTTTTCAATCAGGGATCTGGGGATCTCACTTCTTGATACGGTAAGGAATGACAAACACGCCTTCGCTCGGCGCAAGGGACAGCCTGATCGTGCCCTCCTGCACCTTCATCTCCGAGACGGAGCCTTCGCGGATGACGATTGCCTTGTTGGCGCCATCCACTTTGATGCGGATCTCGTCGATGCCGAGCGTATCGAAATCGGGCGCGCCGGGCACTTCCGTCCCTTCCGGCATGACGGCGGTCGGGAAGTCCATATTCGTCACCATGAAACCGGGATTGCCGTTTCCGTCATGGAAAAGGCCCACGAGCGTGTCCTTCGTAGCGGTGACGGAAGAGATATAGGGCGAACTCTCCGCCGACATGGAGGTATAGTCGAACAGCATATTGGAATAATCGCCGTCCGCCGCGAGGTTGTCCGAGCCGAGTACCTGCAAAACATTGTCCCACCGGAAGGCGAGATAGATATCGTCCCACGCGAGAAGCTCGTTGTCGAGCCGCTTGACCGCCTGATACAGCGGTTCGTTCTTGGGGACGCCCGTTCCGACGTCGACGGGCGGATCGATGAGGAAGCCGCCGCCACTGTAAGTGAAGTGCGAGAAGCCGCGGATGCCGTAAGACATATAGGTATATGCCTGCCAACGGAGACTCTCATACGTCTGCGGGAGATAGTCGTAGTGCTCGCAGGTGAGCAGGAAGGCGTGCGTATCCGCGTCGTATTCCTTCGCATAGTGGGCAATGACTTCGGCGGTATACAGCCAATTATCGCTGAGGGCAGCGACCGTCTCTCCGTTCTTTGTCGCGCGCTTGATATTGTAGTGGTCAAAACTTAAAAGACGGGTAGTATCGGGAAGATTTACAAGCGCATTGTCACAGAAATCCTCCACATACTCTTCATAACTGTTATAGATGTTCTTCGCATGCTGATAGTAGAACGAGGACGGATAAAGATTGACGACGAACTCACGGTCCTTGAAGTTTTGGTTATGGTTCTTGGCAAGGAGCGGAAGGTCGGCAATGTTGTCGCACCCCGGCTCGTCCACATAGTTGAAGCCGCCGAACGAGGGATGATCTTTATAGAGTTCCCACTTTTGGTTGGTCTGTTCGAGGGTGGAAAGCTGTTTGAGCGAATTTCCGAAATTGCGCGCAAGGTTGGGGTAGACTTTAATGCCGTTCAAATCGGCAAGCCGGAAATAATCGGCGGAGTCGACGTTCCACACCATGTTGACGCCGGCATCCATCATATAGCGAAAGCTCGTTTCGGAGGCAGCGGGAGCTTCCCAGATCCCGATGCGCATCGTATGCTCCTGCGTGTAGGAAGGCGCGGCGTCGAGTTCTTTGAGTACCGAGGAAGGACTCGTCCCCTCGCCGCCGCACGCTCCGAGAAGGGCGACGAAAACGAGCGCCATTGCGCCGCTGCCGAGCCGCATGGTCTTTTTGAAGTTCATGATTTTTCCTCCTTGTTTTTATCCCTTCAACCCACCGTTGAAGGACAAATTCATGATAGAGTTCTGGAAGAAGCAGAACAGAGTAACGACGGGGATCATGCTCATGATCACCCCGGAGAAGAGCATGGGGATATCCACCGAGTGCTGCATGGTCGCAGTCTGATAGAGGTACAGACCCGATGAGAGCGTCGGGAAGGATTCGAGAAACAGAATGGGCGTGTTATAATCGTTCCACATGTTGATGAAGGAGACGACCCCGAGCGAGCAGATAACGGGCATCGCGAGGGGGAGCATGACCGAAAACATCGTTCTGAAATGTCCCGCGCCATCGAGGAACGCCGCCTCCACATAGTCCCACGGAAGCGCGGAGAAAAAGCCGAACAGAACAATGAAGTTGAATCCGAATCCGTTCGCGCAAGTGATGAGCATGCCCGGGGTGTTGAGGATGTGGAGCGCGTCATAGACGGTGTATTGCGAAGGCAGTGCGCCCACGATGGGAAGCATCATGATGACAAGCGCGAGCGCATAGAAGAACCCGCGGCCGAAGAACTTGTACTTCGCGACGACATAGGCACTCATCGTGGATGAAGCGAGCGCCACGAGCGTTCCCCCCACCGACCACCAAAGAGAGTTGATGAGCATGACAAACATGTTGTTGCCGTTCGCGGAAAGCATCGTGAACGCTTCGATATAATTCGTCCAGTCTAAAGTTTTCGGGAAGTACGCCCGATTGGTGATATACTCGATCTCCGTTTTGAACGTGTTCATAAACGCCCAGAAAAAGGGAATGAGCAAGGTCAGGGCATACAGGCAGAAGAGCGCGAACACGAAATAGAACACGATCGGCGTTTTTTTGATCTTACGTTTGAGCTTCGTCATAGTTCACCTCAATATTCTACGCCGCGGTCGAGTTTATTCAAGAGCCAACGCAACCCGAACACGATGGGAAGGCTCACAAGGGTAAAGAAGAGCCCGACGGCAGATGGATAGGAATATTCCCCAAACCGATAGATCTGGTTAAAGATAAAGAAGTTGATCGTCGTGGAATGGAACCCGCCGTTCGTCATAAGGAGGATGGGACCGCCCGAATTGAAGAGTCCGGTCACGGCGATGAGAAGCGTCGTGGAGAGCGTAGGCCACACCATGGGAGTGACGACATACCACAGTTCCTGATACCAACGGATGCCATCGAGCTTGCCCGCCTCGATGACGTCGACGGGAATGCGCTTCATCGCACCCTGATAGAGCACCATGTTGACGCCGAAGCCCACCCATACGCAATAGACCATGATGGCCGGAGTGGCAAGCGCATGGTCAGTAAGGAAGGCGGGGAGCCGCTTTCCCGTGAGGGCGAACCAAAATTCGTCGAGCGGACCGTAGCCGCCGATGAAATTCTTGTAGAGGATGACCATTGTCACCGAGGAAAGAATGGCGGGCGTATAGAACAGCACGCGGAAAAATTTGTGGCCCCGGACTTCCTTATAGAGAAAGTAGGCAATGAGATACGTGAGAGGCATAATGAGGAGCACGTTTAAGCCGAAGTACTTCAGCGTGTTCACGATCGCCCAATAGATCTCACTGTCCGGTTTGCGAAATTCCCGGAAGAAATCGGTGAAATTTTTCAGTCCCCACGCATAGATGGGGTGACCCGTTTCCGTAACACCAGCCACGGAGCGGAATGCCAAAAGGATGGAATTAAAGTTGACCGCCACATAAAACACGATAAACCA
Source organism: uncultured Clostridia bacterium (assembly GCA_947627565.1). Lineage (GTDB taxonomy): Bacteria > Bacillota > Clostridia > Christensenellales > Borkfalkiaceae > Gallimonas. Next base: position 39,175 of record CANQWO010000011.1, read on the forward strand.
GCAGACGGGCAACGCCAACATTGCCACAATGAAGGGCACCATGCCCTTGCGAAATGTCTTTGGCATGCGTTCTCGCGAATTTTTCATGATAGTTTCTCCGTCAAAGAGGAGCGGGGATATACCCGCGGGCATATCCCCGTCCGTGTTTGCCTACCGAAATTTCGTTACAGCTTTATGCTCCCGTTACGACTTTATATACGTTGCCGAAATAGATCGCATCGCCCACTTCCAGGTTGCCGCTCTCACGGGCAATCGTGAGTTGGAAGTCATACGAGCCGGCTTGGCCGATCCTGACCGGCATTTCGATATAGCTGCCCTGACCTGCCTGAATCGTCTGTGCTTCGCCGCCGAAGGGCGTGATCTTGATTGTGGCATCGCTTGCATTATACACCCAAATGCGCGCCTTGTCACCCGTTTCAAGAGTTTGACGGAAGAACTTGCCGCTGATACGGATGTTCCCGGACCACGATGCGGTGATTTCGGCTTTGATCGTCGTCGTTCCCTTCACGGCATCATCCGAGTCGGCATATTTAGCCTCATGGGAAGCGGTGTACGAAAGTGCGTTCACAGAGCTTGACGTTGCGCTGCGGAAGGGATTGATGTCGCCGTTGAGAGAGATGACAAGGTTGTTGTCGATATTTACTTCCTCCGCATACTTGCCGCCCGTGATTGTGCTGATCCAGATGGAGCCATCCGCTGTGTACGTACCTGCAAAAAAGAGGCCGAATGACTCGACGTCGGTCAATTCGTAGAAGCTGTAATTTGCATGTCTGTCGACGCCCGATACCTTTCGGACAACGCCACCCTTGCAGCTCGCAATACGCATACCATCCTTGTAGAGCGGAACGACAACGGGCACCCATTCTCCTTTGCCGACGATGGGTTTGATGAGATTGGGCTCTGTATCCGAGGGGTCATTGTCTTTGCAATCTTGATCCTTGCTGTCCAATTCATTGTCGACGGTTTGAAGTTCGAATCCGGTGTTCGTGTCGTTATAGACATAGAACTTCACATAGTCATATTGGCTCCAATCCTTCTTGTCCATGTCGAACCAAACGCGAATTTGTGCGCCGTTTTTGAGCGTGTCGATCCTCACGGACATGTTCTCGGTGCCATAGAAATGCTCGGCATTTTGGGTGTCCTCTGCTTTGAGGACGCGCTTCATGCTGACGTTCGCCGCGCAGAACTCCTGCACACCCAAGCTCTCATAGGACGTGAGTGCGTTTTCTGCGTTTGCGACGATCTGCTCTTCGTTGGTGATGGCGCCGAGATAGAACTTGTCGCCGGCCTTGAGGTCGCCGGAGATCGTGAAGCTCCAGACGCCGTATGTGCCATACGGGCCCTCTGCCGTTCTGGTCGTGTCGTCGATCTTTACGCGCACATAGCCATCACTGTTTGCGGAAATTTTCGAAGAGTTGCCCTTGCCATCGCTGACGGTGACGTCGTGAGCCGTGCCGTTCTTGAACCACATTTTGAAGGTCTTGCCGAATACGTCGTTCTTTTCCGCATTGAGCCCGAAAATTCTCGGGTTGATGGAGGCAACGTCCTTTCTGACGACGAGGCTTGTGCTGCCCTCGGTGCCTTCCTCTTTGCTCTCTTTATCGTAGCCTCCGAAATAATAGTTCTCTCTGTCGCCATTGAACTGCGCGATGTGCGCCGTGCCCCAAGGCTGATCAAATTCGGCGATGGGCCCCTCTTTCGTGAAGTGTTTGAGCTCCATGTCGGTGAGGTAGATCTTGTCGTTCTGCGTGTACGTGTTGACCTCGCCTTGCCCGGTAGACGTAGGAAGGATCTGGCGGAAGGCAATGGTGAGATATTGCACATCGTTGAGGGCCACTTCGTTGGGGTTGCCGACGCCGATCATCTGATCGAGCTTGAAGGTGAGGCGGAGATTATAGGTGAGATAGAACCATGTGCGGGCGGGGATGACATTGGGGTTGTAGAAACCGTCGCCCACAAGGAACGGGAAGAGCGGATAGTCGGAATCGTTGTAAATCCACATGCCTGCATAGTCCCACTTGGTGAGGTCGTTGACGGGAAGATGGATATAGTAGAGCATCTTGTTGCCCGTGGCGGCGGTGAGGCAGGTCGCGCCGTTGTTGCCGCTCGGAACTGCGGGGATCGCATCGCCCTTGCCGTTATTCACTTTCGTGACGTCCTCGATGTACGCCTCGGTGAGATAGTTCTCATGATAGATCCATGCATCCGCCTGTTCTTTGCCGTATTCAGAGCTGAAATAGGCGAGCGTGTTCTCGTTATACTCCGTGTTGTATACGGTGAAATAGCCCTTGTATTCGGACGCATTGCCCACTTTGTCCTTCATCGTGACAGAATAAGTATGGCTTCCCGCGACCGACGGCGTGAAGGTCGTCTTATCTTCGGAGAGCGTTCCTTCCTTTCCGTCTGGTTGCAAAACTTTTACAACGACTTCATCCGACAAGCCGCTCGGGTCGGTGCCGCCGACCTTGGGAAGCGGAACGGTCTGCCCGATGAGCGCGGCGTTTTGCAGGGTCTGCCCTTCGACGAGCTTCACCTCGGGTCCCTTCGTGTCCTTGCAGACGATCGTCTTTTCGACGGGGTCGATCTCCTCGTGGTCTTCGACGACAAGGGTGAGCTTATACTCACCGGTCACATCGGGCGTGAACTTGCCGCCGATGAGCTTGAGCGTCTTGCCGTCGGGACGGGTGAGGGTATTGTCCTTCACCGAAACGGTGAGGTCGGCGCCGCCCTCCCCCGTGACTTCCACGCTGCCGACTGCGAGCGAATACGATTCGCCGAGTTCGGCGTCTGCAAACTTATAATCGGGGTCGATCGCAAGTTTGCTCTTGGGCGGGTCCCCCGAGCCGTTACATGCAGCAAACGCGAATAAACAGATACTCGCGCAGAGCACGGCGAAGAGGTGCAGTACTTTCTTTTTCATAATTGTTCCTCCTGTTCGCTCTTTGAGCGATATTTTTAATTTGTTGCGGACGAACTGCGAATGGCACCGAGATAGATCTTCGCGCCTTTCGCAAGCTCGCCGTTCGCAGCCTTGATGCTCGCCCCATACAGGCTCGCGCCTTGCCACTGCGGCGCTGTGCATGCATAGAGCGTGACGGGGACATTCAGCGCCTGCCCTGCGGGAACGGGCGTCCGATGTCCGTTTCCGTCGTCGAAAACGATATCGAAATCGTTGGGATTCTTGACCCAGATCGTACACGCGTCCCCGACGGCAAACTTTTTCAGCATATAGATCTTCAGATTGAGTTTTTGTTGCTGCATCGGGTTTTCGAAGAGGGTGGAACCCTGCGTCCCCTCCTCCTTTACCTCTGTCGTATAGGAGTGGAATACGCGGCTCACGACGGGAAATTCCGTCTCGTCGAATACGGTGTAATATGCCGCGCCCGCGGGGGTCGTAAAGCCGTTTTCGTCCAATTTCCCAGCCATGACTTTTCCGATGTAGGTGTGCCAACCGAGATTTGCATACCCTTTCAACCGATAGCCGTACAGATCGTCCGGGTCAAATTCGTCCTCATGCCACTCGTAATCGAAGCGGAGCGTGATGTGCCGCACATTGTTGCGCGGTTGGAGCAAGCCCGCGCCCGTATCGTTGTAGGCGCAGAACGCTTCCGTCGAATAATCGTAGGCGTTGAGATCGAACGCGACATACGTCCATTCCCCGCTCTTCAGCGTGAACTCGTTGGAGCTGTGATAGTTGAGGCTCACCCGCTCGGTGCGCGGCGAGGCATTGTAGAGCCACATCCCGACGTAGTCGTAGTCGGTGAGATCGGCGATCGCGGATTTGATGACGTAGGTCACACGCTGCTCGTCGGCAGAGGGCGTGATGATGGTCGCCGCCCTGCTTCCGTCCGGCATAGCGGAAATGGGAGCGGCATGGATGTCCACAAGCCCGACCTTCTCGTTCGTCTCTTTCGTCACATCGGGGACGAACAGCTCTGCGATGTAATCCTCATGGTGATACATCCCCTCGTTCTGTTCCACACCGTAGGCGAGATGGGTATAGCCGACGACATCCTTTTCCGCGTCAACGTCCCATACCATGACCTTTTCCAGCGCCTCGCTCGTGTTGCCGCTTTTATCTTCCGCGGAATAGACGACGGTATATTCGCCCGTTTCTTCCGCGACGAAGGAGTTTTGCACCGTCTCCTCCTTCCCGCTCGGGGAGAGGACCCTGACCTTGATTTCGCCGTTTATGCCCGCAAAATCGGTTGCGGAGGCGGCGGAAAGCATGACCGTCTGCCCCTTGACCGCCGTCTTCGGCGCCAAGAGCGGCTCCGCGATCCCAACGATGGGTCCCTTGGTGTCGCGGCAGGTGAAGCTCCGCTCGTAGAGCGTCTCCTCTCCGTCCTCGCTCTCTGCGGCGTAGACGACGGTGTATTCTCCGAGTTCGGTGAGCTTGACGCTCCCACCTGCGACCTTGGTCTCCTTGCCCGAGGGCCAACGCAGAGACTTGACGGTGACGGTCCTGTCCGTCGCGTTTCCGTTCTCATCCACCACCGCGGCGGAGGAGAGGTCGATCCGGTAAAATTCCCCGTACTCGCCGTCCCGGAGCGTGAACTCGGAAAGTGTGTATTCATGGACGGCGCCTTTCCCGCACGCCGCGCCGCACACAAGGACGACGCCTGCCATGATGAGAGAGAGTAATTTCGCGTGTTTCATCTCTCACCTCTATTTCACGATGAGTGTGAGCGCTTCGTCGAAATTATATTTGCCGTTGGCGTTTTGCACCGACTGTTCCGCCGTGAGCGTCCCCTTGAATGCGCCCGCCTCGAAATACAGCTCGAAGAGGTATTCGATGAGCGCCGTTCCAAAGAGGGAATTGAGGCCCCGTGAGACGACGTTCATGTGTTCGCCCTTGGCATAGGCGATCGACCGTGCGTATTCACTGAGCTGAAGCCCGTATTCCGTTTCAAGACGGGTGGCGTCGTAACCGTAGGGCATCACGAGGCCGTCCTCCGTCTGAGCAAACATCGCCTGCATTTCATCCGTGACGATGTATTTGAGGAAATCTTTCGCAAGATCGTACTGTGCGCCGCCCTTGCGGATCTTGGGGATCGCCATGGTGTGCCACGTCCCGTATGCATAGGACATGAAGCGGGCCTCTTTCACGCGGTCGAAGTCCTTTTGGCTGATGCCGTCATACGAAGTCTCGCCCGCGTCGATGGCGTCGATGAGCTTGGAGAGCTGTGCGTCCGTGATCTTGGTTTCAAGCGTATCGACGATCTCGGAGAGGACGACGGTCCGCATAAAACGAACATCCGAGCCGCTGCTTTCGAGAGAAACTTTCATCTCGTTCGCAAACCAGTCGCCGCAGAGGTAGAAGCCGCACTCCTTGGAGTTGGTGCCGTAGCCAAGCCCCAAAAAGGCGTTCTGCGCGTCGGTGAAGTTCATCTTGTTGCTCTCGCTGTGCGCATATTTTCCCTGGCCGACAAGGTCGATGACCGCCTGCCCGACGACGGTGCGCGCCTTATCGTTGCGGAGCCGCACGAGGTCGTCGCGAGACGCGCAGGGAACGTATTCCCCGCTGTCGTTCAGGTAGTAGCCGCGAAGCATATTGTTGTACGCCTCGAGCCCGCCCATGTACTGCGCCATCCAAGTAAATTCCACAATGTTGTAGTAGAACTCCGCCGTGGACATCGAGATGGGTTCCAGCCCCTTATCCTTGAGCTGTTTGCAGAGCGCCTCGAACTCGTGGGTGGTGTTGGGCAGCTTGTACTTGCCCTCCCCGAGCGCCTTGTCGAGGGAGGTCTTGTTGTAGAGGAAACCCGCGTATGCGTCGATCCAGGGCATCTGATAGAATTTGTTGTCCGACGTCTCGAAATAATCGCGGTACGTCTGATTCATCCTTTCCTTGAGCGGGACGGTGTAGCCCTCCTGCACGGAATCGTACACATCGGTGAGGTCGACGAGATTGCCGCCGCGCTCGAGCTGATACATTCCCTGCGTGGTGACGATGATGTCCGCGTCGTTGGACGAGGTCGCCGCGCGCGCCGTGACGGCATTGTCGTCGTTGGCGGTATCCACTTTGACCTTACATCCCTTGTGCGTCGCCTCATAAGATTCGGCGATTTGTTTGAGCCATTCCGAGCCGTAACCTCTGTCTACGATGCGGACGGTGAGCGACCCGGTGAGCGACGAATCGCCGTTTGGTTTGGGTCTTTCGCCCTCCGACGGGTTGCATGCCGTCATGCAGACGCAAAGGGTCGCAGCCAGCGCGATCGCGAGTGCAGATTTGAATTTCATTGCTTTTTCCTCCTTATTTTTTATAGGATCCCTTCCCGCTCTGCCATCGAGCGGAGATGGGTCTTGGCCTCTTCCGTCAGGCGGGCAAACGGCTTGCGCGCGTGTCCCACCCCGATCCCTTTGAGTCCGACGAGATATTTCGTCGCCTCGATGATGCCGTAGCGGCATACCGTGCGCACCATCTCGTTCACGCTGTGCTGGATGGTGCGAGCTTCCTCCGCCTTTCCCTCGCGGAACAGACGGTAAATCTCCTTGAACTTGCCGACCATGAAGTTGAACGTCAACCCGATGGCGCCGTCCGCGCCCGCGGCAAGCCCCGAGAGGAAGTTTTCATCCTTTCCCGAATAGATGAACGCCCCCGTATGGCTCTTCACTTGCTCGAGCATATAGAAGTCCACATCGGAAAATTTTAAGTATTGCATCTTCTCTTCGGCAAACAGCCCGAGAAATTGTTCGAGAGTGAAATGAGTCTGCGTCGCCGCGGGAAAGTTATACGCCATCATGGGAAGCTCCACGCTCTTCATGACATCGGTATAATAACTCTTGATCTCTTCGAACGAATAGGAGAGCCCGAAGGGGGGCATGCACGAGATGACATCCGCGCCTACCCTTTCCGCATGGCGCGCGAGACGGATGGAATTTCCCGTTGCGAATGTGCCGACATGCGCAACGACAAAGGCGCCGCCCGCAGCCTCCAAAATGGCTTCAAGCGATTTCATCCGCTCCTGTTCACTGAGCGAGAAGCACTCCGCGGAAGAGCCGCATACATAGATCCCGTCCGCTCCCTGCCCGAGCACGCACTCAACATGCCGTTGCAGGGCATCATAGTCTATCGTTTCGCCGTCGGTAAACGGTGTAATCACCGGTACCAAGATCGTATTTTTCTTTTCTTTCATATTATTTTTCGTATCCCCGTTGGGGAAGCTCCCATTTGGTTTGATAGATCCCCGCATGCCGTGCGCCCGCCCGCTTCTGATAATAGACGGTGATGAGCGATCCGTCCGCACATTCCGCCGTGGCGGGATAACCGAGGTCCCAATCGAGTCCGTCATCGCGGAGGACGATCTCCTCGCTCCAACTCTCCCCGCCGTCGTAACTGACGCGCGCCCGCTGGCCGTAGGGAGGCTTGCGATAGCCGTAACTCAAGATGACCGCGCCGCTCGAATGGACAAAGAAGTGGGGCGGCGAACCGTGAAAGGCAAGATCGCGCCAAGGGCCGAACGTCTTTCCGCCGTCTGAGCTGTGCGCCGTAAAGATGGAGAATCCATCCTTCCGCTGTGCGCGCAGTCCCGCGATGATGCGCCCGTCGGGAAGCGCAACGGCGTGCGGCTCGCAAAACAGCGTCCCCTCTTCGCGCGGCATGGGGATCTCTGCGGGAGGCGACCATGTCTTCCAATCGCGGCTCGTGCAAACCTCGAGCAGATTGTTCGGAAAACCGCCGTTTTCGTTTTCCACCGCAAACGCCCTCCCGAGATAGAAGAGCGAGCCGTCCTTCAAAACACACGGGCCGTGAGGCGCCATGACAGGCACGCGGACCGGCTTGCCGAATGTTTTCCCGCCGTCGGAACTCAAGACACACGATGAACCGAGAAAGCGATCCTCTTCTTCATCGCTCACGCAGTCGAGATAGGCCTCGATGAGCGCACGCTCCTTCCCGCTCCAATCGCGCGCGGCGATCCTGCGTTGAAAGGCGCGGGAATTATTGAAGCTCGTAACGAGCACCTTTTCGCCGCAGACGGCCACGCCCGCGTCCCTGTCGTCGAGAGGGGTCCCAAGAACGGGAACAGGGGCCGACCAACTCTCCCCTTCATCGGAGGAGTACATGGCGACCGCTTTCCCGAACGGGCAAATATGTCCGAGACGGAAGCCCGAACACACGACGATCAGACGACCGTCGCTGAGCCTTGCAATGCTGGGCCAGTTGAAGCCGCCGAACAGATCATTGCTTTCGATCACCGTAGCATGTTTCATATCCCTTCTCCTCGGAAAAATCCGTGCGGGTTTGACCCCCTGCTTATGTTATCTGTTTTTTTGCTCTTTTCCATTGACAAATTGCATTTTTCGTGTAAAGATCCTGCAATAGCGGCTTCCGGCATGGAGCCCGCCTTCCCTGCCGCTGCAGGAAGAGCGGAGAGACGATCGCCTCTCCGTCTTCCGCATTCAGGGGGAGGAAATGAGAAGTATTGGCTGTATGAAATTTATCCGTCCTGTTCGATCGCGGCCTCCTGCCGGTTGCAGGCGGCGATCCGCGCCAGACCCTCTTCCGAGAGCTTGCTCGCGCGATCGTAGGTATAGAGCCCGTTCTGCTCCTGCTCCACGTCGTAGAGCTGGGTATAGCAGAAGCCGGAGAGCTTGCGGCAGCCCTTCAACAGGGAGACGAGCCGCTCGTAGTACTGCAAAAATTCCTCTTCGGAGGAGACGCTGGCATAGCCCCAGCCGTCTCCGCCCAAGCTGACGCCCCCCACTTCGCTCGCGTGCGTGGGCCCGCCGTGATAGCGGAGGTCCTCTGCGGGGGAATAGAGATGGGGCACGTCGAGCGTCTCCCCTTCCAGCTCCGAAAGATATTGCTGAAAGCGCTCGGGGCTCTCATAGCAATGGAAGTCGAAGAGATCGGTCCTGTGCCCGTGCCAACCCCCGCTGACGTCCACGCAGGGACGGGTGGGGTCGAGGGATTTCGTGAGGTCGTAGACGGCGTCCACAAAGCGGACGTCGCGAAGTTTTTCGGGGTCGTCGAGGTCGGCCCACGTCTCGTTCAGGGGGCACCACAGCACGATGGAGGGATGGTTGATGTCCCTTTCCACCGCTTCCGTCCACTCGCGTTTGAAGTTCTCGAGCCCGTCCAAATCGCAGTAGCGCATCCCCCAGCTCGGAAATTCCCCCCATACCATGTACCCGAGACGGTCGCAATGATAGAGGAAGCGTGGATCAAAGAGTTTTTGATGCAGGCGGGCGCCGTTGAAGCCGAGTTGCATGGCGAGCTTGATGTCCCGCACCATGCTCTCCTCGTCGGGGTAGGTATAGAGCCCCTCGGGATGATAGCCTTGGTCGAGCACGAGGCGCTGGAAAAGGGGCTTGCCGTTGAGGAGGAAGCGATCGCCCTCAAAGCGCACTTCGCGGAGCCCGAAATAGCTCTTCACGCAGTCTTTCCCGAAGCGGAGGACGACGTCGTAGAGCCGCCCCGCGCCCGCTTCCCAGAGATGGGTTTCCTCCAAACGGACGAAGAGCTCGGCGCTCTCCTTCGCCTGCGCTTGCGCCTCGCCCATGAGCCGGCCTTGATAATAGACCTCCATACGCAGTTCGCCCTCGCCCTTCGTTCGGACCCGCGCGGTCACGTTGCCGTTTTGCGCGTCGGGGAAAAAGCGGACGCGCTCGATGTGCGCCTCGGGGACGTATTCCAGCCAAACGGGCTGCCAGATCCCCGTCACGCGGGAATAGAAACAGCCTTGGCTCTCCCCTTTCGATTGCTTGCCCGAGGGCGCGTTGGCGGAGACGTCGTTCTCCACCTCGACCGCGATCTCGTTCTTCCCCGCGACGACGAGGGAGGCGATGTCAAACTGAAAGGGCGTATAACCCCCCTTGTGCTCGCCCGCGTAGATCCCGTTCACATACACGCGCGCCGTGCGGTCGACGGCGCCGAAGCGGAGAAGAAGCCTCCCTTCGGGCAGCGCAAGCGTCACCTTTTTTCTGTATACGCACCGCGTGATCACGCCGCGATAGCCCAATCCGCGCGCAGATTCGATGCAAAAGGGAACCTGAATGGTCCCGGAAAAATTCCCCGTGGGAGCGGTGATTTCGATCTCCCACGTCCCGATCAGGGGAAGAACTTCTCTTTCAAACTGCGGATCAAAGGGTGTGTTCGGCATAGTGTGTCTCATTAAGTGTTTATTTTTCACAAATATTGTAACACTCAGCGCGCGGAAATGTCAATACTCACAAGCTGACTAATAGTTGAATGTTTCAAACGGTACATTTCCCAAAATTTGAGAAATAAATCTATCATGTGAGAACTTGACATCCCCTCTCGGGTATGATAAAATAAATTTGAGGTTTCCCATGAGCGATATCATCAACAGTGAAAAGAACATCCGTCTCGAAGTAAACAGCGACGCCGACCTTGCGACCATCTGCAAGATCAGCCGCGCCCTCTCCGTGCCCGACCGGATCCGCATCCTGCGCTCCCTGCTCCTCCGGTCCAAAAACGTTTCGGACATCGCCGCCGAACTCAACATCCCCATCTCGTCGGTGGCGCGCCATATCGACGTTTTGGCGGACGCCCAGCTCATCTTCGTGGACTATCAGCCCGGACTCAAGGGGCACACCAAGTATTGTTCGCAGATCGTGATGAGTTACATGGTGGATCTGAGCGCGCCCCGCATCGAGGAATCGCCCGAGCGGGAGTATTCGGTGGAGATCCCCGTGGGCATGTTCTCGGAGTGCAACATCAAGGCCCCCTGCGGCATGACGGGCAAGACGGGCGCGCTCGGCGCCTTCGATGAGCCCGGCATCTTCTTCGAGCCCGCGCGCACGGACGCCGAATGTATTTGGTTCGATACGGGATTCATCTCCTATAACTTCCCCACCACGCCCCTGAAACACCATCGCTGCACCGAGATCTCCTTCTCCTTCGAGGCGTGCTCGGAGACGGTGTATTACAACAACAATTGGCCGAGCGACATCACCGTGTCGGTGAACGGTGTGGAGGTCACCACCTTCACCTCCCCCGGGGACTTCGGCGGACGGCGAGGCAAATTTACGCCCGAATATTGGCCCATCACGAGCACGCAGTTCGGGCTTTTGAAAAAAATCACGATCAACGGACAGGGTGTGTTCGTGGACAACGTGATGGCTTCCTCCAAAGTGACGTTCGACGACCTCAAACTGTATGAGGGCTCCGCCGTCGTCCTCTCCATCGGCGTGCGGGAGGACGCCAAGCACCGCGGCGGGATCAATCTCTTCGGCAAGAACTTCGGGGACTTCCCGCAGGCCATCGTCATGTCGGTCAAGTGACGAAATTTTCTCATAAACCAGACAACGTGTTTTTCATCAAAAAACGAGGCGATCTCGCCTCGTTTTTTTGCGTCCCGACGCATGATATTCAGACATGGTATGCCCGTTTTCGCTCTGTAAACCCATTATTTATATCGCGCAAAAAGTTTTCTGCGAAAAACCGTCTGCGGAAAATTCCGCAGACGGCGTAATGCGCACTGCTCGGATCAGCCGGCCGCACCCGTCGCGATGATGCCCGCCTCCACGAGATTGGTAATGAGCTGGTTGAGCGTCGCCGCAACGGCAGGCGCCTCGGCCGTGGTGGGATCCGTGACGAGCGGAACATTGGCCGCAACGGCGCTCGGGCCAGTTTCGCCGCGGGGAATGGTGAAATTCAAGATCACATTGTCCGCCGTTCCACCCTGCGTGACGAGCGCGTCCGTACCCGGGTCGCCCGTCGTGGTCGTGCCGACTGTCACGGTCGGCGTGATGCCGTCGGCACCGGGCGCACCGTCGGCGCCGGCGGGACCGACAGGGCCCGTCGCACCATCGGCACCGGTGGGCCCCGTTGCTCTTGTGCCTTATGGGACGGTTTTTATTTTGTTTTTCCTGAATTCTTCCAAACTTTCGTCCGCAAGAAA
>CANQWO010000012.1 GCA_947627565.1 uncultured Clostridia bacterium
TAAAATCTTTCACCTCAAGGGGATGCCCCCTCGTGGTCATATGCGGTATTAGCAGTCATTTCTAACTGTTATCCCCCTGACATGGGCAGGTTGCTCACGTGTTACTCACCCGTCCGCCACTAACGTATTGCTACGTCCGTTCGACTTGCATGTGTTAAGCACGCCGCCAGCGTTCATCCTGAGCCAGAATCAAACTCTTAAGTTTCATTGCTTAGAATCGACGCAGGCTAATGCGCCGATGGCTCTAACGATATTCGTTATTTTTGCTGACTTTGCTTTGAGTACTATTGTCTCAAAAAATTGACAGAAACTGCATTTTTGCTCGCTTACAAAAGTGTTACAAAAAATCGTTTCTTTCTTATTCGATTTTTAATCTGCGTTACCGAGCGACAGCCCGGGCTCCCCTCACAGGGTAGCTCGACAATTATAACACAGCACTCTGCGCTTTGTCAAGCATTTTTAGACACATTTTCGGAAATTTTTCGGAATTTTTTCCGAAGCGCTTCCGCCGATGTGCCCCTCGCTTTCGGACAGCTTGTTCATTCTATCACACCAAAATCGGAAAGTCAACTGATTTTCACCGCTTTTTTTTGGATTTTTTGCATTTTTTTCGGCTTTTTTTCGCGTATTTTTTTCGACCACAAGGGATTGTGTTTTTTCGGAAAGTATGCTACAATAGAGCCGAAAATATACCAGTCGGGAGATTTTTATGAAATACGTCCGCATGATTTCCTGCATCCTTTCCTGCGTCTGCGTGCTGATGTCCGTCGTGCTCGGCGTGCTCTACGGGCTCATGGGATTCCTCGTTCCCGCGCTGTGCGCCGTCATCTTCGCCGTGATCATGGTCATCGCCAAAAACCGTTCGGAACCCGCGCCGCCGCCCAAGCCCGACTTCATGTATTCCGACGAGGAGAACGAGGCCATCCGCAAACAGAACGAACAGGACCCGCACGGAAATTGATCTCCGGGAGCGCGATCATTCCGCCCGATTTCCGAATGCTTGCGCGCGCGCACGCACGCGCGCGTGATTACAATAATAAATTTCTTCCGTACAGACCCCCGCCGGCTCCGCGGGGGCTCTTTTTCAAACGGCGCCGCCGCATGCAAACAAACGCCTCGAAACAAACGCCATAAAACCGAACAAGGCGCAGATCCCATACGGAACCTACACCTTGTTCAAAGGGGGGGAAAGTTACGTATTCCCTCTCGGGAAACGTAGCATAGGAATTGGCGATCTCATAGGCCTTCGACAAATTTCGCCCTTTTTCGCGGCGCGCATTGCCTTCAGCCGTTTTACATCTTCTATTATACTCAAAAAAAATCGTTTGTCAAGTGTTTTTGAAAAAAATTTTCTTCTTTTTTAGAAAAAATATTAAAATTCTTCGAATGAATTTCGGAATATCCCCATTGTATTGAAAAAAATTTATTTTGGTACGGCCGCGCCTGAAAAAATATATGCAAATGAGTGCGGAGGGACGGCGTTCCGATCCCGTTTCCCGGTCCCCCACCCCCTTTGCTCCCCCTCCCGAGGGAGGGGGTAGGTGTCCGGCAAAATAGGCCTTCGACAAAAAGAGGCGCCCCGCAGGGCGCCGTCTGAGATCCGTTGCGGAAATTCGGTCTGAGATCCGTTGCAGATATTTTTCGTGATACTTGGGAAGTGCCGCAGATGGCCGTTCGCGTTGTTCGCGGGGGCCGTCAGATGCGGTTCGTGCTGTTCATGAGGAGCGCCATTCCGGAAACGCGCCCCATCGCTGTCACGGTGAGCCCTGCGACGTTCTGGTCGTCGATCCACGCCGGCATGACGACGCCGGCATACTGTTCTCCGCCCACTTCGAGGTCGATATAGTGCTCGCCGTACATTCTCCATGTGCCCTTATAGGCGCCGTCGAGCGTGCCGTCTTTGTGCAGCACGACGCGTTTGGCCCTGACCGTGTCCGCGCCCTGCGTGAAGAGAACGGCTTCGAACTTGCCCGCCGAGATGTTGAGCAGCTCGCTCTCGCCGACTTCCTGCAGCTCCTCGCACGCATAGCGGTTGCCGTTCATGACGGGCCAGCCGTCGGCGTTGAACGCGTATTGCGAGAGATAGAGATAGTGGAAGTTGTTGGAGCGCGACATCCCCTTCTCGATGAAATAGTTGGTGCGGCAGTGGTAGGCGATGAGGTTGACGCCGCGGCTCGTCGTAAACATATCGTTGTGGCCGGGGCAGAAGAAATCGACGGGCGCCTCCTCCCAACGGAACGAGCCGAGCATCTTGTTGCCCGTGCCGATATCGGTGGAGCAGACGAGCTCGTTGCCGTTGACGTCGAGATAGGGCCCGAGCGGGCTCTCGCTCCGCCCGCAACGCATATTGTAGACGGAGGACAGGGAGCCGTAGGAGCACATCAGATAGTAGTAATTTTTCTTGACCCACTTCCCGTCTGCGAGCACGGGCACGTCCCTGTGGTAGCGGACCACGCCGCCCTCGACGGAACCCCGCGCGACGGGCGTGCCGTAATACTGCGCAAACGAAGCGCGTCCCGCCGCGAAATCGTCGTAGGTCAGCCCGTCCTTGCGGAGCCCCGTGGCGGGATCGAGCTCGATGATGTGGATGCCGAGGCCATAGGAGCCGTAGACGAGGAAACTCCTGCCCTCCGCGGCGAAATACTGCGGGTCGATCGCGTTGGGCGTGCGCCAGCCCGCAGGGGTCTTCAAAAGCAGCCCCGTGCATGTGAACGGGCCCGTGGGCGCATCGGACTTGGCGAGCCCGATACACGATTTCGAGCCGCCGAAATAGCCCGTGAGGCAGAAATAGAGCCAGAATTTTCCGTCGCTGCCCTTGACGCAGTTGGGCGCCCAGAAGGACATGGTACCGTCCGTTCTCGTGCAGACGCCGTAGCCCACTTCGCGCGCGGACGTGACGCACCAATCGTAGGCCTCCTGCAGGTTGCCGTATTTGCCCCTACCCTCGCCCTTCTTATAATGCGGCGCGATGCCCTCGGTCCGAAAGGCCGCGCCGATATACGACCAGTGCAGGAGATCGTCGCTCACGCGGATCTGATAGCCGCCGGGCGCGCCGAACGTGTCGGTCGAATAGGCGTAGAATTTGCCGTCGTGCTCGAGCAGAGACGGATCGTGCGCACAGCCCTCCTGCCAGGCGGTATAGTCGGCCGTGCGCATCTGTAAGCGGTTGAACCGCGGATTTTTCGGATAATAGAGTGCCATGAAATTTCCCCCCAAGCGGCATCTGCCAATATTATTATAGTACAATCCCCGCATGATTTCAAGGCTTTTGCACAAAAATCGGACAGCAAAAAATCGCGGCCGAAACGCGCTTTTTTCCGCGGAATGCAAAGTTCTACTTTGATTCGATAGTCCGTTCCTTGAAAAAGGCGCAGAGGTATGGTATAATTTCCCCGTTGGGAGCGGATATGAACGATTACGGATTCGGCAATTTCATCTTTGAACTTCGGACGGAAAAGGGTCTCTCGCAGAGCGAGCTCGGAAAGATCCTCGGCGTATCCAACAAGGCGGTGAGCAAGTGGGAGACGGGCGAGGCGAAGCCGCGCGCGGACAAACTCGCGCTGCTTGCGAAGACGCTCGGCGTCACCGTGGAGGAACTGCTCTGCGGAACGCGCAAGCAGAGCGACAGGGAACAGGGCGAGGAGATCTCCTTCGCGATCGGAATGCTCGCGCGCGAATACAGGCGGGCGAAAACGGGGCTGCTCGTCTGCATCGTGAGCTTCTTTTCCGCACCCCTTCTCATGCTCCTCGTCATGGGGATCGCCTTTTTGACGGGCGACGTCTATGCCGCCTGGGCGATCGCGCTCATGGCGGGCAGTACCGTCTTGCACTTCGCGGCGGAGGCGGGCGTCATCGTGAGTTTTATCCTTGCGGGAAAGAGAAAACACCTGCTGTATGCGAGCTTTCCGAACAGGCGGGACGAGGTCTCCGCGCGCACGCACACCGTCCCGCCCGCGAAAAAGACGGGGAAGCTGGCGCTCATCGTGCTGGGCGGGATCGTGCTCATGGGGATCGCCGTTGCGACCGTCCTCCGCGTTCTGAAAATCGCAGACGGCGCCGCCGCGGGGATCGTCATCGTCGGGTGCGCGCTCGCGTTCGCGATCGGGAATCTCGTGTTCACGCGGCTGTGGATGCGGCGGATCGACAGGCACATGCGGGCGCGCGCATTCGAAAATGCCATACGGGACGCAAAATTTCTGCTCGAAGTGTGGCTCCCCGACGGGCGCGCCCCGATTTCCGACATCCTGCGCCTCAGAATCGCCGTCTCCTGCTTTTCCCTCCGCGACGACGGGAATTTCCGCGACTATCTCAACGAGATCACGACGCGCAAATTCGCCTTCGTGAAGAGTTTTTGGAAGTGCGCCGACGCGTTTGCGCAGGGGAACAGAGAGGCGTTTCGCGCCGAGTACGCCGCATTCCTCACTCTAACGGAGCAGACGGAGAGAAGCACGGCGAAGGCCGCCGCGTTCTACGGGGAACGGGCGCGCCTCCTCTTCGAACTGCTGGAGGGAGACGCCGGGGCGAAACAAAAACTTTTGCCCCTGATTCAAAATCCGCGCATGCTCGAATGCATCGAAACATACAACAAGACATGAGAAAAGGCGCGGCGATATGCCGCGCCTGATTCTTTTGTGTGGTTTTGCAATCCCCCGTGGGAACTGCGGAAGCCGCAATCCGTCCTTATTCCTTGGAACCCGTGAGCATCAAGGAGCCGATGATCAGCTTCTGGAAGCAGGCGAACAGAATGATGACGGGAAGGACGCAGAGCACGGAGGCCGCGATCTGCGGGCCGAGGTTATCCTGCAATGCGGTACTGCCGCTGACCGTCAACATGTACAGCGCGTGCGGCAAGTTGATTGCAGGGGAATCCTTCGGGATCATGATGTACGATCCCATGTAGTTGTTCCAGCATCCCATGAAGGAGAGCAGGCCCTGCGCCATGAGAGCGGGCATCGCGAGCGGCAGGATGAACTGACAGAAGATCCTGAAGTATCCCGCGCCGTCGATCTTCGCCGCCTCGATGATGGAGGTCGGAAGCCCGAACAGGAACTGCCGGATGAAGAATGCCGTCATAATGGAACCGAACATACCCGGAATGATGAGCACCAAGCCGTTTTCCTGCCACTTCAACTCGGAATACATAACGAACTGGGTGATCATGATGGAGGGGCCGGGGACCATGATGGCCGCAAGCAGGAACATGAAGACGACGTTCCTGCCGATCCACTGGATCTTCGCGAACGAGAACGCGGCGGACGCGGAGGTGATGACGCCGATCACGACAGGGACGATGGAATAGATCAGGTTGTTGATGAGCGCTCTCCAGAACGTGACGTTGATCGTGCCTTGGTTGATCAACGAATCGAACGCGTCGACCAGGAAGTAATGGTAGTTATAGAACAGGCCATAGACTTCGCCTTGGGCGTTGGTCGAATGGAGAACGTCGTGCGAAGGCCACCAGACGAGGTCGTAGATGAACTCGTTGCTGGCCGCGGTCGCGGCAAAGGAGCCCGCGATCATCCACCAGAACGGGTAGACCATGAGGAAGGACCCGAAGAGGAGGACGAGATACGTTGCGATATCCTGCACGAGTTTCGCACGCTTTTTGCTGGCGCGGTGCGTCTTGGACGAGATCCCGAAGAAGGCAAGGAGGGCGCCCCATGCATACCGCAGCGGAGAATAATAGGCGCGAAGCTCGGCGGGCGTCGAAGAACCGGGAAGCGGCGCTTCGGCAGGCTTGTTCAAGTCTTCGTTCTTTACAATTTCTTTTTCAGCCATTTTCTTCCCCTCCTTTAGTCGCTTCTTCTGCTATCGAGCCAGAACTGGAACAGCGTCAAGACAAAGATGATGACGGCGAGGAACATACCGTAAGCGGCGCCCTTCGAGTAGTAGCCCTGGTTGATACCGTATCTGTAGATGAGTGCAACGTAGCCGGAGACCGTCGGGAAGCCCGAGCTCGAAGACGAGTTCGAAAGCAGGAGTTCTGGTTCGGCATAGATTTGCAGACCGCCGATGACGGAAGTGACGATGTTATAGAAAATAACGGGATAGAGGTCGGGCATGGTCACCTTCCAGAAGATCTGCCAACCGTTTGCACCGTCGATCTGAGCGGCTTCCTTCGTCGCGGCGTTGACGCCGGAAAGACCTGCGACATAGAGAATGATCGTGCCGCCGAGGCCCTTCCAGACCGACATGATGATGATGACGGCCTTCGAGAGAAGTCCCTGGCACCAGAACGGGTCATACATGAACGCATTGACTTTGTCCACGCCGAAGACGTCGTTCCAGCTTGCGCCGACGTTCGTATCTTCGGAAATCCAGATGAAGCCCGTCTTGCCGCCGTAACCTCCCGTCGCGGGATACTTGAACGTCGTGAGGCCCAAAATGCTGTTCATAACGCCGTTGGAGCGGAACATGATCTTGAACGTGTAGACGATCGCGATGGAACTTGCGACGCAGGGGATGTAATAGAGCACTCTGAAGAGATTGCCGCCCTTGATATCGCGGGACATACAGACCGCAAAGAACACTGCCAGCACCATGCCGATCGGGATACCGATCATATAGAACACGGTGTTGAAGAGATAGCGGCCCATCTCGTTCATTCTGAGGTCGAGCGTCCCGCCGTTCGGCAAGTCGACGATCTCATGCTTATTGCTCGTGCCGCTTACATAGGTAAACAGCTCTTTATACCAATAGAATGCGCCCTCGGGGTGGAACTTAAAGTTCGTAATGGCATCCATAAGGCTGCCCGCGCTGGTGTCGTATGCCGTGAACGAGAGCATGAGCGCGAGAATGAAAGCGTAGTAGACAAACCAGACCGTACCGATGATGAGCGGCAAGCAGAAGATCCAACCCCAGAGATTATCCTGCAATTTCTGTTGGTTGACGGTATGCTTCTTCTTGACGGGCTGTACGGCCTCGGCCGGCTTTGCGGAGACTTCGGACTGTTCGGGTTCCGCGGCGCTTTCATTGGAATTGTGAATGATATCTTCCATGAAATCTCCTCCTTGTTCATATTTCTCGGGCGCGGAGCGCCCTTGGGCGCGCCCCGTGCGGGGCGCGCCGCGGCGATCGCGTCCTTACTTGCGGAGCGAGTTGGCCTCGTTGCGCATGGACCTTTCGAGGAGCTGCTGGACCTTCTCTGCAACGTCGAAGCAGAAGTAAGCCGGCGTATAGAACGACTTGGTGTTGGGATCGCTGGGTTTCATGGCGAGGAGCTCGGTGATTGTGTTCGTCGTGATGAGGCCCTGGTTACGATACGCCCAACCCTTGGAGTCACGCATGGAGATCGCGTTGATCCAGTCGATCTCATAGGTGTACATCGCGGAGTCGCGGACGGCGTTCATCCCGCACTGCATACGGAGCATCAGGTCGCGGTCGGCATAGGTGAACGTGGTCATCTTGAGCACCTTCATCGCCGCCGCACGGTAGCCGTATTCACTGCCGGTGATCACGGACTTGACCGTCATGCTGTTATACTGGGTATCCCACTTGAGGTCGATGTCCGTCGTGCCCTGCGTACCGTCGGAGAGCTTATAGCTGCTTGCGGGGATCTTGTTGTTCGGATAGTTCTCCTGGAACCAAGCCGCGAACGTCTTCGTGCTGTCGTGATCGAGGTGGAGCTTTTCGACGACGGAGAGATATGCGCTCCAGATCGCATCCGCTTCTTTCGCGCCGGCTTCGTTGACCGTGACGCCGGGCTTCGTCCAATACTGCGTGGTCGCAAAGCCTTCGGGCGTGATCATATCCGTGAACGCACCTTCGGTCTTATATTCATCGGACTGATACTGTGCGAACTCGATGGTATCCTGCACGAAGTTGGGAAGCTGAGCGCCGCCGAGGGTCAAATCGTGCTGCGCCTGGTGATCGGCCGTGAGCGTGAGGATGAGGTCCGCCGCGCCCTGCAGCTTCCAAGCCGCCTTTTCGTTCTTCTGGGAGAGCTTCTGGACCTGGCTGTTGATCGCAAAGCCGACGGAGTCCATACGGGCGCCCCACTTATCCTGACGGGTCATCTGGTTGGCGATGACTTCTTCTTGCGTGAACGCGCCTTCGTGCGTCACATCGCCCTTCGCATCGACCGCACCGTAATTCTTCATCTGGAAGAAGCCGTCTTTGATGTAGGAAGCGAGCGAATATTTTTCACCGACGGGGATGGTCATGTTGCGGAATTCGCAGATGGTCTCGCCGTTGGCGTTTCTGACGGGGGATTCGTTCTTGGTCTTGTTATCCCAAGTGCCCGCGCCGTAGAAGATGCAGGCGCCCTGACGGAAGAGGTCCCAACCGTTGGACTGCTTGACTTTATCTTCGGAGCCCGCATTGCCGGAGTTGCCGTTCCAGTCGGAACCGTAGGCAAGGAATGCGCCGTAGGTCTCGATGAAGTTTGCGGAGTTGACGCCGTATTGCACGTCGACGTCTTCACGGTTGCCGCTCAAGCGAAGTTTGGAGACTTTCTCGGTGATGGTGCCGCCCTTCGTGTCCTGATCGGTGATATCTCTTCTGCTGAAGGAGACGCCGCCGTTCGAAAAATCATACTCTTCGGCCTTGACGGACTCGTCGTTCGTCGCCTTGTTGGTACGCACGGCGTTGATGGCCGTATCCGAAGCGGTATTGATGAAGTTGGCGTCGTTGCCGGCAAGCCAAGGCAGGAGATAAAGGGTCGCGTTGGGGTCGCCTTCATACTGGTCGTTGCCATAGACGTTCTCGGCCGTGGAGTTGTCGAGACGGAGAACGCCCGCCTGTCCTTCAAGGAGGCCGTCTTCGAACTCGCTGTCGTCCAGCGCGTCCTGAATGGCGCGGAAGTTGAACGTGTTGCAGAAGTAGGTCACGGCCCAGGTGAGCGCGCCGAACTCCGCATACGTGAACACGGTGTGCCCGATGTTGACATCATAGTCCGCATTCGCGGCCTTGGTGCCGTTTTCGGGGACTTCGAACGTATCGCCGGGGAAGCCGGGAAGGGTCACGAGATAGCCGTAGCCTTCCTCGTTCGGGTCTGCAAATTCGCTGACCGACTTCGCAACGGGATCGTTGCCGCCGACTGCCGCCGCATAGCTGTGGAACATATAGAAGTTATACGGTTTGTAATAGACGGGCACGCCGATGTTGATGAGGGGCGCGGGATCGCCTTTGTTGAACTCGATGGTTTCGTACTTCTTTTCAAAAGGATTCCAAACCTGTTTGGAACCGCTGACCGCATAGGTGACGATGGAGCCCTCTTCGTCGCCGCCGACATAGGCGGTGCTGCGGTCTGCTCCGTTGCCGTCATGCGGGTAGTTGAATGCACCCTGGACCGAGCGATCCGTGGAGGGAAGAACGGTTTGATACGCATACTTGAGGGCGTCGGAGAAGAATCTCGCGTTGTAGCCCATCGTGAAGCTCGAGTAGTCCTTGGGAAGGCCATAGACGCCGACCTTGGTGCTGTTGTCGGTCGTATAGAAGCCGCCCTGCGACTGGCTCGTGATCTTGGTGCCGTTGGGAAGCGTGTCGCCGACGCCATAGTAAGCGAGCGCGTCGCCCGCGGAATATTTGCCGGCAGCCTCCGCCTTTTCGTCGTAGCCGTAGAACGCGAGTACGTCGGGCCACAGGCCTTGGATGTTGGCCTTATTGGTCTCGTAGACTGCATCGCTCTTGTTGTTGACGAAATCGGCGATGTTGAGGATACGGCCGCGCTGTGCCCAGCTCTTCACGGAACGTGGACGGACATAGATGATATCGGCCGCACGGCTTCTGATGAAGTCGTTGTCGAGGACCGAGAAATACCCGTCGTCGTCGGAAGTCGACTTGAAATCGACGCTGATGTGCTCCTCTTCCGTGAGCGTCCCTTCGTCGTGCAGTTTCTTCTCGTAGTCCGCTGCCCACGTTTTGCAGATTTGTTCATTCGTCGCCTTATCCGTTTCATCGCAGAAAATATTTACGGTGATGATATACGGATCGCCAAGACGCTCGGCACCGCCGCAGCCTGCGAATGCGGTCGCAGTTCCGGCCACCATGACGGCCGAAAGGGCGACGAGAGAAACATTTCTGGCCAGTTTCTTCTTGTTCATTCCTATACCTCTTATAAAAATTTTTTCGCATGCGGCCCGATCGCACCCGCTTCTCTTCCCTCTTTGTCCGCACGTTTGGGGGATGCGCGAACGTCGAGTTCGGATCTGCGGCCGGGATCGGGAAACGACCATGTTGTTCCGCCGAGAAAAGAAAAAACACCCGATCATTTTTCCGATTCGCTGAGAAAAAAGCGCACGAAAAAATTATCGAATGCCTATCATTTCATGACTTTCCCCCTGTCGTCATTCCGATACTGTCACAATCATAGCACAACAAAATGAGGTTGTCAATGGGGTTTGGAAAATTTTTTGTGAAAATTTTATCTTTTTTTCTGATTTTTTTGGGCGATTTCACCAAAAACTACAATTTATTATCAACTCCCGAAATCAAATCGAGCGGCAGAAACTCCATATCTGCCGCTCTCTTGCCCTCTTCGCACAACATATTGTGTTTTTTCGGGATACTTTGTTTCTCCGCGCCCTCGCCGCTCACATCTCGGCGTTTCGAAGGAAGTAGTAGAAGGTGTCGTCCGCGCCCGTCTCGCGCATCCCCGCGCGCACGAGCATCGCGCGCGACCGCGCGTTCGCCTTATAACATTTGGCCTCCACCCGCTCGATGTTCAACTTGGAGAACGCATAGTCCGAATAGGCGCGCACGGCCTCGGACGCGTACCCCATGCCCTCGAAGGGGGCCAACAGGCGCACGCCGACCTCGGCCTCGGCCGTATAGCCGAAGCGGTGCAGTACGGCCTCGCCGATGAGCGTTTCGCCGAGATAAATCCCGAGCGGCATCTCCCTGCGCGCCGAAAAATCCTCGCGCGCGCTGCGCAGGAACCAGGCGTCGGAGGGCCGCCGCTTGCGGTCCGTGCGCCAATCATACCCCCAATAGCGATTCCGCACGACGTCGGAGGCGAGCATGGCATAGGTTGCGGCGTCCTCGTCGCGGACGGGCGCCAGCGTGAGGCGCTCCGTCTTCACCGTGGGCAGGCGGAAGACGAGGTCGATGGCGCGCCGCGGTATGACATTGTATTTTTCCACGATCTCACAGGGACCGTATTGCAATTTGGACTTCCGCAGGCCCAAATCGCCGGCGTCGTCCATGCGGTTGAGGTAGCGCACGCCCTCCGTGCAGAACTTCTTCGCAAACTGCTGTGCGAGCATGGGATAGGCCCCCTCGCAACTGCGGAGCGCCTTCTCGATGTGGACGACAACCATGTCGCCGCAGCGCTCCCCCGCCGAAAACCCGACGATTTTGCCGCCCGCCGTAAGGATCCCCGCAAACAGCCCGAGCGAAAAGAGGTGAGGCAGCAGCGCATAGACCTCGTCCATCTCCTCGTCCGCGAGCTGGTCCTTCTTGCCGCGCTGTGCCCCTTCATATTCTTCGAGGAACGCTTTCACCCCACCCATGTCCGAGGGAGAGGCTTCGAAAAACTGCCAATCGGGGAAAGATCGCTCGAATTTCCGGACGTGATTGCGCTGTCCCGCATATTTTTTCCCGGGAAATTCCGCAAAATCCTCCGCGCGGTAGAGATAATCGCGCCAACGGCGGTTGTTCGTCACGAGCGCCTCGGAATATCGCGATACCATGTCCGCAACGCGGCTTGCGGGAACGTTGGTGAAGTGGAGACGGATGTCTTGGTCGCGGCAATGCGTTTCGAGCGCTTTTACGGCGCGAAGTTCCTCCGCGCGGTCGCCCGTAAGCGAAAGCGGGTAGTGAAAATAGCACTTGCCCGCAAAATGTTCGCGTATGACCAAACAGTTTTCGGTGATGGCAAAGGCCGGTTTCAGGGCCTCGTACCACATGAACTGAAACCCCTTGGAAAAATCCGAAATATGCAGATTTTGCGCCGCGAAATAGGGCGACGCCGCATCCTGCGCAGTTCTGTCGAAATCAAAAAATTGCATGATCGCCTCAAAGCCCGAGGCCCCTCTTCGCGGGAGATCGCGCAGCGCGCCATCGCCCCCGCGGAAAGAGCGGCCCCCGAATCTACGACGCCCGCGGCCTCGGTGGCGCGGGCGATCTCTTCCGCCGAAATTTTCCATATCAGACCGCATTGCCCATACCCATGTCCGCGTTCAGACGCTTCGTACACGCTCTGCGGCATTTCATCGGCCCCCTTTGCGGCACTTCGCGCCGCCCGTTTACGGACCGACAACGACGGCTTCCCTTGGGGAAGCCGTTGCACTGTCATTTGAGATTGTCGAGAATGTCCAGCATTTCGGAGAGCCGTTCGAGGTCGTCGCGCGAGTAGTAGTCGATGTAGATCCGGCCCTTCTTTTCCGTCCCGATGAGGGAGACTTTGGTTTTGAACGTCGTGCGAAGCCGCTCCACGAAATGTTTGAGCTCGACGTTCGCGATGGCCGTCTTCTTTTCCCGCTCCTTGGCGAGCACCTCGGGCGGATTGAGCCGCTGTTTGACGGCGCGCTCCATCTCCCTGACCGACCACCCGTTCTTGATGCATTCGCCCGCGAGCTCGACTTGCACGTCCTTGGGAACGGGCACCAACGTGCGGGCATGCCCCGCGGAGAGCTTGCCGTCGCGCACCATTTCGATGACTTCGTCGGCGAGCGTCAACAGCCGCAGTGTGTTCGCGATGGCGGGCCGGGATTTCCCAAGCCGCTCCGCAAGGACCTCCTGCGTGAGGTTGTAGTCCTCCATCAGCCGCTTCATGCCGAACGCAGCCTCGATGGGATTGAGGTCTTCGCGCTGCAAATTTTCAATGAGCGCGATCTCGCGGATCTCCTTTTCGTCGAGGTCCTTGACGATGGCCGGAATGCGCTCCAGCCCCGCGCGCCGCGCCGCCCGGAAACGGCGCTCCCCCGCGATGATCATATAGGTCCCGTCGGCGTTGCGATTGACGACGATGGGCGAGATCACGCCGTGCTCGCGGATGGAATTTGCCAGATCGTTCATCGCATTTTCGTCGAACGATTTCCGCGGCTGGTCCGGATTGGGAAAAATTTCCGAAACGAGAAGCTCCGAAGTCGACCCCGCGGCCGCCGTATCGAGCGCAAAATTCTCGTAGTCGTCGCTGAACAGCGCGGAAAGTCCTCTGCCACCTTTCGCCATAGTTACTCTCCTTTACCCTCTGTTTTTTTCATAAACTCCTCCGCAAACGCCCCGAATGCCCTGCCGCATGCGCTCTTGGGATCGTAGACCGCCTCGGGCCGCCCCTCGCAAGAGGCCTCCGCCGCACGCACGCCGCGCGGGATGACCGTCTCGTAGAGCTTTTTGGGGAAATACCGCCGCACTTCCGCCGCGACCTGCTTTGCGACCGACGAACGGCCGTCATACAGCGTCAAAAGCAGCCCCTCGACGCGCAGACCCTTATTGAGGTGCAGGCGCACGAGGGAGACGGTATTCATGAGCCGGTCGAGCCCGCTTTCGCCTTCGTCGCAGGGGACGGGCACGATCACGCTGTCCGAAGCCGCGAGCGCGTTGATCGTGAGGAGCCCGAGCGAGGAGGGACAGTCGATGAGGATCGCGTCATACTCCCCGCGGACCGCCCCGATCGCCTCTTTGAGCGCCTTCTCGCGATGGTCGCGGTAGACCAGTTCCACCTCCGCGCCGGCAAGGCCTGCGCCCGGCGGTAGCAGAAAGAGTCCGGGGATCTCCGTCGGAAGGACGGCGCCTTCGATCTCCTCATCGTCGATCATGACCTGGTAGACGCCGCGCTTCGGTTGCTCCGCAACGCCAAGGCACGCCGCGGCATGCCCCGCGGGGTCTATGTCTACCAAGAGGACGCGCTTTCCCGCAAGCGCGAGCCTGGCCGCCAAATTGACGCAGGCCGCCGTCTTGCCGACGCCCTCTCTTTGATTGGAGAACGAAATGACCGTACCCATGTCCGAGATCTCCCCCCCAGATATTCCGTCTTTACTCCTGATCGTCGCGTTCGTTTGATGAGGAAGCGTTCTGATTTTCGTGATGAATCGGATTTTCGGAAGATTGTGTGGGCACCATGTCCGAATGTTCGGGTGTATTCGCGGGCATGGTACCGCCGTTTTCTTGAGACATGCCCCCACCGTTTCCGCTCTGAGCAGACGTGCCCGCAGCAAACGGATTGGGCGCCCCGATCGGCTGCGCGGGTTGCGCGGGCTGTGCGGGAGAGCCGCCCTGCTGTCCGAAGGGATTGTCGGGCGTGCCCTTGTCGTGCTCTTCCATATAGGCAATGACGTCTTGATAGCTCGCCCCGCGCATGAGCATATCCACCTCGGCGGTGTAGATCGTCTCGCGCTCCACGAGCACGCGGGCCATGTTGTCCAAAATCGAGCGATGTTCGGTGAGCAACTTTCTCGCGCGCTCATATTCCTCCGAAACGATGCGCTTGACCTCTTCGTCGATGATGCCCGCCGTCTCCTCGCTATACGTCGCCCGTTCCTCGAAATCTCTGCCGATGAAGACGGGGCCGTCCGACGAATAGGCGATGGGTCCGAGCCGATCGCTCATGCCCCATTCCGTGACCATCTTGCGCGCGATCTGCGTCACCTGACGGATGTCGCCGGAAGCGCCCGACGAGACGTCGTGAAGCACGATCTCCTCGGCGACCCTGCCGCCGAGCCCCGAACAAATTTGTGCGCGCAACGTGTTGACCGTATCGAGATTGTTGTCCGATTCGGGACGGTACAGCGTGTACCCGCCCGCCGGGCCGCGCGGAATGATGGAAACTTCCTGCACGTTTTCGAGATCGTTGCAAAGTTTGCCGAGGATGGCGTGACCCGATTCGTGATAGGCCGTCAGCTTCTTTTCCTGTTCGGTGACGACGCGGCTCTTCTTCTGCGGCCCCATGATGACTTTGTTGATGCCCTCGTAGAGCTCGAGATTGCCGATGAGCTTCTTGCCCGCGCGGGCGGCCAAAATTGCGGCTTCATTGAGAAGATTGGCGAGGTCCGCCCCCGAGAACCCGCTCGTAATGCGCGCGATGACCTTAAAATTGACATCGGGCGCGAGCGGCTTGTTGCGCGCGTGGACCTTCAAAATTTGTTCACGTCCCTTAACATCTGGCAAGTGCACATAAATTTGTCGGTCGAAACGGCCGGGGCGCAGCAACGCGCTGTCGAGGATGTCGGCGCGGTTGGTCGCCGCCATGACGATGACGCCCTCGTTGACCTCAAAGCCGTCCATCTGGACGAGGATTTGGTTGAGGGTCTGCTCCCGTTCGTCGTGTCCCCCGCCGAGGCCCGCGCCGCGTTGACGGCCGACGGCGTCGATCTCATCAATAAAGATGATGCAGGGCTGGTTGCGCTTCGCGAGATCGAATAGGTCGCGCACGCGCGAAGCGCCGACGCCGACGTACATCTCGACGAAATCCGACCCGCTGGCCGAGAAAAACGGAACACCCGCCTCCCCCGCCACGGCCCTCGCGAACAGCGTCTTACCGGTTCCGGGAGGCCCGACGAGCAGCACGCCCTTGGGGATCTTTGCGCCGAGATCGGAGAATTTCTTGGGATTCTTGAGAAACTCGACGACTTCCGCAAGTTCCTCCTTCTCCTCCTCTGCGCCCGCGACATCGGAAAAACGCACCTTGATATTTGTCGTGACGCGCGCCTTCGTCTTGCCGAAATTCATGATCTTGCCGCCACCGCCGCTCGTCGCACGAAGCACGACGAAAAACATGACGACGCCGAGGACAAGAATGGCGATATAGAAGAAATTTCCCCAACCGGAGCCCGCATTGGGATCGGAAAATTCAATGGAGATCCCGCGCGCTTCCAATTGGCTCACGCCGTATTGCGAATCTACGTTATCGCTATACGGATTGGGCCCCACCGCCCAGTAGCGATAGGAACCGTCCTGCGTATAGCCGTGCCAGATATAGCCGTCGAAACGGATCTTGACGATCATATCCTTCTCGTCAATGACGCGCTTATCCTTCGTATCGTCAACCGCACTGTTTCCGCCCGTCTCACCGCCTTCTCCCGCGTCGGGAAGCGAGGGCATCGGTTTAAGCAGTTGAACAAAACCCGCGTTCTCTACGCTTGTCCAGTCCTGATTCGACCAGGCACGCTTCCGGCTGTTGGTCTCGATCGTCTGCACCAAAAAGTAGACGCCGATCCCGAGCACGAGAATGAGAACGGCGGCTATCACCAATTTTACCGTTCTGTTCAAGTTTTAACTCCTTTTGATGTGATTTTCATATTAAACCCGATCGCACACAGCATGTGCAACCGAACAGTAATATTGTATCATATTCCCTGTCAATTGGCAAGTATTTGGGGAAAAATCTTTTATGCTTTTCATGATTATCACCTGATTTTCGTAATTTATCCGATGTTGGATTTCTTTCCCGGAAACGCAGGTAATTTTGTATTTTACGCAAAAAAATGTTTCACATGAAACACTCTCCCGAAAATTTTCCGAAAGTAATGTTTCACGTGAAACAAATAGCGCGTTATTTTTCTGAAATTTTCCCCCGCGACCGACCTGTCGCGGGGGAAAACGAACTTATACGCCGAAAAATTGTGCGGGATAGAGCGAGATCCACTCGAACCATTCCCCGAAATAGATCTTGCCGACCACGCTGCTCTGCGCGATATACGCGTCGACGACGTCGATGGCGATCCACTTGAAGACCAGCATGACGGCGAAGAGGAGCAGCAGCGCTTCCGCGACCCCCAACAGGCCGCCGAGGCAGCGATCAACGCCGGCAAAGACTTTGGAACGGTTCACGAGAGCCTGTCCGAAGCGTCCGATGAGGAATGCGCCGACTTTGACGAGGATAGAGAGGACGAGAAAACTGATGACGACGCCCAACCAATACGCGAGCGTGGCGCTGTGCAATGCGTTTGAGAGCGCCGTCGTCAACGAAAACCAGTCTTCGAGGAGCGCACAAACCTGCGTGCAGAAGAAAAAAGCGACGACGACGGAGAAGACCGTCCCCGCGATCTTCATGATCCCGCGGACAAATCCGACGGTGACGCCGAGAATGAGCCCGAGGAGGATGACCGCGAAAAAGGCGACGTCTAAGCTCCATGCCGAAGAAGCGGCAAGCAACATGATGAATGACCTCCTGTTTCGATCGGAACGGACGCGCCTGCCGCGCGAGTTCCGCGGGCCGACGTGCGCGGCCCTTGCCGCAACCGTTGCCCGATACTCTATTATATCACCATTCTTAATAAAAGTCATTCGTTTTTCGGAAAAGGTTATAAAAATATCCGCGTCGGGCAAAACTTAACGTGAAAAAGTCCGCATGGGTGATCGGGGACGCACTCCGTGCGCCGCGTGAAAGGGGGGCGCAGAGCTGTATACGGCAAAAAAATCGGAGGCGCATCCCTCGGAGGAAAAATGGAATTTGCTTTTCATTATTATAATACGCTCGCCGAGACGGGCATCCTGATGGCGCTCGGGCGCATTCTCGGGCCCTGTTCCGCGCCGCCCGTCATCCTGTGCATCGGCAGCGATTTAGCCGTCGGCGACAGCCTCGGTCCCATCGCGGGAACGCTGCTCCGTCGGAATCCGACCTTTCACGGGATCGTCTACGGGACGCTCTCGACGCCCGTAACCGCAAAAGAGATCGCCTATACCGAAACCTTCCTCAAAAAGACGCACCCGGGCAGCAAGATCATCGCCGTCGACGCCGCGGTGGGGGAGGAGGCCGACGTGGGGCTCATCAAGGTGATCCCGGGGCCGCTCAAACCCGGTTCGGGCGCCAATAAGCGGCTGGGGCGCGTGGGGGACGTCTCCATCCTCGGCATCGTCGCCAAAAAATCGGCGTTTTCCTATTCCCTCCTCAACCTCACGCGGCTCAATATGGTCTACACGATGGCGGAAACGGTGAGCGGCGCGCTGGCGGCTTACGGTTGTCAGCGGTTGCAGACCATAAAGTGTTCGTAATGAACAAAATATTAAAAATTTCTCTCAAAAATGTGAAATTTATTATGAATTATAAAAATTTTTCACGGGTTTGCGCCGTTTGTTGACGAGCAACCCGCGAAGGATTACAATAGAATTATCAATGCAAAGGAGGCAAATTCCAATGGTCAAGAAGACGAAAACCAAGACCTTTGATACCGCGACCGCAACGCTTGTCAAGAAAGTCACCGTCGGCGTATACGGCGATCCCGCCGGATACGAGATGACGATGTACCAGACGCCGGAAGGGGATTATTTCCTCTATACGTTCGGCGGGGAAGCGTCGGAATATGCGGAGGAAAAGATCACGACTTACAGCAAGGCCAACGCAAAGAAGTGGCTGGAAGAGAACTGAAAAACGGGCTTCGGCCCGTTTTTTCATTTCTACGACGCGAACGCCCGAAGGATTTACGAAGAAGTTCACAAATTTCTATCATATAGAAACTTTTATAATAAGGGCATAGAAATTCCGTGAAGGGTGGAGCGACGCAATTCTCGCTCAACAGCCCGGTGGGCTGTGAGCGGCGGCGCGACATGAGCGGTGGCCTCCGCGAAGGGGCCGCAGGCGGTCCCTGCCGCCAAGGCATTGCCCGGCTTACAGTCAACAAGCGTGCGGTGGCGTTGCAAATTGGGTCGCGCACGGCGGAAGTCAATTCCGCCTAACGCATATCATTTGAAGCGCCCCACCCCATTATCCCCTCCCGAGGGAGGGGGTAAGAAGAGCGCCTCACCGGAGGGAGCAAAGGGAGCGGGGAAAGGTCTCAGACGAGCAATATGACATAAAACAAAGGGGGCATGTCCGCGATCGACCCCTCGCAAAGCGCTCCGCCCCCCTTGGGGGACGCCTACCTCTCTCTCCACCTTGGGGGCGGGGACGCCTGATTCTTTTATAAAGCGCCCTGTGCGTACTAAAGCCTTTCTTCGTTACCCCAACCACTGCCGGCATAACCGGCGGATTCCCTATTAGACATAGAAAAAACCCGCAGAGATTTGGCTCTGCGGGCTTTGGGTTCTTTCAATTTGTTTTATATATCCTTTTGGGATACAATTTGCCTTATAAATCGCGCTTTCGGGATACGATCTTCCTTACAATTTGCTCTTGCGATCAGTCTTCCGGTTTGAATGCCGTGCCCGTCGTTTCCGGCGTTGCCTCGGGCATCGTTTCGGACATGGGTGCCTCGTTTTCCGTCTTAGGCGTCATTTCTTCTTCGCCTTTGCCGAGATAGGTCCCGAAGAAGCCGGAAAATCCGCCCTTTCTGTAGCCCGGCGTAGCGCTCCGCGAGAAGCTCGTGCCGCTCGTCTCGGGCGTCGCCTCCTCCGGAAGATCGCGCTTCGGATAGGGCTTGCGCTCGTTGCGGCCACGGAAATTGCGCCCGCGGTCTCCCCGCTTATCGAACCGCTTTCCGTCGCGGTCATTCCGTTCGCCCCTGCGGTCGTTGCCGCGGCCGCGGCGCTCCGTGCGCATGTTCTTGGGCGTGATGACGACATACCGCGCGGGCTCCTTTCCTTCGCTCTTGGTGGTGACGTCGGGATTATCCACAAGCGCGGAATGGATGATCCTGCGCTCGTAGGGGTTCATGGGCTCGAGGCGGACGCGCTTCCCGAGGCGGACGGCCTTGGCCGCGAGTTTTTCGGCAACGCGCTTCAGCGTCTCCTCGCGCTGTTCGCGATAGTTCTCGCAATCGACGACGACGCGCTTGTATTCCTTTCTTCCCGTGTTTGCGACGGCGCCCGCAAGCGTCTGGACGGCGTCGATGATCTCGCCCCGTCTTCCGATGATGCCCTTGGAGCCGCCTTCCAGCTCGATGACGATCTTTTCGCCTTCATCCGCGAGGGTGGGGACGGCCTCCGCGCCGATGAGAGGGAACAGTCCCTCGAGGAACTTGACGGCGCGCTGTCCGTCGGTGAGCTTTTCCTTGACCGTGATCTCGACTTTTGCAGGGACGGCGCCAATGCCGAGGATCCCCTTCTTGCCCTGCTCCAAAACGGTGATCTCCGCGTCTTCGCGGGCGACACCAAGCTCTGCGAGGCCGGCTTCGACGGCCTCTTCTACCGTTTTACCTTGATATACCATAGTTTCCTCTCTTACAGCGTCACTTTTTCTTGCGCTGATTCTTATTTTGTTTTTGGTCCTTCATCCACGGAAGCGATCTGCCGTACTGCGCCTTGATGCGGTCTTCCTCTTTTCTCTTGAAGACGCGCCCGAGGAAGAAGTTGGACAGCAGCGTGATGACGAGCGCGATGAGGCTGGACATCGTCATATAGATGCTGAACGCCGCGCTGTACATGAACGCAAAGACGGCATAGATGAGCGGCATCATGACGAGCATGACCTTCTGCGTCGTCGCGCCGTGGCCGTCTACGGTCTGATATTGGTCGCTCTCCTTTTGGCTACGCATGGTGATGAACTGCGAGAGCACCATGAGGCCGATGGAGAGCACGATGAGGATGAAATAGCCGTTCGGCTGGCTCATCTCTTTGGAGAACTCATAGGTGAGGTCGGCGTATCGGTTGGCGTCGAGCACCGCCGTGAGGTTCTTTCTTTCGCCGTTCAACAGGGTGACCTTTTCGTTGAGCTGGCTGGAAAACGTGCCGTATCCGGGGATGGGGTGGTTGTAGGAGACGTCGGGATACCACACGTTCTTGACCCAGAGGAAGCTGGGCGGATTGTCGAGATACCATCTCCGCGCGGCGCCGGAGCCCGTCTTGACGAGATACCGCGTGATCGCCGTCTCCTCGGAGATCGTCTCCTCTTCATTTTTGAGATAGTCCGCGGGATCGAGGTCGGGGACGACCGCATGGAAGCGTTCGACGTCAATGCGGTATTCCTCCTTGACGACCTGATAGCTCAGCGTCTTGGCGGAGGGGTTGTAGTAGTCGAGCGTATAGTAATAATAGAGGAAGCGGGAGGGATCTTCCGCCTTTACCTCGAGGTAGGGCGTCTTCAACAGCACCGTGACGGGTTTTCCTTCGGCGTCGAGCACGGGCTTGCCGTCGGTGCCGTATTGCTCCTGCTGCGTCTCCACATAATACATGCGGTAGACGACGCCGTCTTCCGTCCACGTCTTGTTCTCCTCGAACACGACGGTATTCGTCTCCTCGGGGTCCTCCAATCCCTCCTTCGCAAGATGGTAGGGTTTGGCGTAGAGATAATTTTCGGGCGCGTCCGCCGTCTTTTCGAGGATGTCGCGGAAGTTGGGCCCGACGACGCCGCTCTCGAGCACGGCGGCGTTGTATTCGTTGGACATGTTGACAAACAGGTCCAGATTGGCATACTGCGAATAGGCGCGGAAGCCCTGGAATGCGACGATGAGAATGACGAGCGACAGGATCATCGGGAGGCATGCCCCGAACATGCTGTATCCGTTTTTCTTATACAGCTCCATCATCTTGGTGCTGTACATGTTCTTATCGTTGGCGTATTGCTTCTGCAATTTGTCGAGATCGTCCTTCATGTCGCGCATGACGAGCGTCTGTTTGCGCATCTTGACGCGCTGATAGATATCGAACGGCAGGGTGATGGCCTTCAGAACGAGCGTGAAGACGACGATGCCGAGACCGACGATCCCACATCCTTCGATGATGACGCGCGCAAATTGACCGAGCCAGTCGAGCCCGATCTTGTATCCCTGTTCGAGCAGGGAAAATCCGATGTCCGTCAAAAGAATATTCATTTCGTTATATGAGCCACTTTTTTTTCCAGAAGACCTCCGGCGCGGGATCGATCCCGCCCTTGGAGAGCGGATTGCAACGCAAAATCCGCCATGCCCCGAGCAAAATCCCCACGATGACGCCGTAGTTGTTGATACATCGCTTGGTATACTCGGAACACGTCGGCAGATAGAGACATGTATGACGGGACAGATGATTCTGATAAAAGACGATCAGAAGGATGCAGAGTCCCTTGAGATACGGTCTGAAAACCGTGCGGCGGAGATAACGATAGTTGTTCGCCGCCACGTCAAACATGCGGATGTTCAAGCAAGTTTTCCTTTCCGAGGAGTTTTGCGATATCCCGCCTGAACGAAAAAAAGTCATAATCCGGCGCGGGATGCGGAATGAGCAGGATGCGGCAGGGGAGGATGTCCCCGACGTCTCGGAACGCCTCGCGGAGCAAACGCTTGATCCGGTTCCTCTCCACGCTCTTGCCGAATTTCTTCCCGACGCAGACGGCCATCGAAAGCGCCTCCGCACGCCGGTAGACAATGGTGAGCGTTTGGGCGCGGACCCGTTTGCCGCTTCTTAAAACCGCGGTGATCTCTTTTTCCTTTTTCAGCCGCAGATATCGCATTCCGACCCTTTCCGCTTACGCGGTGAGATGTTTTCTGCCCTTGTTTCTTCTGTTCTTGAGCACCTTTCTGCCGCCCGCGGAGGCCATTCTCTTGCGGAAGCCGTGTACCTTGCTTCTCTGTCTCTTCTTGGGCTGATACGTTCTCTTCATGATGATATCTCCTTATTCTGAATTGTCGTCGTGATTCTTTGATTATACGGTTTTTACGTCTTTCCGTCAAGCGATTATGAGATGTTTCTGACGGGAAGTATCAAATACAGGCTGTGTTTTGAGCCCTCATTCTGCAAAATAAAGGGGGAAACGGCGCCGTTGAACGAGAGCACGACCTTCTCCTCCTCGAGCGCTTTGAGGGCGTCGAGCAGAAATTTGGCGTTCATGGAGATGGTGAGCTCCACGCCTTCAACGTTCGCCTCGAGCGATTCGGAGACGTTGCCGTAGTCCGAAGTCGACGAGATGCGCACGCTCTCCGCCGCGATCTCCAAAGTGACGAGGTTGTTCTTGTCGCCGCGGTTCAGAATGTTGGCGCGCTCGGCGCTGGCCATGAGCTCGGCGCGGTTCAACGTGACGGCCGTCGTGAAGCGGGAGGGAACGACGTTTTCCCGCTTAATGAAATCCCCCTGATAGAGGCGGGAGACGACGGTGAGCCCGCCGCTGTCGCAAAGCAGCATGCCCTTTTGCGTATAGAGCGTGATCTCGCCCTCGTCGCCGAGCATGCGGGAGATCTCCGCAAGGGTGCGCGCGGGGCAGATGATGGTCGCCTCGTCCGTCTTGGAGAGGATGTCCGCGGCGGAATAGGCGAGGCGGTAGCCGTCGAGCGCGGTGACGTCGAGCTTGTCCCCGAACTGCATGAGGCAGCCCTTGAGCACGGGACGGGAATCGTCCTGCGCGCAGCAGAACGTCGTCTCCGCGATGATCTTTTTCAGCGCGGACTGCGCCATCACGAAGGAATTTTCCCCGATCTCGAGGTCGAGCTTGGGAAAATCCTCGGCGGACAGGGCCTGCATATAGGAGACGGAATCGCGGTATTTGATCTCCACGCCCTTTTCTCCCGTCGCGAGCGCGATCTCCTCGTCGGTGAGTTTGGAAGAGAAATCGGCGAACAGTTTCCCGGGCACGCAGATTTCGCCCTCCTCGAGCACCTCCGCCTTGATCTTCTTGCAGATGGAGAGTTCTCCGTCCGTCGCGAGAAGGGAGATGCCGTCGAGCGTCGCCGTGAGCTTGATGCACTCCATGATGGGCGCGGTCGTGCGGACCGCGCAGGCCTTGCTGACTTTCATCACCGCTTCGGAGAGGGTGAGTCCGTCGCATACGAATTTCATGCCGCCTTCCTCCTTGAT
Source organism: uncultured Clostridia bacterium (assembly GCA_947627565.1). GTDB lineage: Bacteria > Bacillota > Clostridia > Christensenellales > Borkfalkiaceae > Gallimonas. Next base: position 23,521 of record CANQWO010000012.1, read on the forward strand.
GGATAGTATAAATATTTTTTAATAGTAGTAGTAAGTCTGTGGAAGATGTGGAATTTTCCGGGGATTTCCGTTTACCTTCTCTATTATAGCGAAAAAACAGGAAAAGTTCAAGCAATTTCTCCGTGTTTTGCAAAATGTCAGCAAATTTCACGGCGTGGAAAACGTGTGGAAAGCGGGGGCGCGGACGTGGATGATGTGAAAAGAACAGGCGGGCGTCGGCGCGGCGGGAAGGGGAGGAAGCGCCGACGCGCGGAAAAATTCAAAAAAAAGGAGGGTTGTCCACGCGGATTTCCACAGTGTGGAAACATTTTCCGCACCGTGAACATGGGGAGAGGCGCTGCGCGTTTGACTTTTCCGCCGCGGTCTGGTATAATGGAGCCATGAACGAACTTCCGGATTTTGAACGGCTTTCGGCCCGCGTCGGCGGGGAGGAACGCTTCGGCGTCTTTTACGAGATGCTGCTCGCCTACAACGCGAAATTCAATCTTACCGCCGTCACGGAGGAGCGGGAGGTCTTCGTCAAGCACTTTCTCGACAGCGCCGCGGGGGAACAGTTCATCCCGCAGGGCGCGCGCGTGGCGGAAGTCGGTTCGGGCGCGGGATTTCCCTCCGTTCCGCTGATGCTGCTCCGCCCCGACCTCTCGTTTACGCTCATCGAGAGCACGGGCAAAAAGTGCGACTTTCTGCGGGACGTCGTGCGCACGCTCGGGCTTTCGGCCGAGGTACGCAATGTGCGCGCCGAGGACGCGGGGCGGGACCCCGCAATGCGCGAACGCTACGACGTCGTGCTCGCCCGCGCCGTTGCCAGGCTGTGCACGCTGGCCGAGTACTGCATGCCGCTCGTGCGAAGAGGCGGGCTGTTCCTCGCCTACAAGGGAAGTGAAGACGAGTACGCGGAGGGGAAGCGGGCGATCACGCTGCTCGGCGGCGGAAAAACGGAGATCGTGTCGTATGCGCTTCCCGAGAATTTCGGCGCGCGCACGCTCATTCTGACGCAAAAGACGCACCCCACGCCCGCGGCATATCCGCGCGGAAACGGCAGGGAGAGGAGGGATCCCATCGTATGACCGTCGCGCTCACGGGGCACAGGGATCTGCCCCCCGATTTCGATAAAAACGCGCTCTACGACAGCCTCGAAGCGCTCATCCGCGAGGGGTATGATTTCTTCTGTTGCGGCATGGCCCGCGGTTTCGATTTGGAGGCGCTTTCCTGCCTTGTAGACCTCAAAGGGCGGTACCATGTCCGCGTTGAGGCCTGCATTCCCTATCGCGGACAGGAGAACGGATTCCCGCCGGAGGAGAGAAAAAAATACCGCGCGCTCGCCGAGTGGTGCGAAAAAACGGTGCTCTCCGAAACGTATTTTCAGGGCTGTCTGCTCGTCCGCAACCGCTATATGGTCGATAAGAGCGATCTCGTCTTCGCCTACTGCACGCGCGAGACGGGCGGGACGGCGTTCACCGTGAACTATGCGCGCAGCCGCGGCGTCGCGGTGAAAATTTGGCCTTGACAAAGCGACATGCGCCGAGGACCTCCCTGCGGAGGCCTTTTTTGTTTGCCGCAGAGCCCGCGATCGGGCATGGCGGCGTGGAATCCCTTCGGAAAATACGAAAAAAAAAGCATAATTTCACAAAGGATTCACACGCGGGACGGGGAGTTTTGTTGACATTTACCTTAGTTTAACGTATAATAAGATTATATCGTTGCGATCAAGCGTATGGAGGCGATACGATGAAAAAAAATATATGCAGAATTTTCCTGACGCTCGCGGCCGCTTCGGCGATGCTGGCGAGTTTCGGCCTTTCCGCCTGCAACGGGAAGAGTGCGCATACCGCTCACGCCTATGGAGAATGGGAGGAGACGGTCGCCGCCGAATGTGAAAAAGAGGGGACCAGAACGCGGACGTGCACCTATCCGGGCTGCGGGCATACGGAGACGGAACCCATTGCCCCGCTCGGCCACGATTGGGGCATTGCGAAAGTGACCGTCCCCGCGACCTGCCAACACGGCGGGAAGCGGACCAAGACATGTAGCCGTTGCCAGAAGTCGGTGGAGGAGGATACGGACCCCATCGACCACGATTGGATCCCCATTTCCGTCGAAAAGAAAGCGACGTGCGAAGAGGGGGGCAAGGAGACGCAGCGGTGCTCCATGTGCGAGACGACGCGCACGGCGGAAACGGCCGCGCTCGGCCACGATTGGGGCGATCCCGAGATCCGGGAGCCCGCTACCTGCAAGGCCGATGGGAAGGAGATCAAGACGTGCAAGCGGGACGGCTGCGGCGAGACGGTCGAGGAGACCATTCCCAAGCTCAACCACCAGTGGAAGAATACGGCGACCCTCGAGGAGGCCACGTGCACGGAGGCGGGCCTGCGCGAACAGACGTGTCAGCGCCCCGGCTGCGGCGAGACGCAGACGGTGGAGATCCCCGCGCTCGGCCACAGTTGGCAGGGGTATTACACCGTGGATCAGCCGGCATCGTTTGAAGCGGCGGGCTCCAAATCCTACCACTGCAACCGCTGCGACCAACATACCGGCGAGACGGAGATCCCGATGTTGGAAGAGGGGAAGCCCATCGAATACGAATTTCGGACGCTCCGCAACACGGGCAAGCTGATTCTGTCGCCCGATACCGTCATCACCGTCTACGACGGAGATGAGCGCGTCGCCGAGAGCACCCGCGGGACGATGGTGAACGGCGTATTCAAGGTCGACCTCGAACCCAAGACGTATACCGTCAAAGTGACGGGGCTCCCCGTGGGCTACACGGCCAATGAGACATACACCGTGAAGCCCGGCAATCCGTTTTGCAACGTCTATCTCACGGCGTCGCTCCGTGAGGGGCCGCTCCCCGCGGGCACGCGCTACGCGCTCGATTCGGTCATGTACGACTTCACGGTCCCCGACGCCAATTCGACCGTCGAAGGCGTCGGCTCCCTCTCGGAGATCCTCGCGGAGAAGAAGATGGTCCTGCTCAACTTCTGGTTCGTGGGCTGCGTATACTGCGAGGACGAATTTCCCTATCTCGAGAGAGCTTATGAAAAATACAGGGACAGCGTGGAGGTCCTCGCAATCGATCTCGGCGACAGCATGGCCGCCATCCGGCAATACGGCACGGAGAAGGGCCTGAAATTCCCGCTCGTGCAGAACGAGGGGGTCGGGCTCATCAATCCGTTCGGCATCACGAACTACCCCGTGAGCGTCGTCATCGACGCGGAGGGCGTCGTCGCGGAGATCATGGTGGGCGGAGGCGCCACCGCCGAGACCTTCGAGAAACTCTTTGAAAAATATACGTCCGACACCTATTTGCCGGCGCAAAAACCCGCCGAGGCGCAAGCCGTCTCGCAACCCCTCCCCGCCGTACTTCCGGGTAAGCGGGAGAACTGAAAAATTTCCGGAGGACAGACATGAAAAAGAGAAATTTCCTGATCGTATTGACGTCTCTCGTCATCCTGGTACTCGCGCTTGCGGGGGCCGCCTGTGCGGGCGGCGGCAAAGTGAAGCTGTCGTTTGAGACCAACGGCGGCTCGGCCGTCGACGCCTTCTCGGTCAAGCCCGGCAGCGAGGTCACACTGCCCGTTCCCCAAAAGCAGGGCGAGCTCTTCGACGGCTGGTATACCGCGTCCGACTTCAAGGGGGACCGCTATGAGGGGAAGGTGACCGCACCCGAAGAGGACACCAAGTATTACGCCAAGTGGGCGGCCTCGCACACGGTCACGCTCGACCTCGACGGCGGCACGCTCTCCACGACGACGGTCTTCCTCAAGGAGGGGGATAACGTCTATGAGGCGGTGCGTTCGCTCGTGCCCACCAAGAGCGGGCTGACCTTCGGCGCGTGGTTTTATAACGGCGCCGAGATCACCGAAGCGTTCCGCATGCCCGCGGGCGATCTCACGCTCACGGCCAAATACAAGGTGGACTATCTCATCGAGGTCTACCTGCAAAATCTGAGCAAGACGTCCTACCAGCGCGACGACACCAAGGAAGTCGCGGGGAGATGGTATGTCGACGAAGAATATTCGCCCGACGTCCCCGTGATCGACAACTATACCTATCAGGCGACGCCCGAAGGGAAGCAGCCCGTCGAGAGGCTCACGCTCTCCGCGGATACGTCGAAAAATGTCTATTCGATGTATTTCGACCGCATGAACTACGGGATCCTCTATGAGGCCAACGTCCCGCTGGGCGAGACGGCGACGGGCGAGACGGCGTATACGCAGGATACCTACGGCGCGTCCGTCAACATCGCCGCCTGCGGCTTCTCCATAGAAGGCTGGCGGTTCGCGGGCTGGGCGGAGAGCCAGACCGGGGAAGTCGTCTATGCCGCAGGCCAACAGATCTATCTCATGAAGCCCATGACGCTCTATGCCGTCTGGGATCAGGGCTATACCGACCGCTACGGCAGCCCCGATCTCATCTTCTTCCCGCGGACGGACAGCCATCTCGCGATCTTGCGGCGGGACGGCGTGGAGTTCGAGGGCACGCGCGACGGCACCGAGTTCTCCTTCACGACGGACTCGGGCATCACGTTCGGGGGCGCCGTCCTCGGCGGCGTGTTCTGCTATGAAAAGCAGGATTTGAAGGGGACCTACTACCTCTATGACAACTATCCCCGTCCCGCGGAAGAGGGCGAGGAAGAGACGTATGACCGCTACGACAGGACGTGCACCCTCGTCGTGGACGAATATCTCAACGCCGTCTATACCGTAAACGGCAAGAGCACGGAGGGCGCGCTCGAATTTTTCGCGGAGCAGGGCGACTACGTCTTTACCGGAAACGACGGGAAGACGTCCTTCCACACCGTGTTCCAGAAGGCGGATGAGGCGGAGAACAACATTTTCTCCATCAGCGGCGAGGAATTTGGCTATTACGTCGACAGCAACGGCGAAGTGCTCGTCTTCGACGGCTACGGCACGGCCTTCCTGCAGGTGACGCTCACCTCGGGGCAGACCGTCACCATCTCGGGCAACTACTATATCGAGGGCGAGGGCAGGGCCTTCGACCGCTACGACACCTATAAGATCGTGTGCTGGCTCAACGATACTTCGGGCCTCTTGGGCGGCACGGCGGGCTGGAATCAATACTTCATCTGCGCCGTTCCCGACTATTGGAAGGATGCGGGACTGAGCTCGGAATACGGCGTCTACTACTTTGCGGATACCTCCCGCGGCACCTATGAAGACGGCGAGGGCGGCAAACTCGTGCTCGACGGCCACGGCTACTACGACGACAGCGCCGTCTATACGTCCGCCGACGGCAAAACCGTCAAGGGCCGCTATTCCGTGCAGAGCGATTTCGTCAGCGGATCCGTGATCGAGGTTGGCAAAGACGCTACGCATGTCGAAATGCGCTTCCGTCTCTCGGCCGACGGGACGTTCTCCGTCTACAACGGCCCCCAAGTGGAGTATACCGAGTATTACCTCCTCGAGGGGAGCTCCATGAAGCCCGTTCTGCTCGCCATCTTCGAGGAGGCGGCGGCGGGACACCCCGGCAGTCTGCGCGCCGAGTTCTATACCAACAACGCGAAGAACGTCGCCGTGCATGCCGCGAGCGGATACGTCACATCCGAGGCCGCCGTGGCGGGCTCCGACATCCTCATCTATACCTTCACGCGGACGTCCGTCGAATACGGCTTCGACGCCACCATCGCCACGGAGATGAAGTTCACGACGACGACGGTGCAGACGGGCAGCCAGACGCGGTACAGCGTCTACTGCGTGCTCGAGCGCAACGGAGAGACGCTCTATGAGGTCATCCGCCTTGACAACGGCGGCACGGTTTGGGCCAACAGCAGCGTGGAAGTGGACGGCGAAGGGTCGCTCTACTTCCTCGACGGAAGGGTGTACCGGTGCAGTTTCCCGACCTATCAGGACACCTATTTCAACGAATATTACGGCGAACTGCTCTATTACGGAACCGATGCGCAGGGCAACGTCGAGACCAATACGCAACTCTATACGCTCACCGCGTGCGCGGACGCGGGCGTGGATTACACGGCGGAGCCCGCGAGCAGCCTTCCCATCGAGCTCTATTACTTCGATCCCATGCTCAGCCCGACCAACGGCGTGTTCCTCGAACTCGTGCTCGCTCCCGACGGAAGCGCGGCCTACGACGACACGGGCACGGCGGAGCATTTCGACAAAGGGATGGGGACCTTCGAGGCGACGGGCGAGTTCACCCTGTTCGGTTCGCCCATCTATAAGCTCACCATCGGCGGCGAGGAGCGCATGCGCTTCACGATGGGCAACATCTACTTCTTGGGCATCACCTATACCGGCTTCTTCCCGTATACGGGTCACGAGGGCGAGTATACCGCGGAGAACGGCACAACGCTCCGCATCGACGGCTACGGCACGGCGCGCTTTACCGCGGACGGCGGCACGAGCGAAGGGTCCTACTACTTCATCTCGGGCAACGTGACCGCCGCGGCCGATCTCACGGGCGAAGTCGCCCGCGTCACCGTGGCGGACGGCACGGAGTCGGAGTTCGAATTTGAGGGCGGCGAAGACGTCTCCCCGCTCGATCCCATCTACGGCACATGGGATCTCGTCGACGGCAACTTCCATCCCCTCAACAATTATTCCAAGATCTTCTTCGACGGAAAGGGGACGTTCACCATCACGCCCGAGGGCGGCACGTCGCTCAGCAAAACGCAGGGCCGCTACATCCTTGCGGACGCCGAATACGGCGAATATACGCTCCTGAATGCGACCATCGGCGGCGTCAAGGGCAACTACAACGTCCGCTTCATGGAATACGTCGAATACAACAACTACAACTGCGTCGTCCGCGACAAGGCGAGCGGCGTATACGTCGACGAGGACTACAACGTGCTCACGCTCAACGGCTTCGGCTCGGGCTCCATCACGGGCAACGGCTACAACAGCATGGGCAACTTCTACAACATCGACGAATCGGTCGGCTTCGGCTACTTCCTGTTCACGACGGTCAACACGGCCTATTACGATGAGATCATCCACCTGCTCCTCGACATGGAGCACGGGACGTTTGAGATCCTGCAATATTCCGACTATCTCTACATCGCTTCGGACCTCGACCACATCGCATTCCGCAACGACGGCGCCGTCTTCATCGGCAATATGCTCAACGGCGACTACTATGTGACCAAGGACGGCACGGTCAAGGCCTATTTCTACAACCAGTACAGCTATTCGTATGAGCGCCGCGACATGCCCGCGATCGGCGGCAGCGGCGAATACACCTACGAGGGGAAGACGTATTATCCCTTCACGGAGAAGATGTTCACGGCCTCGGGCGTCATCCATATGCTCGATGAAAACGGCGATCCGCAGAGCGAGCGGGCGGCCGTCAACGCGACGCTCAGCTTCGAGGCGCGGCTGCGCGGCATCGTCGGGTTCCCCGTCACGTTCAACATCGAAAAGCAGGACTACACGGGGTATCTCCTCAGCACCTATAAGAGCGGCAAGATCGACCCGCGCATCGAGTATAACAACCTCACCTACGACATCGATTTCACCCGCACCGACGGCAAGTGGACGTTCGACATCAAAGACGCGGGCGTGCGCGTGCTCGAGCGGGAAGACATCAATGTGAAGTATTACGACGGCGCGGCGCAGAGCGGAACGGTCTACCACCAGGGCGGCAAGATGGACATCACCTACAACGGGTTCGGCCCCTATTTGCTGGAAGAGACCTACTATGCGGGCAGATTCCTCTATTTCTACGACGAGAGCTTGGCGGACAAGGGCGTCCTCTCCTTCTCCAATCTGAAGGAGAAAGACATCCGCACCGTCGGCTATCACAACCTCGGCACGGGCTTCGGCGGCTACCACGAACTCCGCGAGATCGTGTTCAAACAGGGCGAAAAGACGTATGCCATCGACTTCTTCGAGTATGCGAGCGGCAGTGTGATCACGACGTATACCTATCTCCTCTATGGGTTCTATGAATACGAAGAGGTGCAGGCGAACGGCTACACGCTCGGCGTCAAATATTTGCTCAAGACCACACTGTCCGGCTCTCCCGGCTACGGCGACGACAGCGCGCTCGAAAAGCCGGTCGCGGTCACCGTGCTCAAGGGGCAGGAGAAGACGCCCGTCGTCGCACTCTCGAGCGGCGCCCGATACGACAACAAGGGCGTGTGGTTCGTGGAGAACAACGGCGGCAGAGCGGGAGACGCGTATCTCGTGACGTTCACCTTTGAAGGCGAGAAAGTGACGGGCGGCACCGTCGAAGTGGGCAGTGTGCAGACGGTCGGGCTCACGGCGAGCTATCTGTTCTATATCTTCGTGGATTCCGAGGGCGACATCGCGGAGATCATGGTGGCGTGGTACGCGGGCGACCAGTTCGAGAGCGTGACGGATATCCAACGCGACGAAGAGAACGAGAACGTGTGGTCGTTCCGCGGCAAGGAGACTGCGGGCGATCCCGACCGCATCTATACGTTGACGTTCCGCAAGGGCACGAGCGGCGTATACACGGTGACGGTGGAATCCGTGATCGCAGAAGACTGATCCAAAACAAAGTCCCGCCGTGCATCATTGTACGGCGGGACTTTTTGATTCACAGAAACGGGACGAAGCAAATCGGTTACTTTGGCGGGGCATGCCCTGCTCAAACACCGTTTTCGGGGGTGATAAAATGAAATTGGAAGTGTGCGACGACATTCACTTGAAAGAGGAGATCGAAGAGCTCGCGGAGTGCGGCATCCACAAGGGCTGCTTCGGTACGGTCATGCAAGTTGGTGAGCCGCGCAGTCTCGTGATCTTTTATAATCGGCAAGACATCGGAAATTATGCGTTCGCGTGGGTGGAGAACTGCAATTTGGAATTTTACCGAAAGCAACTCTATGAAGAGACTGCGTTGGAAATGATGGAATGGTTCAAAACACAAGACCCGACGAAGAAGACGAGATTTTCGGAGACGCATTTGCGGGAGTACGACGCGGTGCGGGTGCTCGTCGAAAAAGAGGAGTACGCGAAGAGGGGCGTGCACAAGGGCATGGTGGGGACCATTCTCGAGCCGGAGAAGATCGACGGCAGATGGGATGTGTATTTCGAAGACGAGGAGTTCGCAGACACGATCGAGAGCCCCATTTTAGAGACCGATTTGGAGCTCGTTTTCCGCCCGGGGGAGCAGAAATGAAATTGGAAGAATATGACGGCATACATCTGAAGCGCGAAGTGGAGGAGCTTGCGGCGTGCGGGATCCACAAGGGGTGCCGTGGCGTCATCATCAAATTGGGCGAAACGCGCAGTCTTGTGCTCTTTTATAATCCCGAAGATCTCGGGGATTATGCCTATGCGTGGGCGAATAACGACGATCTGGAGTATTACAGAAAACTGCTCGATTCCATTAAGAAAGAGATGATGCAAAAAATGGAGACGGAAGATTTCACCAAGAAACTTCGGTTTGAGGAGACGCATTTGCGGGAATACGACGCAGTGCGAGTGCTCGTCGAGAAGAAGGAGTACGCGAAGAGGGGCGTGCATAAGGGCATGGTGGGGACCATTCTCGAGCCGGAGAAGATCGACGGCAGATGGGATGTGTATTTCGAAGACGAGGAGTTCGCAGACACGATCGAGAGCCCCATTTCAGAGACGGATTTGGAGCTCGTTTTCCGCCCGGGGAAATAAAATTTTCCGCCCGATTTGCCGCGTCTTTGAGACGCGCAAAATGAAAAACGACGGGGGCATGTCCGAAACAGACCCAATACAAACGGCATTCCGCGCGGCGTGCGGCGCAAAACAAGCGCAGGGAATTTTCCCTGCGCTTGTTTTGGTTTCTTATGGATGGTGCAATTGGTTGGAGTTGCTGTTCCCCACCCCCTAACCCCCTCCCCAAGGAGGGGGTAGCAGGCAGTGTTTCTTCCCCAAGGAGGGGGTAACAGGCAGAGCTTCCGTGGGCTCGCGGCCGAGGGTGCTGTTCCCTACCCCCTGACCCCCTCCCCAAGGAGGGGGGAGCAGGCAGAGTTTCTTCCCCAAGGGGGGAGGTAGGCAGAGCTTCCGTGGGTTCGCGGCCGAGGGTTTCGGCCGAGAACGGTTGCGGCTTACGGCTTATTCCGCAGGTGCGGGCGCGGGAGCGGGGGTATCCTCCGCCTTGGGGGCGAAGGAATACTTCTCGGTGTTGTCGATCGCATTGATCTCAAATTCAAACCCCGAGGTTGTGCCCATGTGCGCGACCATGATGTAGACGGTCGAGCCGACCAAGATCACGGTGGGGGTCTGCCCGTCGAACGCAAGGCTCGAGAGCAGGGTGACGGTATCATTGCCCCATTTGAAGGAATCCGCGGTGATCACGATCTCCTTTCCCGCACGATCGCCCGTGCCTTTCTCCGTTTCGGCATACGTCCCTTTCAGAGACGCGGCGCTATAAGTGGGGAGCGTGGCGGGGACGAACGAGATGGATTTTTGCGCCTGCAGGCAGATCGCGGCGGCCGCGGCGTTCCCACTTACGGGCCCGATCGGCGAAAATTCATACTTGACGCCTTCAAATTCGATATAGTAGTAGTCGGTGCCGCCAAACGTATCTTCGTGCTTGAAGGAGAGTTTGGCTTCGACGGCCGTGCCGCCCTTCTTGAGCGTGAGGGACGTCGCGGTGATCTCGAGCGTATACTGTCCGTCGGCCGACTTCCAGGACCCTTGATACATGACGGGCCACGACGTGGGCGTTGTTTCGCCGGGCGTAGGCTCGGGCTTGGTCTCGGGATCGGGCTCCGTCACTTTGACAAAGTTGCTGGCGTTTGCGGCACCCTCCGTAGGATAGACAACGAGGGTAGTGGCACGCACTGTCAAATAATACTGTACACCGTTTACCGTAAATGCGGGGTAATCGGTACCGACACGGTTATACATCGAAAGTGTCGTTTCGACATTTTTCCCATCTTTCGAGACGACGATGTCGTGCTCGCTGACCGTGAGAACATAGCCGAACAGAGGTGCGGTCGCTATTTTGCATTCCCACTTGCCCACGAGATTACTCGGCACGGTGATCGAAGGCTCGGCGGGAAGATCGCTCGTTTTCACGAAGTTGCTGGCGTTTGCGGCACCCTCCGTGGGATAGACGACGAGGGTAGTGGCACGCATCGTCAAATAATACTGTACACCGTTTACCGTAAATGCGGGGTAGTCGGTACCGACACGGTTATACATCGAAAGTGTCGTTTCGACATTTTTCCTGTCCTTCGAGACGACGATGTCGTGCTCGCTGACCGTGAGGACATAGCCGAACAGAGGAGCGGTCGCTATCTTACATTCCCAAACACCCCAGAATTTTTCCTCGATGGTCACAGTTCCGGGTTCGACGGGCGTATCGCCGCCCTGCGCGCCCTTTTCCTTAAACGTCACCCGGATAGCCATATTGGAGCTGGGGTGCAACACGAGCGTGCCGACGCCCGTCGTCTCGTCGACGTTGAGCTTCAGTGTCGTGCCGTTGTTGGTGCAGACATCGATCTCATAGCCCTCGTCGGGCGTGACCGTCAAAGTGACGGTTGACGTGGCGGTATAATACTTTTGCGCGGGCGTCAAAGTCGCCTTGCCGTGCTCGCCGGCCTCGAGCGTGACCGTGATGGGGGTGCTGAAACTGATGCCGGTAGCATGATTTGAGTCCGCGGTATCCATCAATTTGAGCGTCTTGACTCTTCCTGTGACGGAATAGAACACATAGGTCGTGCCGTCGATCGTGATGGAATTATAGTCCGTGCCATTGAATTTCGCTGTGCCGAGCGTGTAGCTGACGGGGAGACCGTCCATTGTCGAGACCGTGATGGAATTTGCTTCGATCACGAGGAGCAGGTCCTTTTCCACATTGACCCAACTGCCGACGAAATCGGTACCGAAGGGCTTATCGGGCGTCGAGGGCGTCAGCGCGCCGCCCTGTGCGGGCGTGTATTGATAGTAATCGGATCCTTCTTCATCTTCGGTGGACATGATCATGAGGCCATAGGTGGGATCGCCGTCTTCCGTTGCGCCCATCTGCATTGCCATGACCGCATAAATCGTATTTTCAAAAAGCGCGAATACGGGTTGTGCATCGCCCATGCCGTCTTTCGAGGGTACGAGGTCGCCGAGGAGCGAGAGCGTCTTGTCGCCCCACTTCGCGCCCGAAGAGGAGAGATAGAGCGTTTCGCTGTCGGGATGGGTGCTGTCCTCATAGGTGCCGTAGAGCACGGGGTCGATGGTGACGGTGGGAAGGGGATCGGGAACAAAGACGACTTTCGCCTCACTGGTCTGATAGAAGCCGAGCAGGCCTTCCATAAAGTAGGGCATGACCTGATAGGTCGTCTTGTCGAATGTGATCTGGCCGACCTCTTCCTCGTCGTCGTAGGTCAATTCGCTCGCGACGAATGCACCGGCCTTGGTGAGATAGTAGAATTTATCCGTGACGGTCAGGGCATAGTCCTCTTTGAGGCTGCGCCATGTGCCTTGGAAGTTTGCGGGTAAGCCCTGCGAGAGGCCGAGCGCGGTGACGGTGAACTGCTTGCGAGAAGCCGCACCGGCGCCGTCTTCCGAGCCGCCGTCGAGCCGCACGAGGTAGGTGCCCTGCTCGAAGAAGTGCGCCTCGTGATCCAGCGCGCCGTCCGGATTGTAGATATAGACGCGCGCGTTCTTCTCTGCGTCGCCCTGAAGAGGCGCGTCGGGAAGGGATTCCACCTTGAAGAAGGCCATGTAGACGGTGTAGTTGACGGCCTGGATGAGGTAGGCCGCGCCCTCCTGTCCCACGGTGAACGTATACCACTTCGTCTGCGTTGCGGCTTCGCCCGCGAACGTGACGTCGTAGGTGCCCGCGAAGGTCGTGAGCTGTTCAACGTCCCAAACGGTGGTGGCGGAGATCGTCTTGTCGCCGTCCATGGTAACGGTGAATTTGTCGTCCGTGACCGTTACGGCCGTGCCGTTGACCTTGACTTCGGTGACTTTGTAGCCGCCGTTGGCGACGACGGTGAACGTGACGGACGAATCCCTTTCAAAGGTCGTGCCGCTGGTGAGCTTGATGGTCTGCGCAACGCCGTCGATCGAGCCGGAATAGGTGAAATCGCAGTGCTGCAGATTCGCGTCGAGGGTGACGGTATAGAAGTTCTCTTCAAACTCCACGGCGACGGTCGTATTTTTGGCGATCGGGAACGTATAGGCGCCCTCGGTAAGCGTGGCGTCCGTGCCGTCTACCTTGAACGATTTGACGCGATAGCCGGTCTCGGGCGTGACGGTGACCGTGATCGGGGTATCTTCCTGATACTTGCCGTCCTCTCCTGCGGCGGGCGCAGCGGTGACCGTACCATGCTCGTCGTCAAAGTCGAGCGTGAGCGTGTAGAACTCGATCGCGCGCATCGAGACGACGACTTCCGTGTTGCTGCGGACCTTGAAGGCATAGGCGCCCTGTTCGAGCTCGACGTCTTCGCTGCCCACCTTCACGGACGTGAGCTTATAGCCCGCGTTGACGGTGACGTTGAGCGTGACCAACGTGTCTTTCGCATACTTTCCGTTCTCTCCCGCGGCGGGCGTGAGCGTGGCCGTACCCATGGCGTCGGTAAAGTTCTTCGTGAGGGTGACGGTGTAGGCATCGTCCGCAGGCGGAGTGGGCGTATCGGGGCCTTTTCCGTTTGTGCAGGCGGAGAAGAGCCCGACGGAGAGCGCCGCGCAGAGAAGAAGCGCAAGCGTGGCGATCTTTTTCATCCAGTGATTCATAAAAACCTCCCATCTAAGAATTTGCATTTTTCCGATTTCCTTGCGTCCGGCGCGGTTCCCCGTCCTTTCGCGCGCTTCCCGCGTAAGAATATAAGGGTATGCGCGGACGCATGCAAATGAATAGTAGGAATAGTTTAACAAATTTTCATGCAAAACGCAATCATTTCCGAATAAACGTTAAAAATTTCATTTTTGAGATAAATTCGCGCAACGGCCGTAATTTCTCAACAAAAAACGCCGAAATCGCCCCGAAGTCTGGCCTCCGCTGTGAGAAAATTTCGTGAATATCAAACAAAAAATCGGTGAAAATATCGCGGTATAATGTATAATTATAGCCATTATAATGTATATTTATGGAAAATTGAGGGAAGATCGGCGCCGCGGACGGATTTTTGCGCGGGCGCTTTACATTTTTCGCCGCATGTGATAGAATGATAGCGAGAGAATTTTGCGAGGCATGCGATGGAACAATTGGTGTTTGCGGACGGGGATCGCATCGGCGTCATCGAAGACGGCGCCGTCACATACTATGAGAGCGACTACATTGTGCGCTACAAGCGCTATCTCGAGACGAAAAAGCGCAACGACGAATGGAAGATCTCGGGCGAAGGGGCCCGTTTCCGCGGCGACGCCGAGGCGCTTTCCGCGCCCGCGGAGCGTGTCGACGCGTTCATCAATGGCGTCGATTGGGACGGCGACAAAATCGTCTATTGTTTCAGCGTAAACGGCTCTTCGGGCGTCTACCGCAAGCCCTTGGGCGAAAAGCTGCCCGAGGAGCACATCCTCTCCTCGTCGGACGCCGAGATCCTGTCCGTCAACGTTTTCGGAGGGCTGATCGCGGTCACGGTACGGTCGGATGATGTCACTTCGCAGATCGGAACGCTCGACGCGCGCTCCTCGGAGCTCCGCACGCTGACGGACGGAGACGCCCGCGACGCCAACGCCGTCTTTTCCGACGACCCCGCGGTACTGCTCTTCGACAGCGCCGGCGTGGGCAGGACGGCCGACGGGTCGTTCTCGGGGAAATACGCGCCTTCCGTGCTCTACGCCCTCAACCGCGAAACGCTCGAGCTCACCGAACTTCGTCGCGGCGCGGAGTCGTATGTCAAGCCGAGCCGGAGAGGGGGCGCCCTCTATTGCATCGCCCGCCCCAACCGCGAGAAGGGGAACGGCAATCTCTTCCTCGACATCGTGCTCTTCCCGTTCCGCCTCGTCAAGGCGTTCTTCGGCATGTTGCAGGCCTTCACCGTTCTCTTCGGAAACACCAGCCTGACCTCGGACACGGGTATGGGCGAGAATCCCACGAGGGGCAGAAAACAGGACGCGAAGAAGCTCTATGTCGACGGCAGGCGCATCGAGGCGGACAAGGAGATGAAGCGCAACCGAAAGTTCAAGGATCGCGAATACGGCTTCATCCCCGCGAGCTGGAAGCTCATCCGCTGCGGGGAGAAGGAGGAGGTTTTGGCTCGCGGCGTCTGCGACTACGACATCGGGGACGACGGCGCGCTCTACTATACCGACGGCCGCCACATCTACCGCAGGCGGGGCGGCAAGGAGGAGAAGCTCGCCGATACGACGTGCTGTCTCGCGTTGGCGGTGCGCCGCACGCGCGGGGGCGGCGACGGCGATCTCTTCGGGTAAGAAATCGGAAATAAAAAATCGTCGGAAATTTTTGTGTTTCGACAGGGTTCGGCAAATTTTTCTCCTTTCCTGCGCGTATACTGGTAGGAAAGGAGAATTTTTATGTCGTTTGAAAAACGCGTATGCGTCTTGAAGCAGGTGAAGAAGGGATTTACGGCGGACGGGAGCGCGCTCTCGGGGGCCGTCTATGCGGAGCGGATCGGGACGGAACTCACCGTGATCCCGCGGCTTTTGGGCATCGCGCCCGTCAGGGAGGGGCGGTATGCGCTCGCGCTCGGCATCGACGGGGAAGTGCTCATCGCGGAGCTCAGGGAGGGCGGCGTCCGCATGCAGTCGCCCTCGATCAAGTCGGGCATGGCGGTTTTGCTCGTCTATGTGAGGGGGGAGGCGGAGGCCGTTGCATTCGGCAATTGCGGCACCGCTTCCGCGGATTACGCGCCCCTGCTCGCGGCCTTCCAAAAGAGCGAGGAGAGGAAAAAGAGGCCACCCATGCCCGCGCCCACCCCGCTCCCCCCGACGGAACTCCCCACATTTTCGCCCAACAACGTGCCGCTCGCGCCCGCCGTTCCGCTGCCCGGGGAGGACGCGTCCCCCTTTCGGGAAGAGGACGCGAAATACAACGACGAGGCCATTGCAGACGGGAACTACTACGAAGACGCGCATGATGGCGATGGGGAAGCTGGTCTTGAAGAGGCAGCTCCGCAAAAAGCAGCGCACGACGGGGCGCCAACTGCAGAAGATGACGGCGCTGTCCATCCGCTGCTCGTCGGCGGCGGTCTTACATATTACAACAGCGTCCGGGAAAAACTGCGGGCGGCCTTCGCAAAATTCCCCCGCGACGACAGGCTCCGCGCGGTCTATCCGGCCTCGGAATGGGTGAAGACGGACGGCGGGCTGCTCGGCATCATCTATAAGGACGGTTCGCCCGAATTTTTGTGCGTCGCGGCGGAGGCGAACGGCGAGCCGCCCGAGGAGATGAAAGCGCATTGCCAATTCGTTCCCGCGACCCCGTTCTCGGACATGGTGGGGTTCTACGTCGTCTATCAGTCGGCGTCCACCGGAGAATACGTCACGGTTTCGGATAGCTGAGAGGGGGCGGAGGTTTCGGCTTTTGCCCGAAGAGAGCCGTCGGAGCACGGCGCGCGCCCCAAAGACGAATTGGGCGCGCGCTTTTTTTCTTGGAATCTGTTTACAATCTCTCCTGTTTGTGGTATAATATAAAATGGGGGACGAGGGAGCTCGTTCCCCCGATCACAGGAGGTAAACTTTATGGCGTACACGCAAAACAAAAAGGTACTCGACTTCGTAAACGAGAGTGCGGAGCTCGCCTGCCCCGACCGAATCGTATGGATCGACGGCAGCGAAGCGCAGCTCGAAGCGCTGCGGCAAGAGGCCGTCAAGACGGGCGAAATGATCAAACTCAACCAGGAGAAATTGCCCGGTTGTTACTACCACCGCACGGCGCAGAACGACGTCGCGCGCGTCGAGGACCGTACCTTCATTTGCTGCAAAAATAAGGACGACGCGGGCCCCATCAACTATTGGATGGACCCCCAAGAGGCATATGCGCTCTGCCGTGAGATCGCCCGCGGGAAGATGAAGGGCCGTACCATGTACGTCATCCCCTATTCGATGGGCGTCGTCGGCTCCCCGTTCTCCAAGATCGGCATCGAGGTCACCGACTCCATCTATGTCGTTCTCAACATGGCCATCATGACGCGCGTCGGCCTCGATTGCTATGCCCAGCTCGGCGAAGACGGCGACTTCATCAAGGGCTTCCACTGCAAGTGCGACGTCGACCCCGCCAAGCGCTATATCATGCACTTCCCCGAGGACGACACCATCATCTCGGTCAACTCCGCTTACGGCGGCAACGTGCTCCTCGGCAAGAAATGCTTTGCGCTCCGGATCGCGTCCTATCTCGGCAAGAACGAGGGCTGGATGGCCGAGCACATGCTGATCCTCGGCGTGACCTTCCCCGACGGCAGCAAGAAATACCTCGCGGCGGCGTTCCCGTCGGCCTGCGGCAAGACCAACCTCGCCATGCTCATTCCCCCCAAACACTATCTCGAAAAGGGATACAAGGTGGAATGCGTGGGCGACGACATCGCGTGGATCCGCGTCGGCGACGACGGCAGACTCTGGGCGGTCAACCCCGAGAACGGATTCTTCGGCGTGGCGCCCGGCACCAACGAGAAGTCCAACCCCAACGCCCTCGCCGCAACGCGGAAGGGCACCATCTTCACCAACGTCGCCATCGACCCCGCCGACAACACGGTGTGGTGGGAGGGCCTCACCAAACAGCCGCCCGAACACCTCATCGACTGGCTCGGGAACGAATGGACGCCCGCGAGCGGCGTCAAGGCGGCGCACCCCAATTCGAGATTTACGGCGCCCGCGAGCGGCTGCCCGTGCCTCTCGCCCGAGTTTAACTCCAAGGTCGGCGTTCCGCTCGACGCCATCATCTTCGGCGGCAGACGCGCGACCACGACGCCCCTCGTCTATCAGTCCCGCGATTGGGACCACGGCGTCTTCGTCGGCTCCATCATGAGCTCCGAGACGACGGCGGCCGCAACGGGCGCGGTGGGCGTGCTTCGCCATGACCCCATGGCCATGAAGCCGTTCTGCGGCTATCATATGGCAGATTACTTCCAACATTGGATCGACATGGGCAAAAAGATCAAGAATCCGCCCAAAATCTTCAACGTGAACTGGTTCCGCCAGGGCCCCGACGGCGAATTTTTGTGGCCGGGCTTCGGCGACAATATGCGCGTTCTCGAATGGATCCTGAAGCGCTGCGACGGCAAAGTGGGCGCGCAGGAGACGGCCATCGGTTACGTCCCCTACGCCAAGGATATCGACCTCGAGGGGCTTGATTACAGCGAGGAGACGCTCGAGAGCATCCTCTATGTCGACAAGAAGCGCTGGAGCGCCGAGGCCGACGAGATCGCCGGCTACTATGAGCAGTTCGGCGACCGCCTCCCGCAGGAACTGCGCGAGAGCCTTGCCACCCTCAAAAAGAACTGCGAAGCCTAACACATCCCGAAATCCGGCGGCCCCCGCGCGATCTTGCGCGGGGGCCGCTTTCCTCTTCCGACGGTCTGAAAATACAATGCGCGCACGCAACCGCGCACGCGCAAAGGGTAAACCGGGGTACATGACGACTTTTGGGGAAAGACAAACTATGATTTCCGATTTACCGCCTACGGATATGGAGGTCCGTAAGCATGCCTCTATTATAATCGCATAATGTACGATTGTCAAGCAAAAAATCGTATATTGTGCGATATTTTTTTTGGGAATTTTTCAAGGGGGGAATTACGATGGAACTTCCGGACATCCAGCGGAGGCTGAGGGAGAGCATTTTGCGCAGCGGGATCCCGCAGAAGGAGATCGCGAAGGCCGTCGGCGTGTCGGCGCAGACGGTCTCGAAATACATGAAGAAGGACGTCTTTCCCGCGCTCGATACCTTCGCAAAACTGTGCGCTTTTTTGGACGTGCGGTCGGACTACATCCTCGGGATCTCCGATTATTAAGCCGGGCCTTGAAAATCGGGCGAAATTCCCGTGGAAAAAGGACGACATTCCCGCGCACATGTGATATAATGGAAATTGATTCCCAATGTTCAAAGGAGCAAACCATGAATCTCTTTCTCGATGCGGCTCCCGCTTTCGCGCGCAGCGCGCTCACGCTCAATCTCCTCACGATCATCGTCATGTTCGCGGTCGTTTTGGGGCTTGGGGCCGCCGCGCTCAACTTCTGTCTCACGAAGAAGCTCAAAGAGGGGAACGAACGCATGCAGCACATCGCGGCCAAGATCCGCGAGGGGGCAAACGCATTCATCTTCTACGAATATAAGATCGTCGCCGTGATCGGGCTCGCCGTTGCGGTGCTTCTCGCCGTCCTCATCGCATGGGAGGCGGGCGTCGCGTTCCTCATCGGAGCCGTGATGTCGGCGACGGCGGGCTTCATCGGCATGAAGATCGCAACTTACGCCAATGTCCGCGTCACCAATGCCGCCAACGAGACGCGAAACATCGGCAAGACGCTGAAAGTTGCCTTCCGCGGCGGCTCGGTGATGGGCCTCTGCGTGGCGGGCTTCGCACTCCTCGGCGCGATCATCGTCTACTGCCTCTTTGGTTGGGCGGGCGGCATGCTCACGCTCACCGAGGCGGGGGAGATCGCCGAGCACGTCAACCCCATCACGGGGCAGGCCTACAACCTCTCCATCATCCTCTCGGGCTACGCGCTCGGCTGTTCCATCATCGCCCTCTTCAACCGCGTCGGCGGCGGGATCTACACCAAGGCCGCGGACATGGGTGCCGATCTCGTCGGCAAGACGGAGGCGCACATCCCCGAAGACGACCCCCGCAATCCCGCCACCATCGCCGATAACGTGGGCGACAACGTGGGCGACGTCGCGGGGCTTGGGGCCGACCTCCTCGAGAGCTATGTGGGGTCCATCATGGCGACGGTCATCCTCGCCCTCGAACTCTTCAACAATACCGCGCTCGCGAGCGTGAGCATCGGCGTCTCGCTGCTGCAAAAGATGGTCCTGTTCCCGCTCATCTTCGCGGGGATCGGGCTCATCGGGTGCGTCATCGGCATCGCCTATCCGCTCGTAAAACCCAAGCTCTCGGACGATCCGCATATGGAACTCAATCTCGCGACGTGGATCTCCGCGGGCGTGACCGTCATCGGCGGCGTCGTGCTGGCCCTGCTCCTGTTTTCGGGGGAGCGCGCGGAGGCCCTGAAGGCGGCCAAACTCAATTTGGGGCCCGTCTCGCCGTGGGTTGCGGCGACCGTCGGCATCGTCGCGGGCATCGTCATCGGCATCATCTCGGAATATTATACGAGCTACGACCATAAGCCGACGAAGAGCATCGCGCACGCGAGCAAGGAGGGCGCGGCGCTCACCATCACGCAGGGCATGGCGACGGGCATGATCTCGACCATGCTCCCCGTCGTCGTCTTGGGCGTCGCCATCTTTTCGTGCTACGCGATCGGCGGCATGTACGGCGTCGGCTGCGGCGCGATGGGCATGCTCTCCTTCGTCGCGGCGACGGTCTCCGTCGATACATACGGCCCCATCTCCGACAACGCGGGCGGCATCGCCGAGATGAGCAAGCTCGACGAAGAGGTGCGCGCCATCACCGATAAGCTCGATTCCGTCGGCAATACGACGGCCGCCATCGGCAAGGGATTTGCGATCGGGAGCGCCGCACTGGCCACCATGTCCATGATGTCGAGTTACCTTTACGCCGCGGCCGACCAATTCTTCCGCGACGGCATCCTGCAACTCAACATCATCCGCGGCGACATCATCGTCGGCGCGATCGTCGGGGCCGCCATTCCCTTCCTGTTCTCCGGCATGCTGATCAACGCCGTCGCCAAGGCGGCGAGAAAGATGGTCGACGAGGTGCGCCGTCAGTTCCGCGAGAACCCCAAGATCCTGTCGGGCGAAGAGGACCCCGATTCGACGAAGTGCGTCACCATCTCCTCGCAGGGCGCCTTAAAGCAGATGATCGTGCCCTCCGTCATCGCCATCGCCATTCCCGTCGTGTGCGGATTCGTCTTCGGCGCGGGATTTGTCGGCGGCATCCTGATCGGCGCCACGCTCTCCGCGATCATGCTCGCGATCTATACGGGCAACGCGGGCGGCGCGTGGGACAACGCCAAGAAGTTCATCGAGACGGGCGGCGTCGACGGCGTCAAGAAGGGGGACGAGGGCTACGACGCCATTCACGATGCGGCCGTGGTCGGCGATACCGTGGGCGACCCGCTGAAGGATACGGTCGGGCCCTCCCTCGATATTCTCATCAAGATCATGTCGACCATTTCGCTCGTCTGCGTGGTGGTGTTCGAGAACTTCAACCTCCTGCGCCTCTGCGGCCTCGAGGGGTTGTTCGCCTGAGCGATTTTTTGCGGGACGCGCGCTCCGATGGGGGCATGTCCGACCCCCCCCTCGCATTTCTTATGAAAGCGGGCGAAGGGGACTCTCCGATCCCGCGCCGGGAACGGTTTCAAACAAGGAAAATTTTACCAAGGAGAAAAAATCCATGCCCTTTGTCGATTACGTTTTAGTTGCATTTTTCCTCTTTTTCATCGGCTGTATCATCGGTTGGTGCATCGAAGTGGTCTTCCGCCGCGTCTTTACGGCCAAGAAGTGGATCAACCCGGGCTTTTTGACGGGCCCGTGGCTCCCGCTCTACGGCTTCGGCGTCGTCGTGCTCTTTTTCCTCTCCATCATCCCTATCAACACGGGCATGGTATGGCTCGACGCCGTCATCCTCATTCTCATCATGGGCGTCGCCATGACGGTCATCGAATACATCGCCGGCCTCATTTTCATCAAGGGCATGGGCATCAAACTGTGGGATTACTCCAACCGTTGGGGCAACATCCAGGGCATCATTTGCCCGCTCTTCTCCTTTTTATGGCTGCTCGTCGCGGCGCTGTTCTATTTCGTGATCAACGAGCCGGTCATCCAAGCCGTCGCATGGTTCGTGCACCATATCGAGTTCGCCTTCGTCGTCGGCGTCTTCTTCGGCGTCTTCCTCGTGGACCTGTGCAATTCGCTGCATCTCTCGGCGAGGATTCGCAAGTTCGCGAAGGAGCACGAGGTCGTCGTCCATTTCGAAAAACTCAAAGAGGAGGTGCGCGGCCGCCTCGAGGAGCACAAGCAAAAGCCCAGCTTCGTCTTCCCGTTTAAGTCGCTTTCCCAATTTAAGGACGAGCTGGAAGAGCGCATCGAGCAGTTCTCCGCCGAGCACAAAAAGAAGTAAACAGACGCAAACGAAAGGGGGCATGTCCGAAAGACATGCCCCTGCTTTTTGTTTTGACGCGGCGTTTCAAGCCGCACGGTTTTCCCGCTTCGCGCTTTTTGCGCGCGCCCGCCGCGTTACATGACGACGATGTTTCTCGAAGTGAATTGCTCCTTGAGATCGGCGGGGAAGTTGTCGTCGGTGATGAGTACGTCGATGTCCTCGAGCCGGGCGAACGTATACGGCATGATCTTCCCGATCTTGGAGCTGTCGAGCATCATATACATCGACTTGGCCTTGCGCCTTGTCATCTTGAGGAGGTCGGCCTCGACCTGCGAAGCACACGAAAAGCCGTTTTCGGGCGTGAACGCCGAAGCCGAGATGATGGCGAGCTCGAAATTGGTATTGTCGAAATACGATTTCGCCACGGGAGAAGCCGTCGAAAGATTGTCCTTCATGACCTGCCCGCCGAGCACGGTCAGATGCACGTTCTTTTTCTGCGCGAGCTCGATGGCGACGGCCAGCCCGTTGGTGAAGATGTGGACGTCGATATCGGGCAGTTCTTTGGCCAAATACATGGCCGTCGTGCCGCCGTCGATGAAGAGCGACGTGTTCTCGTCGACGAGCCGCGCGGCCTTCTGCGCGATCTTGATCTTTTCGTCGGTGTGGATGGCCGTCTTCTTGGTGTAGGGCTCGCCGGAGACCTTCTGCACTTCTTTTACGGACATCGCGCCGCCGCGCACGCGGATGATGCGTCCCTCCTGTTCGAGTTGAAAGAGGTCGCGCCGCAGCGTCATTTGCGAGACATGGGGGAAGTAGTCGTCGAGTTCCTCCAGCTTTAATTTACCACGTTTATCGAGGAGTTCTGCAATTTCTTCAACACGGTCACGTTTCATTCAAAAGCCTCCCAGTTGCTTTTTGTAATATTCTAACACACGGCTCGGAAATTGGCAAGCATTTTTCACATAATTTTTCAAACAATTTCGGAAAATTTTTGTAAGTTTTGTTATTTACGATGACTGTGACAAATTTTAACGAAAATATTTATCACAAACGCGGTATTCTGTGTCCGCGGCGGCAATGAAATCCGCGCGCGAAAACCGTAGCGGCAAGGAAAATTCCCGTAAAAAGCGCAGCAGTATGGAAAATTTCCATAAAGGTCGCGGGAACATGCAAAATCCGCGGGAGGGGCGGGAATATTCTCGCGGTGGCGCGCGTCGGCGAATAAAATTTTTCGGGTGCGCACAAAACGGTTGCCTTTTTTTGCTTCCGATGGTAAAATAGGCACTATGGAACAGCCTGCCTATCTTCGGGCGCTCGACGAGCATTTTTGCGCCCGCTATTCCGATTATGTCAAGATCAGCGCGATCGAGGGGTACGTCATGCCCGAGGTCCTCTATGTCGCGCAAGACGGCAATATCGCCCGCCGGGATTCCTCCTGCATGCGGCTCGACCGCCAACAGGACGCGGAACTTCTGCTCGCGCGGTTCAAGGAGGGCCTGACGGACACCGAATTTGCGTTTTCCTTTCGGTTTCCGACCGTAAAACAGCGGTTTCACGCCTTTTTTCACCCAAAGGAGAACACGTTTGCCCGCACGCTGCCCCGTGCGCTCGCCCATTGCGGCGAGACGACGGCGTCCGCAGGCGCAAAACTTTCGATCGAACCGCGGTTTTGGGAGCGGATCGTAAAGGGGAAGCTGCTGCCCGAAAAGTGCACCGTGCTCGCGCTGGCGCTCGTCTGCCATATGCAGCTCGAGGACGTTCTGGAACTTCTCGGCGTGAGCGGGTTTACGATGGATCCCGCCAACGTGCGCGACGTCGTTGTCGACTATCTGATCGTTCAGAAGATCTACAATCCCGTGATGCGCGACGACTGTCTGCGGGAATACCGCATCACCAGCCTGCCCATCGCGGAGTGAGCCCGGCGTCGGCGCCGCGCATACGATAGAGGGGAGGGCCTCATGTTCAGAGCATTACGGGCGGATATCGACGCGGCCATGAAAAACGACCCTGCGGCGAGGAGCAGGGCGGAAGTCTGGCTCGCCTATCCGGGCGTGCGCGCGCTCATTTGGCACCGCCGCGCCGCATTTTTTTACCGCCATCGCATGAAACTGCTCGCGCGGCTCCTCTCGGAGCACGCAAAGCGGAAGACGGGGATCGAGATCCATCCCGCGGCCAAGATCGCGCCCGGCGTGTTCATCGACCACGGGGCGGGCGTCGTCATCGGCGAGACGGCCGAAGTCGAAGAGGGCGTCGTCATCTATCAGGGCGTCACGCTCGGCGGCACGGGCAAGGAAAAGGGCAAGCGGCACCCGACCGTTTGTAAAAACGCCGTCATCTCCTGCGGCGCCAAGGTGCTCGGGGGATTCACGGTCGGCGAGGGCGCGCGCATCGGCGCAGGCGCCGTCGTGCTTCGGGAAGTCCCGCCGTATGCCACCGTCGTCGGCGTCCCCGGGCGCGTGGTGCGCATCCGCGGCGAGAAGACGCAAGACCTCATCCCCGAGAAGGAGGACCCCGTGTTAAAGGAGCTCTGCGCGCTGCGCGAGCGCGTTTTCGCGGTGGAGGAAATGTTACAGGAGACGCAAAACGGCCATACCATGTCCGAGGTAAAGCATGAAGATTTATAATTCATTGACGAGAAGAAAGGAAGAATTTGTCCCCCTTGAGGCGGGGAAAGTCAAGATGTATGCCTGCGGCATCACGGTCTCGGGCGACGCCCACATCGGCCACGCGTTTCAGGCCATCGTCTACGACATTTTCCGCAAATTTCTCGAAAAAGAGGGCTACGAAGTGACGTATGCCCGCAATTATACCGATGTCGACGACAAAATCATCGCGAAGAGCCGCGAGACGGGCATCCCCGCCGACGTATACGCGCGCGATATGATCGAGAAGACCAACGCGGTCATGCAGCGGGCGCACATCGACGATCCCTCCCTGCTCCTCAAGGCGACCGAGCACATCGGCGACATCATTTCCTTTATTCAAGACCTCATCCGAGGGGGGCATGCCTACGAAGGGGCGAACGGAGACGTCTATTTCGACGTGGATTCCTTCCCCGCCTACGGCAAACTTTCGGGGCGGGACAAGGAGGATATGCTCGACGGCGTGCGCGTCGAAAACGACGCGAGCAAGAAGAACGCCTATGATTTTGCGCTTTGGAAGGCGGCGAAACCGGGCGAGATCGCATGGGATTCGCCGTGGGGCAAGGGGCGGCCGGGCTGGCACATCGAGTGCTCGGCGATGAACCGCGCCGCGTTCGGCGACCGCATTGATATCCACGGCGGCGGCCGCGACCTCATCTTCCCGCACCACGAGAACGAGATCGCGCAGTCGGAGGCGCTCACGGGCAAGCCGTTCGCAAACTATTGGATGCACAACGGGCTCATCAAGATCAACGGGCAGAAGATGTCGAAATCGCTCGGCAACGTCCTCCTTCTCGAGGACCTTCTGAAAAAGTATTCCGATGAGACGCTGCGGCTCGCGTTGCTCTCCGTCAGCTATCGGAACGACATTAACATCACGGACAACCTCTTTTCGGACGCGGCGGCGCACCTCGTGCGGTTCTACACGCTGATCGAAAAAATCGAGGCGGCTTTCCCCGAAGACGAAGGGGGCATGCCCGAGATCGACGCCGCATTCAACGAGGCCATGCGCGATGATTTCAACACGGCGCTCGCGCTCTCCGCGCTCTTCGGGTACTTCCGGGAGGCGGGGAAACTGCTCGCCGAGGGCGATCCCAAGGCGAGGCGGATCGTCGATCAGATCCGGAAGACGTATGGGCTTTTGGGGCTCTTCCGCCACGACGCGAAGGAGTATCTCGCGACATACGCGGCCGAGGAGGCCGTGCCGGAGGAAGTGCGGGCCGTTGCGGACGCGCGTTTCGAGGCGCGGAAGCAAAAGGACTGGGCGAAATCGGATGAACTCCGCGATCGTCTCAAGGAGATGGGGTACGCCGTCAAGGACGCGAAGGACGGCTACACCCTGAGCAAACTTTAAGAAGTTCACGAAATTCTTTATATAGAAGCTCCCTGCGGGAGGCATATCAAGGGCAAAGAATTTCCGTGAGGGGTTAAGA